>JAJDEH010000353.1 GCA_029259935.1 Planctomycetota bacterium
CAACCGACCACCAACAGATTCTCCTCGATCACCTCAAACTCCACCTGCCGAAAATAAACCAAACTGAAATGTAGTGACGACTTCACGCTCGCCACCCCTGAAAACACGGTACTTCCGACATCTAATGGGGAAGTTGGGCTAGGGGGCAGTCGGTCGTTGGCAATATCGATCACGACCGGGCCAGAGGTGGGATCCAAAATCTGGAACCCAACAATGTGGCAGTAAAGTGGTTCAAGATTTGGGATGGGAACGTCCGCTCAACGGTACTCGCCCATTGAGTAAATCCAAGAAGGGATCGGCGTCTCCGGCCCGAGGCGGGTTTCCCAATGCTTTCGTGACCCCAGAAAGTGCCCCCCAAAAATTACCCGGCAAGGACTTGAACCTTGAATGAGGGAACCAAAATCCCTAGTGTTACCATTACACCACCGGGTATTAGTTGGGGCTGTTTGGTCCCAACCACGTAATAGCTTACGAATTGTCCATCGCTTCGACAACCGCGAATGAAAGTTGTTCCAGTTCGATGGCCAAGTCGACGCCGATTACCCGTATCTGGGGGGGAATTGCCAGGGTGACCGGGGCAAAATTCAGCACCCCTTCGATTCCTGCCGCTACCAGCAGATCGGCGACGTGTTGCGAGGCCGGCGCGGGGACCGCCAGAATCGCCAGCCGGATTTTTTCCGCCTGAATTACCTCCGGCAAATCGTCCATGTGACGGATCTGAATGCTGTCGATTTGTTGGCCGACCTTTTCTCGATCCTGGTCGAAAGCGGCCACGATGCGGAACCCTTGTTCGCCAAACCCCTTGTATCCCAGCAGGGCTTGGCCGAGGTTTCCCACGCCGACCAACGCCACGGGCCAGCGGCGGTCGGTCCCCATGATTTTCTTGATCTCGTTGATCAGTTCCGCGCAGCGGTATCCCACGCCCGGGTAGCCAAACTGGCCGAAATACGCCAGGTCCTTGCGAACTTGCGCATCCGTGACGCCCAGCAGCTTGCCCAAGTGCGTTGAGCTAGTGGTCTCGTGCCCGTCGCGTTGCAGGCGCTGAAGTTCTCGCTGATAGAGGCTGAGGCGACTGACGACCGCCTTGGGAACCGACCCGTGGCGTCCTTCCGCCGGTTTTTCTTTCGAATCACCCATGGGACCAAGTGGATTTCCAGGGACCTGTGCCGCGTGACATCGGTTCAGATTGGTTGAGCCGATCTGGAAATTCTACACGGCAGTGCTCGATCGTTCCACGCGAAGCTATCCATGGGACGCTATCCACGGGACGCGGTCGCTGGACTAGGGTGCCGCGGCTTCGTCGCCAATCAACTTGAACTTGGAGTCTTCCTTGCCCGCCATCCACAGGTGGCCGCTGGTGGTATCGAAGTACCATCCCACCGTGTCGCTGAATGCGGTCGGCGAAGCCTGCCCAGCCGATTCCGTAACCGTCTTACTCAGATTCCAAGGATTGACGGGTAATTCCGCGATGTAAGGACCGTAGATGTGCGTCGCGCCCGTACCAACCGCCCCGCTAATGTCGGTCTTGGAGGTTAGGTTCTCTAGCTTGGCGGGAACACTGCCGTCATGCTGCAATTTGTACATTTCGATTTGCGATTTCAGCGTGTGCCAATTGAACTCGGCGGTTCCCATTCTCGCCTGATTCGATGAATCCGAAAACTGTGGAATGATCGCGGCAGCCAAAATGGCCATGATTACTACAACGATTAGCACCTCAACCAGCGTAAATCCTGAACGTCGTTGCATGTCCATTGGTAGTTTCTTCCTCTGCTTAGGAGGGGGGTTCTGCCCCACCGCTAACCTAATTCGCCATGAAGTTATTTGCGTCACGCTAGGCGGAAACATTGCCTCGCTAAGGGTACATAGATTACCGGTAATGGCGCGTCAACAAAGTTCTTTCGTTGCGTAGGGCAGTTCGCAAAATACCGCGTAAGCAGTGCGGTAGTTGAATCCGCATAAACCGCCCGGCCCGCATAGGCGTCAGCGTCCGCATTGGCGCGGCAAAGACCTTCCTTTCTTTCGCCTACCCATCATCCGCAGATTCGTTGCGCCTCTTGTTTGCCTGGATCGACCCAAACTTTCCATCTGCTTAACACGATCTAGTCGATAGAACTCAAGCTAGCGAAATATATTGACGATGATTTACCACAGATCACCCATTCTGCGCACGTTTACGACGCTTTTGCGGCCATGGTCACAGGAGCGATTTGCGTATTACAAGCAAAATAGGTAAATGACGGCGGTGGAGTTGGGCCGATAGAGATAAAACGGCGATGAAGTCGCCAGACCAGATTGCCTCTTCCCTTACGAGACCAGTAGTGAAGGAGATCGGAAGATGAGAACCCTACGAGGTGTGCTGCTCATGGCGGTCGCAACGATCGCTTTGTCAGCCAGTACGAGTTGGGCCGCTTGTTGCGGCGCAGCCAGCTACGCGAACTGCGGGTGCGATGCACCGGCCGATTACTGTTGCGCACGCAACTGCTGCCATACCGTCATGAAGACCTGCCGCAAGGTGGTCTGGGAAAAGCAGCAAATGACTTGCTACAAGACCTGCTATGACAAGGTCTATGAGCAGAAGCAGATTAACTGCTGCAAGTATGTTGCCGAGACGCGCTATCGTGACTGCCACTACACGGTCTGCAAGCCCGTGTACGAGCAAAAGGTCCGAACTTGCAACTACACCGTATGCAAACCGGTTTGGGAAACCAAAACCAAGGATATTTGCTATACGGTGTGCAAGCCGGTTTGGGAAACCAAGACCCGCGACATTTGTTACACGGTCTGCAAGCCCGTGTGGGAAACCAAAACCCGCACGATCAACTACACGGTCTGCAAGCCCGTGTGGGAAACGAAGACTCGGACGCACTGTTACACGGTCTGCAAGCCCGTCTGGGAAACCAAGACCAAGGACATTTGCTACACGGTCTGCAAGCCCGTTTGGGAAACGAAAACCCGGACGATCAACTACACCGTGTGCAAGCCCGTCTACGAGACCAAGACTCGGACGCACTGCTATACGGTCTGCAAGCCCGTTTGGGAAACCAAGACCAAGACCATCAACTACTGCGTTTGCAAGCCCGTTTGGGAAACTCGCGAACGTGAGTGTTGCTACACGGTCTGCAAGCCCGTGCACTACACCAAGCAAATTCAGGTTTGCTGTGGTCATTGGGAAGCTCACCAGCACAAGTGCCCGGATCGCGTCGTCAAGAAGTGCGTCCGTGAGCCCGGTTGCTGGACTTGGGATCCTTGCCGTTGCTGCTGCGTGTACTGCCCTGGCAAGTGCAAGACGGTTTGCTGCACGATTCCCGGTCGTACGTACTGCAAGAAAGTCTGGTGCCCCGAGGTGAAGACCAAGACGATCAACTGCTGCCGTTACGAGCGAGAAGTGCACAAGAAGATGGTGCCCTACAAGGTATGCCGTTACGTCAAAGAGCAGCGCCAAAGGCACTGCACTTACAAGGTCTGCCATTGGGTTAAAGAGCAGAAGACTCGTACTTGCAACTACACCGTGTGCCACATGGTTCCCGAATGCAAGACTCGTGTCTGCACCTACAAGGTGTGCCGCATGGTTCCCGAGAAGTGTGTCAAGCATTGCACCTACAAGGTCTGCCGCATGGTTCCCGAGAAGCGTGTCAAGCATTGCACCTACAAGGTCTGCCGCATGGTTCCCGAATGCAAGACTCGCGTCTGCACCTACAAGGTGTGCCACATGGTTCCCGAGAAGTGTGTCAAGCATTGCACCTACAAGGTGTGCCACATGGTTCCCGAGAAGCGTGTCAAGCATTGCACCTACAAGGTGTGCCGCATGGTCAAGGAACACTGCACCAAACAGATCCCCTACACGGTCTGCCGTTACGTTGCTGAACAGCACGTGAAGAAAGTGCCGTACACGGTGTGCAAGCCGGTACACTACACCAAGACGATCAACGTCTGCCGTTGTGTGCCCAAGAAGGTCGCCTACACCAAGACGATCTGCGTACCCAAGGTGATCTGCAAGCAGGTTCCCGTATGCTGCCCGGCACCTTGCTGCTGTGGTTGCTGCAATAGCTGCTGCGGCCACTAAGCCCAAGAGCGAAAGCCTTCGCTTCCCACCCCGGGGAAGTTGGCTGGTCTGGTTAATTGTCGCGGGCGGTCCGATCTAAGTGATTGGACCGCCCTTTTTTATTGCCACTGGCGAACCCCAGCGGCCCGGCGTTCTTGGCGATTTCGTTCTTCTCCGACCGCCGACGGTATCTAGAACAGTTCTGGAATCGCTTCACCCCGATGGGCGAGGAACACGGGGCGATTTGCCGGCGTGTAAATCGGCCTGTGGCGGTCCAGGCCCAACTTCTCATAGAGGGTCGCGGCCACATCCTCGGGCAAATGAGGACGATCGGCGACATAGCCGCCGTCCCCGTCGGTGCGTCCAATCACTTGACCGCCCGGCACGCCCGCTCCGGCAAACAGGTGCGAATATCCGTGCGCCCAGTGGTCGCGCCCTTGAAATTTGTTCATGCGCGGCGTGCGTCCAAACTCGGTCATGAAACAGACCAGCGTCTCGTCCAGCAAGCCGCGTTCATCCAGATCCTCGATCAGCGCCGCGAAGGCTTGATCGGTGCTACCCATCATGACCCAGTGCCCGATGCCATAGCGGCCCTCGCCGCCCGCTTTGTTCCGCACCGTGCCGCACGAGTCCTTGGTGTAGATCAAGTCGTGGTGGTCCCAGTTCATGTTAAAGCCGCCTGGGGTTGCTTTCGTAAGCGGTTCGCGAACATCCACCGTGACGAACCGTACACCGCGTTCGATCAACCGTCGCCCCAGCAAATAGCATTGTCCCCGGTGGCCGCGTCCATATTTTTCGCGCACGACGTCCGATTCCTCGGACAGGTCGAACGCACTGCGAGCTCTTGGGTTGGTCAGCATGTCGACCGCCTGCCGCTTAAGAGAAGCATAGTTGTCGACGGGCTGTGATGGATCGGCCACCGCCACGTTCAGGTTGCTCAGCAAATCTCGGCGATCCTGAAATCGCCGTGGGTCAACGCCGGATAATAGATTGAGGTTCGGAACTTTCCAGTTGGGATCGGAAAGATCGCGGCCACCCGTCTTGAATACCTTGGATTCGGCGGGCAGGAACCCCTGTCTCGTCATCTTGGCCTGTTCGTGATTGCCGGGAATCATGACGTACGACGGCAGGTAGCCGCAACGCGAACCCATGCGATGGGATACGACGCCGCCGATGTCGGGCATTTCCAAGGGGCCGCCGGGAACCTCTCCGGACAGCGCGTATTGCGTTCCGTTGGGGTGCCCGTTGACGGCTCCGTCTTTGTGGTACATCGATCGAACCACCGCCAAGCGGTTGGCCACGCGGGCGGTATTCGCACAAAGAGACGTGAACTGCAATCCCGGAACATTCGTTGCAATCGGCTTGAAAGGACTGCGGTGATCGACCGGCGCGTCGGGCTTTGGATCCAAGGTGTCCATGTGCGAGAGGCCGCCCTGCTCGTAGATAATCAGGACATTCTTGGCCTTCGCCGAGTTGCTGGCCGCCGCCAAGGGTCGCGACCACAAAGAAAGCCCGCCAGCGACACCGATTCCCAGAAAACTACGGCGCTGCATCCGAGCATGATTCTTGGGCATGTGAGACATCCAAAAAAGGTGGGACTTTTGGCGAAGCCGGATCTGGTTTCCGCGGCTGGAACGACAATTTTGACTCATCGAGGGCCAGCGGTCAATGTTGACGGACGATGCGGAAATCCGTCCCGACGGTACTCCAAACGTCGCTACTTTGAAGCTGTTGTTTCGTGTTTTGCCGGCGCACGAGGCTTTCGCTTCCGCCTCGGCGGCGGCTTCAACAGCCAGCCGAAAATCTGAATGACCACGATCGCGGCCAACAAGGGTCCAATGACGACGATAAGCCTGGGCCGCCAAACGAGAACTCCGAGTCCCACGACGCAGCATGCGATCAGCCAGGGCGGGAATCGAGTCACCATCAATGAAACTTGGGGGAACGCCAGCCAGATTGCACCCAGGACTAACCCAGCCTTCAGGCATACACCTCCCAACATTCCCTTTTGTGCCGAAAATCCGTACGTAATCAACAATCCAGTGCCAACCAAAATCAGCACTAACGAGAAAATGCCAAGAACGTGACGTCGCATAAGGTATGACTAGATTCGGTCCAGAGTATCGATCCAGCGGACCAGTTCGCTGATTTCGTCGGCGCTAAGGTACCGAGCCTGCTCGCCTTGATCCTTCAGCGTGACGGGAAATTTCATTTCTACCAGCCGCTTGGAGCCCGCCTCAATAGCACTGGCCAGCCGCGACTTGCTGGCGGTGGTCATGTAGATCGCTAAGCGTTGAACGGGATCGTTGTTGGGCACTGGCGTGCGCTGCGGAAGCGCGGAGTCGACCGACGCCACTCCGCGAATCAGATCGCGCTGCTTGAAGGCCACCAAAAAAGCCATCGCTCCGCCCGCCTGATGGCCATGCGTCACGATTCGCGATCGGTCGACGTTGTAATTGGCCAACACGTCATCGATGGTCTTGCGAATAAAATCGGCGTCCGTGGCCCGCCACCGCTTGGGATCGGCCGATTGGGGAGCAAGTAGAATCAGGCCCCGCTGTTCACAGTGTGATTTCCAACGAGCGATCAATTCTTCTTTATTGAACTTACCGGGTGCATGCAGCCACACCAGCAGTCCATGCGGCACGTCGGGGTGATAATTCTCCGGCACATACGCCAAACAATTGGCTGGCTCTTCGGGGATCTTGATTTCGACTTCCCCCACAACTGGCGGCTGCTCGGGCTTTTCTGTTGCCGGGGTCTTCGCCGCTGGCACTTCCGCGGGAATCTCGCTTGGGATTCCCACCAGCGTAACTTCTTTGGCCAACGTTTCCGCGCCACGAACGATTTTGACGGCAACCTGAACACCGGGCTCATAGGCTCCCATCAAATCTCGCATCGCATTCGCGTCTTGAAGGTCGATGCCCGCCAGCGCGACAAGCCGATCGCCGGATGCGATTCCCGCTTCGTCCGCGGGGCTTCCCGGATAAACGTATCGCACGGCGACTCCCTTTTCCGCGTTATCGCGGGCCGGAAGGATACCCAAAAAAGGATGCTCATAAGGAACCAGTTTGTCCACCAGTTTGACGCTGGAGTTGATACGGTCTTCGCCGCGGGCCACCACCAATTTGACTTGATCGCCGGCGTACCGTTTTCCCAAGGCATGCTTGAGTTGCGCTTGCCGGATGATCGGAACACCATCGACTTCGACGATCTTGTCGCCCACCTTCAGCCCGCCTTCGGCCGCGGGCGACTTGGGGTGAATGCCCGCCAAAATGGCCGCGTCGGCGTACACGTCGCTGCCCTTCAGCGACACACCGAGCAGGCCCGGAAACAGATCTTCACCGGCTTTCATTGTGTCCAAATGACGGAAAACATCATCCAGGGGAACGGCGAACCCAATGCCCGAGTCGTACCATTCGGATCCGGCCATTTCTCCCTTGCCTTGGGGCGACATGGGAACCAGGACTCCCAATACATTTCCGTGGATGTCGATCAGCGGTCCGCCGTAGTTGCTGGGTGAAATCTTGGCGTCGCTTTGGATCGCCTTGCCCCAGATGCGGTTGGTGGCGCTCAACACACCGACCGACATATTGGGCCGCTCGGCGTCAAACGTTCTGCCCACGGCCAGCGACCACTGGCCCACGATCATCTCTTCGCGACGTACCGCGATAGGCGCCACGAGCCGTTCGTCCGTATTGACCTTCAATAAAACCAGCATGCGGCTTTGATCGCGGGCCACGATTTCCGCCGATGCCCGCTTTCCGCTGGGCAAAGTGACCAGAATGGAAGACGGCTTTTGCACGAAATTGAACGCGCTGGAGATGACATAGCCATCCTCGGCCACCACCAAACCGGTAGTTGGCCCGCTGCCGATCAATGTCTTGCCAACTCGATCGAGTCCGCCGACCGTGCGGATGTAGACGACGGACGGCGCGACCTTGGCGACCGCCTCTTTAAAGGCCCGTTCCTCCAGTTCGTCGATGTCCTGAGCGGGCGCGGCGGTCGCGAGGGCGATCAGCACGAGAAGACTGGCCACAAGCAGGCGTCGCGGAGGTCGAAACAGGTCTATCATGGCGTCTTCTGATTGGTTGGTGAAAACAGGATGAGGTGGCGGACCGCGGTCTCACTCGACGCGGACGACGACCTCGACGAGGTCTTTGTTGCGTTCGATAATCAGGGTGAGTTCCGCGTCGCGTTCAATAAATCCGAGTTCATCATTGACGGCCTTGCAGGAAGCGACCAACCGGTCGTTGACAAACAGAATCAAATCGTCGACCTGCAATTTGGCTTTTTCCGCCGGCGAATCGGGCAGTACTCGATCGATGAAGGGGGGCGTCTTGTTCAATACGTCGGGAATGAGCGTAATGCCCAGGTCGGCCAACGCCATCGGTTCCAGCGGACGCCGCCGATCTTCTTCTCGACGGCCAATGATCAGCTTGCCGGCGCGAATGTCTTCGATCGACTGGGTGACTTCGGCGATTGGAATGGCGTAGTTGAGCCAGGTGTTATTCAGCGAATTTCGCAATTCCTTACCCAAGACGGCCGCCAGTCTTCCCTGTCGATCCGTCAGCGCGCCGCCGGCGGCACCAGGGTTGTTGGTCATTGCGTCCAGGATGTAGACGCGGCCCCGATATGTCGTCGCGAAAGCACCACGGCGGGCTTCCAAATTCGTGGTCGTGGAGACCGATCCATGCAGCACGCTGGCCGGTTCATTACCAGTGGCAACTCCGTACAGGTTGCTAAAGGCGAGTACGCGGTCGCCGCTGTCCAAATCGACGCATTCATCCAGATTAAAATGGACCAAGCCGGTCGCATCAACTTTAAGAACGGCGATTTCAATCCGAGGATCGTAGCCAACGTATTCAGCCTGAAATTTGCGGCCATCATCCAGCACGACGGTGATATAGTCGGTGTCCAACACCGTACTGGAAACGGTCAAGACGTAGCCGTCGTCCGAAATCAAAAAGCCACTTTGGTAGGCTTCTAGACCCTGCAATCCGCCGGCCCCGAAGATCTTGACGATCCTGGGCTGGACGCCTTCAATTGCTTCGGCGAAGGAAGCGGCCTGGACATTGGAATTGCAAGCCAGCAACAGCAAGAAGCCGACCAGCAATCCGGAACTCGTGTTTTTTCCGTGGCTGCTCACGCTTCTTTTTTCTCCTTGGCAGTGAACTCGAATTGTTCGATATCGATCGTTGTAAAGACCTTGTCGCCGAAACGAACCTCCATGCGGTGCGGCAAGGTTCGACCGTCCACATCGCGGTAGTTGCTGAAATAGATTTCGCAGGGATCGACGTCCAAATCGGGGTACATTTCGATTCCAATCAGATGCCCCGATGAAGGATCGAACATGAACTGTGTCTCGACGACTTTGTGCGTCCCCACTAATACATCCGCCAACGCCGCGCTGGTCGGAGTTGGTGCCGTTCCCAAGTAGTACACTTTTCCGTATTGTCCCGGGCTCAGTGTCAACAGCCGCCGCCATAGGTGAAGCGCCAGCAATAACCCTCCGCTGCCGGCGGGAGCGATCTGGTCGCCCAACTCGTTGGAGTCATCTTCGTTGGTGTTAATGGTGACCGGCCCCGTTGGAAAACGGGCGGAAACTTCCTCCGGACCGAGAATGATTTCGATGTCGTTGCCGTCGGCATTCTTTCCCGACATTCGCCACAGGCCGGTAAGTTTTGAATAGTCCGCCGACTTGATAAACGACTCCCACACGCGATTTCGATTCAGTTCATTGAAGTAGTAATTTGCATATCCGTTGCGTGCCTTGATCAGCTTGGCAACGTGCTGGGGAATGGGAGCGGCTTTGGGGGCCCCGGTTGGCTTCACCGGCTTGGGCTTATCCGGCTTGTCCTTCTCCTTGGGCTGATGGTCGTCGTCCTTGGGTTTGGCGGGCGGTTGCGGGGCGCGTTGAATTTTTGAGATCAATTCAGCACTGCCATGAACTCCGGCCAGCCGTACCAGGATTTCGTGGCGCTGGTCTTCGTTGACATAGGTCAAGGGGATTCGCCAGCCTTTGGGATAGATGCCCAAGACGTTTTTTAGCTCGTTGGTCGTGGTGATCGCCCGACCGCCGAAGGACACGATTTCGTCGCCATATCGCAAGCCGCGACGATGGGCGTCGGACGACTCGATGATGTTGCTTACCACCACTCGGCCGTCTTCGTCCTGCGTTACGGTGAACCCCGCGGTGGCGTGGTCGACGATTCGACCGCTGTGCAAATAGCCCATGAAGTTTTTGATTTGATTGATCGAAATCGCGTAGCCCACGCCTACGTTGACGCGGCCACGCTTTTCAAACGAGCCGCGTCCGTTGATGCCAATTAAGTTGCCCTCGGCGTTGAACAGCGGCCCGCCCGAGTTTCCCGGATTGATCGACGCGTCGGTTTGGATGCAGTCGGCGTATTCAAGCAACGTACCCGACGGATACTGATAGCGATGCACGCCCGAGACGATGCCGTAGGTGACTGTAGGTTGAAAGTCGGTCGCCAGCAAAAACGGATTGCCCACGGCAAAGCACCAATCGCCGACACGTACTTTGTCGCTGTCCGCTAATTCGGCACAAGGGAAGTCATCGCGGCCCAGCAATTTGATGAGCGCCACATCGCCGGTCGGATCGATGCCGACGATTACCGCGTCGTACAGCCGACCGTCGGCCATGCTGCAACTCATGTGGTTGCCGGCGGGCTTGGAAACGTGAAAGTTCGTTAGCGCGAAACCGTCTGGCGATATGACTACGCCCGATCCTCCTCCACGTCCGCCGCGAGAGAACACCGAGACCGCAGCCGCCTTGGCTTTGGCAATCGCCGCGATTCGCTGGTTTTGCGCGGCCAGCACGGCCTCTGGTACGTCGGCGCAAGAGGCCACCGTCGCGGGACCGAGAACCAGCGCCAACATGACTGTTGAAAACCCGAGCCGTGATGAATGAGAGCAGCGAATCATCTAGTTATCCTGGCGTTGATGAGGTCCAAAAAATCCCAATGATCGGGTTTTTTGCCCGGCTCGACAATAATCTTCAAGCGGCGATATCCGGCCACCTTCTCGTCCAAGGAAATCGGTGCTTTATCGGCTCCCGATATGGGGCCCTCGTAAAGCGTTTCCGCGTCACCTTTGATGATGAGATGGACGTGACTGGCGGCGTTCCCTTGGGCGTCGATGCCCACCTTGGCGATGAACCGCCGAGCGCCTTCCGGCAACTGGTAAACAACGGACGTATTGCTTCGCAGCGACAGGCCTTTTTCATACTTTTTGCCGTCGGCCAACAATTGAAGTTTGGCTTCTCCTTGCGTGCCGTAAACACGGTTTTTTCGTGGATGATATTGTTGATCCATGACGCTGGAGAACTTGCTGAATTGCAACGGTCGTTTGACTTCCAGATACTCCCATTCTAAATCACCGAGGAAGTCCATGTTGCCCGCGGCGAAGTCAAATTTCTTAATCTGTTCAAATTTCAACGACGCTTTGGTGCCGGCGACGGTGGTGAGGTCGATTCCGGTCTCGCTTTGGCTGAGCGACTTGACCAGCCATCTGCCACCGTCAACGTCATCCACTCGGCAAACAGGGCGGGGCAGTTTTCGATTCGCGGCGTGATAGTAGATCAACCCTTCGACCTTTTGGCGTCCAACGGGAATGCGATCGCCGCCAAACTCAAACTCCACGGTCTTGGCGGTGACATCATGCAGGACTCCATCGGCGGGGTTCAGCACGATTTCGGTTCGCGCGGTTTCCGTGGGATCGTCGTCATCGACCACCGAAATCTCCTTGCGAACGACCAGAATATCTCCCACGGTCTTTTCCGCCTGGATCTTCCGCCAAGCCTTTTGCAATTCCAATTGATTTTCTTGGGACTTCAACAGCACTGAGTGAATGGACCGAGTCTCGACCTCGACCTTCTGGCCGCCGACGAGTTCGACCGTGGCCTTGCGATCCCGCGAAGTAAACTCCGTTGCCGGGATTCGTGAACCGTCCAGCAGTTCGACCCACACGACTGGTTTGGAAAAACTGGGGAACGGGTAGAGCGGCGCCACCGACAACAGATCACGGGCCGACAACATTTGGTCGCCCTCGGCCAGCTTGATGGTTACCACATCGGATGAAAGGTTAACCAGCGTCCCTTTCATGGGATCGCCATCAATCGGTACCACTTCTATTTCCAGTCCAGGAGCGGCGACCAGGGCTGCCAGTATGAATTGCCACATATTTTTTCCCGACGAATTCCGTGAGATCCCCAACGCTATTAGCGAGGGTCGTCTCTGGCCAGTTTCTTTAAATATTCTTCAATGACCTCGCGGAAATGAGCCGGCAGGTCTTTGCTGAGTTCCTGTAGCACGGCCTCCCGGTCCTTCTCCGAAAGGTTGCCCCACTCATCGCCTGTGCGGAGTTTCTTGGGGTCGACGTTGCCCTCGCCACTGCCTCCCATGGCACTGCTGTCGTTCGCCGGACGGCTGGAACTGTTACTTCCTTGGCCGTTTTGGCCGCTCTGCTGTTGCTGCTTCTTTTGCTGCTCTTCAAGTTCTTCGATCAGCTTATCCAGTTTCGCCAGCACGTCCTCTTCTTCCTTCCGAACACGTGTGCCCGCGCGGTGCAACCGCTGACGACGGCGAATGTCGTCCATCATCCGGGCTATCTCGTCCAGCGAGTCAGTTTTGAGCGGTTTGATATCCGCGACCATCAACTCGGCCACTTTGCGATATCTGCGGGGAACGGCTTCTTCGTTTTCCAAAAGCTGATCCAAAACAGGCAGACACTGGTCCTTCTGCAGCAGACGATGGTACGCGACGCCTTGATAGAACAGCAGCGAAGCCGGATCGACGACATCGGCGTGGGTCAAGCCGTCCAGTTGCTGCTGGGCTTCGTCGTATAGATCGTGCTGAGCTAGCCAGCGGCCATAGTAAAGCCGCAAATTGTTTCTTACAAAGTCGGCGATCTTCTCATCGTTCAGGTACTCGAACGACGGCGCGACGGGTGATTCGCGCGGCCCGCGGGTTAGTGCGATCAACGGTTGGGCTGCGTCTTCCACGATGGAAATGGTTATCGCCACACGTTCCAGAACGTCCTCTACCGCGGCGGGGCCATCCGCCCGCCAAAGAGTCTCGACCTTGAGTTTTTGCACATCATCCAGCTTTTTATCGGCCAGCCATTTGTCGATACGTTCTTTTACCTGCTGGTGCGATGGAGCGGACCAACTTGCTCGCTGCTTCAGTTCGTCCTGGGCCCGCGCGGTATGGGCCATCAAGGCGCAAGCCAGTAACACGAAACCGCATAGTGGGGCGATTTGTTTCATGGGTTCAATCCCTCGAATATTGGCTAAATTTCTTTGTGACATGTTGCGTCGACGCATTCGACGCCTGCTTACTTGTTTTTGCCGAGAACCAAATCGCGCGTGATGCGATGGATTTTCTCTTGCCGATCGGCGAGCCGGTCGATGGCGTCGCGCAGTTCCAAATCTTCGGTTTGGCCGACGGGATCATCCGGGTCATCCAGCAGCCGAGCGTAGCGAACATGCCGTTTGTAGACACGTTCTTCCAACCCGCGAATCAGCTTGAGTTCGGCAATTGCATCGACCAGCGGCTGGTCTTGCTGTTGCTGCTGCTGTTGTTGTTGCTGCTGTTGTTGCTGTTGGTCTTCAAGATCTTGTTGAGCCTTGACGAGTGCTTCGATGAGATAATCGAGTACGTCGATGATCTCTTCTTCCAGCGCTTGGGAAATGGTTCCGACTTTGGTTTGCGCCAGTCGCTCGGAAACCTGCTCCATGTCGTCGCGCATTTGCTCGACCGTTTCGGGGAAGGCGATCGAGGAACCTTCCTCGCGCAGCAAAATTAATGCCTTGCCGGCTTCCACGGCGATCTTGTGCTGTTCGATGCTGAGCTTTCCGGCTTGAATATCGACTTCGTTGCCGCGCTGTTCGGCGGGGATCTTGTCGAGCCGCTTGGTTCCTTCATAAATGCGCAGCTCGCGTTCCAACATTTTGCGAAAGCGGCCCTCCAACTGGGCCAGCACTCGTTCAATTTCCTCTTCGCGCAACTGGCGAAGGATCTCTTCCAGTTCCTTTTTTGCCTTATCGAGTTCGTCGATGGCCTTTTGTTGCTCTTCAAGCGACTCCTTGCGTTTGGCCTGTTCAAGCTTGCGCTGCGCCTCGCGCATTCGCTCTTCGGCCGCCTGAATGCGCTTGCGAACTGGATTCTCTTCCTCTTGCTGCTGGTCGTTTTGGCTTTGTTGATCGTTGTCGCTTTGGCTCTGCTGGCCGGGTTGACCCTGTTGGCCTTGTTTGCCCTCGCTCTTTTTGTCGGATTGGCTATCGCTTGGTTCTCCCGATTCGCCCTTTGGCTGATCTTTCTTTTCGTCGTCCGACTTCTGCTCTCCCTTGCCATCGTCCTTAGGCTTGTCCTTGTCGTCTTTATTCTTGTCGCCTTGTTTGTCCTTGTCCGATTCGCCTTTCTTCTCGGACCCCTTGCTCATGTCGCCCTTCTGCTCGCCACCCTTCTGTTCGCCCTCGCTGGGAGAACCCTTGGACTCGCTGTCGCTCTGCTTGTCGTTCTTGCTTCCCTGCTTGCCCTCCTGATCTTCACCTTTCCCTTCGCTGTCTTTCTTGTCTCCGTCCTTGCCGCCTTGCTTGTCGGACTCGGGATTCTTATCACCCTTGCCTTCTTCGTCCGACTCCGGAGTCTCGTTCGCGCCTTGGGTAGATTCTTGATCTTTCTTAATTCGTTCGTCGAGCTTCGCGGTCCGATCGGCAATTTTGCCTTGCGATTCGGCACCTTTCTTCATGTCAGAGCCGCCCTCGATTTGCCCTTGCGCGCCGATCTGTCTACGGCGGAGCTGTTCAACTTCCTTGATATACTCCTTGACGCGTTGCTGTTCCGACTTGATGCGTTCGCTGCGGTCTTCGCTCTTGAGCAGTTCCAACAAGCTCTGCAAGTCGGTCTTGACTTGAGCTTGGCCTTTCAGGGCGTTGGACCATTGCTCGCGGCTGAGCCGTTGTACGATGACTTCCAATTCCTTTTTGGTGAACTTTTTCCGCGATTGATCGAAAGCTTGTTCCAGCAGCCGCGCCCGCCGGGGGTTTCCCTTCTCTTCAAACTGCTTCAGCTTGAATAGCAATTCTTCCAACCGTGAATAGCGGTCCGCGATGCGGCTTTGCTGAGCGACCACTTCACTGACGACCGGTTGCGCGGGCTGAGCCTCTGCCGCGGGCTCGGCCTTTGCCGGTTCGGCATCTTGGCTCCATCCATACGGGGCGGAAGAGAGCATCCCCAACGTCACGATGAGGAGGGCGACTACGCACTTTCGATTAAGCATGGCTATTCCCTGATTTGCGGGCCGGCTAGTAACCGGCTCTAGTCAAACAAGTCCTTCTTTTGTTCGATCTTCGTGGCGTCCATCGCCTTTTGCTGCTCTTCTATTAGGTCACGCACGATATCCAATAGTTCCGCGTAGGATTCGTATTTTATCAGTTTTTCGAGTACTTTTTCCAATTCGGCGAGCAGATCTTCGGCCTGCTGAACTGCAATATCGGCCGAAGATTGCACTCCAGCCGCCATTTTTTCGTCATTCAGGTCCTTTCCCAGCAGTTTCAACTTGGTTTCCAAGTTTACTATTTGCACGTCCAGGTCGGCAAACAACTCCTCGCCGATCCACTGCAAGGGGTCCGCGACGTCATCTTTCAGCCGTTTTTTGCGGTCTTCCGCATCGATGCGATTGTTGATCAATTGGTCGCGAATGTCGCGAAACGTGGCCGCGATTCCCAGCACTTCCTGAGCCGCCTTGCGGGTTTGCAGCAAGGATCGTTGAGCAAACAAAGCCCGCAGAGAATGGACTCGCTGTGCCGTCCGGTTGGCTTCCTTGTCATCCGGCTCTCGCCCGGCACCCTCTGGCGCGACACCATCACCGGGTTCGCTTCCGCCTGCCCGCGACGACCCGTCGTTCTTAACCCGTAACAACCAATCGCGGGCGTCGCTCATTTCCTGAAAGATTTGTTCAACCCGGCGGCGTTGTCCCGCTTCTTCGCGTTCCAGAATGGCCAGCAACTGGTCGGACGTCACGATGTCCAATTCATACCGATCGCCCATGCCGATATTCTCTTCGTCACCGAGGTCGAAGTAGTCCTTGGCTTTGACCACCAGCACCAGCTTGTTTCCTTCCGCGGGGACCAGTTCAAAACCGTTTTCAACATCGTCCCGGATCGCACGGAAGTCAATTTCGGTCTTCACTTCGCCCGTCGTCGGCAACTTGATGACATGTTCGTGCAGATCGACATCGGGAGCTTGCACCTCAACCCACGATCCGGCGATTTCATGGTCGTCGCGAACCTGACCTTCAATGGGTATGAGAACCTGCGGCGTAACGGCGGTGCCGATTCCTTGCAGATAGGCATGGACATTGGGCGGCTGATCCGGCAACGCGGTGATGTAAAATCGTTGTGGCGTTTCGCTAATTACATCGTCGGCATCGTGTAGCGTAATTTCGACCGACAAATCCTCTGTCAGCGGCGGGACGGTGAATTGAAAGTGGTTGGCTCCGTCGCATTCGATCGTCCGCGACTCTTCAGTGCGCGGAAAGTATAGATGGGCGGACTTCAAGGGCTTGTTCGTCTTGGTGCGGACGGCGATCTCGGTGCCACGAGGAAGCTGCGCGCCGCTGTTCCACTC
The DNA here is from genome assembly GCA_029259935.1 of Planctomycetota bacterium. Next base: position 16,696 of record JAJDEH010000353.1, read on the forward strand.
CTGCCAGCCATCCTCTGATTGAGCATCGAGCTTGGCATTCTGTTGGCTCTTCGACCGCAAATAACGGGCCTTGAGTGACTTCAATTCGATACCGACAACAGCGGGATTATCGACGACTTCGACTTCGTATCCAGTAACTTTGTGATCGAAGCCAACGACCTCGAACTGGACCGCGGAAAGGATGCCTTTCAGCGGTTTATCGTCAAAGAAGTAATGCTGAAATCCGTCGCTCGGCCGGCCGCGCTTGTTCATGTTCTTGCGCCCGCGCTCGCCTTCGGCCGTGGTATAGATAACGGTACAGACGTCGGGAATCGTCATCGTCGCATCCGCGCGAACTTTAAGGATCACGTTGGATCCCTTGGCGGCCTTCACCGACTTGACGGGACCCTTGGTAAATTCGATCACCCGCGCGTTTTCCTCTTCCTCGGGCAGCAATGACGAGCGTTGAATCTCGATGCCGATTACTTCAATCGCGGCGCTGCGCGGCCAGGGACTAGAGTCGAGCAGGTAGATCCGATTGGCGGCCTGATAGAAAGTATCCGAATCTGCCCAAGCCAAGCCGCCAACCGAGGCAACCAACACGGTCGCGGCGGCTAGGCTGATGATCAGCGGGAGCATCGAGAACACTTGCCGCAGCTTCACGTTTCCTACCTGCGACAGGGCATCGTCCGTTGTATGCTCCAGCATTTCCGGGCTGAATTCCTCGGCATGATCCGGCCGCTCGGACATTTCCACCGATGTGACCAGACTGTCGTGAAAGCCCGCGAACTGCCGCTCCAGCAAAACCGCCATGCTGTGGTCGGCCATGGGAACGAAGGCCCGCCGGATGATCCAACGAAACACAATCACCGCCAGCAGCACCAACACCGTAAACAATAGAAATGCTCGTAGCGACACCGAAGCCTCGGGCAGCCCCGCCACGGCGGGAACCACTCCGCCAAGCAGTTTGCCGACCAGTACGGGTCCGTAGTCGATCGCCAAGGCGACCCAAAACATTATCCCGACCCACGCCACGGCCACCCCCAGTCCTTCCAGCCATACATAGGAGCGGATGCGCCAACGCAACCCCGACAAGAGGGACTGGATGCGAGATGCTAAGCGAGTTTGGTCAAGCTTTGTCGCCATTGTTTCAGAATTCGTTTTTAATCAACCTGAGAATATTAACGGACCGCATGAAAAACGATCAGGCCAGTTTGCTCAAGCGACGAATCAGCCATTCGAGGCTTAACACGCCACAAATCAGAGCTAGCAGCCAGCCCATCAGTTTTTCGGTAAATCGTTCGTTGGGGGTCCCCGGCAAGTAAGTCGCTTGATCCTGCGGTTCGATGACGGCCGCCAGTGAAGTTCCGCCGCCACCACGGTTCATCGCATGGTCGATGCCAAAAAACGCCCTGCCGCCAGTTTTTTCCGCGACTTCCGTCAGCAGGGCATCATTCCGTTGAGGCAGTTCGATCTCTAAGTCGGGGATGCGCACGCCGACCTGGCGCGTTAGTAGCTCGCCAACATCACTATCGGGAATTGCGACGACAATTTCATAGTCGCCCTCTTGCAGTGCCGTGAACTGTCCGGCGAAGGTGCCTTCGCGGGTTCCATCCTTGACTCGCGGCAGCGTCAAATTGACGCGCGTGCTGTCGGGCTGAATGACCACGGCGATGACTTCGTCTTCGACCAGCGGCAGGTGTTGAGCGTCCGTCAGCATGGCGCGGACTTCGATATGATCACCAAGCAAACAGCGATCTTTATCAATCAACAACACTCCGCGACTGGAATCACGAAGCAACCGGCCCTGCGACGCCCAGCGGATTAGTTTCGTGTAATACTGTTCGAAGTAGTTTTCATCGACCGCGCGAATTCGCCACATCTCGCCACTGGCTTGAAAGAAGACTCGTCCCGCGCCGTAAAATTGGCCGGCCAGATAGATCGGCAAATCGTCATTCGGTCCGCCCCCGGTCGCCGGATCGGAAAATCTCGCGTAGACCGACGCGCCCGGTTTCGACTCGTTCACCGCGTAGTAGCCGTAGACGCCTTCAAAGCTGTCCCACGCCTCGCGCGATTTTTCATTCGAATCCTCCAGCCACAGAAAATCGACCGAGCGGCCTTCGCGGGTAAAGTCCAAAGGCCAGGCCTCTTCGCCGCCGAAGCGCCCCAACTTGATGGTCGCCGAACCTTGATTGAAGAACGAAACCGGATACAACGTCCGCAAGGTGTCGAACCGCTTTTCTCCACGCGGGCGGCGCGTCCACTGTGGCGTGAATACAGGTCCCGCCACGACGATCAACCCGCCCGCCTTCTCGGCCACCCATCGTTCCAGCAGATCGACTTGCTCTTCCGATAGAACTCGCCAATCCGGATCAAATGCCAGCACGCAGTCGTATTCGAACATCTCGTCTTCCGACGAAGGGAAATCCGTCAAAAGTTCGTCCGACTCCTGGGAACTATCGGCCAAACCCGATTGCAAAAACACATGCGATTCCACGGCGGAGTCCCGAAAAAGCTGATTCCGCAGGAACCGATACTCACGTGTTGGCCCGCCCGCCATCAGCAAGACTCTGTTTTTGCGATCCACGACTTCCACGGTTGCCTTTTTGGTGTTGTCTCGCGCGTCGAGGTCTTGCTCGGGCGGGAAAACTTGCAACTTGTAGATTCGCTTGCCGTCGGTATCTTCCGGGTCAATTTCAAACTCGGATGCAATCTCGCGGCCGTCTTCGCCCAGGTTGACCGTGCCTTCGTGTTCCATTCGTTCGGCTTGATTGGGATCGCCTTCGCTTGTCGAAACCAAGCGTATTTTCACCCGTCGTCCCGCCAATCCGTAGGACTGCATCAACCCTTTGATCGTGAACTTGTCGCCCGGATAGACCCGTCGCGGCGCCTCCAAATCGACGACCCGAACGTTGGCCGGACGTGTCTTGCTGCCCATGCCCACCAAGTGGATGGGAATTCCGGCGTCGCGAGCCGGCGCGAGTGCCGCGCCGTGGGCCAGTCCCGTGTTGTTGCGTCCGTCGGTGAATACGACCAGTCCGGCGACGGGACCGCCACGTTCCTTGTTGACCACATAACGAATCGCGTCGCCAAGCCGCGTCGCGGTCCCTTGAGGAAGCAGTTCCGTCTGCCAATCTTCCGTCGTGGTGGCTAGATCGGCGGATTCGCCTTCGGCCTCCGCTTCTTCGGCAGGCTCGTCGCTGTCGGTCGCGGGACGATTCGCCGAGAGTCCCACGATTGACAACAGGGGCGCGTCCGGCGTCCACATGTCGGCGACAGCAATAATCGTGACGGCCACCAGCAACGTTCCTACCGTCGTGAATAACATCCAAGATGCAAACGAGCCGAGCGACATGCCGAAGCGAACGACAAGAGTCGAAAGTCCAAGGATGCACGCCACGGCGAACGCAATTCCTCCCACCATCGCAATGCCGCGCGAGGCGTTTAACGATTGCTCACTTGCACTGCCCAAGGCGGCGAGATCATCCGCCGACGCTTCGACCAGTTTGGGAAACGAAGCGATGGGAACCGGCTTGGGATCCTGATCAAATCGGTACAGGACAACATCGTGCTTGGCCCGCAGTTGGCGGATCAGGTCGCCGTTGACGAGTTCGCTAACGACTTGTTCGATCCGACTGGGCGGCGCGGGCACGGATGTCGAACCGGCATCGCGCAGAGCCATGCTGAGGCTGGTATCGACCAACACGGAAACACGCGAGTTTTTGACAATTTCTTTCTCGGTGCGGATGGCGGGGTTGATCAGGAAGACCAACATTCCGGCCACCGCCGCGAGCCGCAGCATCATCAAAGTTCCGGTGATGCCGGCCGGCAGTTCGACCCCATCCCAAATGTACAGCGTGAGAATAAAGGCAATCGCCGCGAATGTGAGCAAGGCGACCATCAGCCAGCCCAGCACGGTAAGCGGGAAGAGCGGTTCGAGATTGATGAACGTGCGAACCTGGGACTCGGCGAGTAGTAGTGCGTGATGGGTCATCGTTGGCCCCTTCGCACTGGATGGTAGCTTGCGGAGTAGGCCAATATCTGTTCGACAACCAGCAGCAAAATCATGATCACCAGAATCCACTTGCTCCAATTAAATCCCGCTTGTTGCACGGGGTCTGGGTTAATTTCGTCCCAGTTGACGTAAACGGGTTCGAGCCGATCGAGCTTGCTCAGCAGTGACGGAGAATCGCTGGTGCTTAGATCGCCCTCGGAAGGTTCCACATTGAGGGCATACCGATTCACATCAGGACGGCCGTCCACCGCGTACGACCACGATTCGTAAACTCCGGACCGGGCCGTTTCGCCATTGGGCCGCTCCGACTCGGGGCTTCGCCCTAGCGTGGCAGTCATCAGTGGCGAATCGTCCTTCTTCTGACCCGCCGCCCGATCTATGAGCAAACGCCCTGATTCGCTGGACAATTCCGGGGCAACAAAGGTGACATCCTTGCGAAACTTGACGGTTTCCAGAGCCACGTCGATCGGCGTGCCGACCATGCGTGAAACATCAGTTCGCTGCCCGGCGGACAAATGTGCTTGCAGGCGGAGGGCCATCACGACAAACGTAGGATTCTTGGGCCAAGAATTCCAATCTGGGGCGAGCGTCGTCAGGAAAGTGACAACTTGCCCCTCGCCGAATCTTCGATTCAAAGCCAAGGGGTCGCCCTCGCGACTGTGCGCGATGATCTCCACGTCAGGATGATCATGCACGTTCCATTCAATGGGCGGCTTGTAGTATTTCGAAAGCGTCACCATGTTGATCAGCGGATTTCGCTCCGCCATCACGGCCTGAAACACGGGATGATCGGTGGCCACGATATCCGGCGTTGTTTGGTCGATTTCCGGCGGCATGACATAGGGCTGATTCAGGGGTAACGGTAGTAGGCCCTTGCCCTCGCGATAGAGTTTTTCGTTGTACGATTTCGTGAGTACATGCGGCCCCAGGAAAATCCCCAAGCCGCCGCCGCGGCGCACGAAGTCTTCAAGATTTTGAATCGCCGTAGCACTTAGCTGATTGATGTCGATGTCCGCCAGATAGATGGCTTGAAACTGGTCTAGCAGTTCGGGGGTCGCGTCGCGCAAGAATGCGACCCGTTGCACATCGGGCCGAATCCCCGTGTTCTTGCGGCCATCGGGATCGAAGACCGCCGCCAAGTAGTAACCGCTGCGCAGGGTCGGGCTGCTATCGACGATCAGTACCGGCACACCTTCCAGGAAGTCGACAACGCACCAGCGTCGGTTGTCCGCGCCGACCGTATCGTCTTGCAATTGGGCTTCGACCACATGCCGTCCGGCGTCCGGGAAATAGACTTGCACGCGCCGCGTCGCCGACTGGCCGGCGGGGATTTCTTCAAACAAAACCGTGGGCAATTCCTCAACCGTCGGCTCAACCTCCTCCGGATTACCGGCCACGGTATCGGAAGGGTCGAAGAAATGAGAACGAATTTTCGCCTGCACGTTACTTGCGGTATTGTCGCCGAAATTCTTCACCGTCACGCTGACAAATAGGGGCACGCCGGCGGCACGAATATCGTTCTCCGCGCGGAGATCGGTAATGGTCAAATTCTCGCGCCCCGTTTTGACACAGTTGACCAAGTGAATTTCCGCGCCGCCCTCTTTCAAGGGCTGAAGCGACTTCTCGATTTCCGCCGGGTTGTCCCAATCCTTGGCGCGAAAGTCGCTGACCAAATACACGACCGACTGTTCATCTTCCCGTTGCTCAACAAGTTGCCGGACGACACTCACCGCCGCGACCGGACCGACCGACATCTGAGACGCCTCGATTTCGCCGCGCCGTTCTTCCAGCAATTCGTCAAAGTCGCTATCGATTTCCGCCGCGTTGATGTCAGCAACTTGCTCGCCGGCATCCTGCAAATCCTCGTCGATGCCCCCCAACGCCCGTGAATAGCGGATTAGCGTAAAGCGTTGGTTGGGATGATGCGTCGCCCGCTGGGCGATACGTCGTATCGCATCGCGGCCATGATCCAACACCGTCGAGCCGCCGGCGCGGTCGGTCATGGAAAAGCTGTCGTCTAGCAGCACATAGTGATGGGTGGTCTTGGCCCCCAGGGCGGCACCTAGCGCGTCATCGCCCAAGCCTAGCGGTTCACGCAAATCGTCGATCAACGAATGGGCCAGAATGCACAGCATGAGGGCCAGCAATGCCATGGCGGCCATGCGGGACAACAGCAACATGAGTTGCTTCAGCCAGACCCAATTGCGATGCCGTTTGTAGCTGGCCATCAGGAAATCCATCGCCGCCCATTGCACGCGTCGATGCCGCATCAGGTTGATGAGGTGAATCAGCAGCGGCACGGCCGCGAAGGCCGCCAAGAGTCCGCCAAGAAACAGAAAGGTAAGAAACATGTCGGTTTGATTTGAAGTAGTGTGAGTCGGCGCAAGCCGCGCGTCCCGCGCGATCAGTTCTTGTGATGCATTCCCAGTCGATTACTCAAGTATTTAGCCAACGACGCGTCGAGCGGATCGCTGGTGCGAATCAGGGCGTAGTCCACGGTGTCGCGGGCACAGCCCCGGCGGGCTTCGTTCAAAAAGGCGTTCAATGCTTCCAAATAACCCTCCCGCAGCGCGCGAGGATTGCAATTCAAATGGTCCAGTGATTCCAATCCTTCAAATCGTGTCGGGCCATTGAACGGGAAGTCCAATTCGTCGTCGTCCATGATATGGAAGACCATCACGTCATGGCCGCGCTGCCGCAGCATGCGCAAGCCGCGCAGCGTGGACGGCAGATCGGCCAGCAAATCGGAGACGACAATCACCATGCCCCGCCGCGGAAAGCTCTCCGCCACATGCCGAAAGATGCTCAGCATGTCGGTCTTTTCGGCCGGCTCGGTAACATTCAGCGACTCGATCACCGAAAGGATATGGTTTCGCTTGCTGCGGATCGGTACGCTCATGCGGATCCGCGAATCGAACGAAACGCAACCGACGGCGTCTTGTTGCTTGAGTACCAAATACGCCAGGCTTGACGCGACCGTACAAGCATACTCGTACTTGTTCATCGCGCCGTTTCCATAACGCATGCTGTTGGACACGTCGACCAACAGAGTGCAACGCAGATTGGTATCTTCTTCGTACTGCTTGATGTACAGCCGGTCCTGCCGCGCCCAGACCTTCCAGTCGACATGACGCAGGTCGTCGCCGGTGACATATTCGCGATGCTGCAAGAACTCGACCGACTGACCAAAGTACGGACTGCGGTGCATCCCGGAGAGGAAGCCTTCCACAATGTGCCGTGCCCGCAGGTCGAGCCGAGAGATCCGCTTGATCGCCTCAGGATGCAAAAATCTTTTGGAATCGGGCATCGGAGGTCAGTTCGTCTTCCTTGGTGGGGGTAACGGCAACAATTCGGTCGATGATTTGGTCGGGCGAGAAGCCTTCGCTTTCGGCGGCAAAGTTCACGACAATGCGATGCCGCAAGACGGGACGGGCTAGTGCCTGAATGTCTTCGGTCGCTACGTGCGTGCGGCCATAAAGCAGGGCTCGCGCTTTGCCACCAAGAATCAAGAATTGAACCGCTCGCGGACCGGCACCCCAGGCGAGCATTTCTTGAACGAAGTCGGGCGTGCCGGGATGGTTGACGCGTGTTTGGCGAACCAGCGACAAGGCGTACCGAATGACATGGTCGGTAACCGGTACTTCGCGCACGGTTTGCTGCAAACTGTTGATCTCATCGCCAGTGAGTACTGCTTTCACGGTGTCCTCGACAGTGGTCGTGGTTCGCCGCGCGATTTCAAATTCTTCGTTGAAATTCGGATAGTTGACAAAGACCTTGAACATGAAGCGGTCTTGCTGCGCTTCGGGCAGCGGATAGGTGCCCTCTTGTTCGATCGGGTTTTGCGTTGCCAACACAAAGAACGGATCGGCGAGCGGGTGCCGTACGCGGCCGACGGTGACTTGCCGTTCCTGCATCGCTTCCAACAGCGCGGCTTGCGTTTTGGGTGGCGTGCGGTTGATCTCGTCGGCCAGCACAATATGGGAAAATAGCGGGCCTTCCAGGAATCGCCGTTCCCGCGCGCCGGTGCTGCGGTTTTCTTCAATGATCTCCGTGCCGGTGATGTCGGACGGCATCAAGTCGGGCGTGAATTGAATTCGGCTGAAGGTCAAGTTGAGCGTGCGGGCCAGGGTGCTGATCATCAAGGTCTTGGCCAACCCGGGAACTCCTTCCAGCAGGCAATGGCCACGGCTGAAGAGGCAAATCAAAAGCTCTTCCACGACCTGCTGCTGTCCGACGATGACCTGGGAAAGCTGATCCGAGATCTTTTCGCGGGCCTGGCCTAGCTTGAAAATCGCATCGCCTGTGTCGGCCACGGTTGCCTCCACGGGTTCGGCGTCGGGGGTGCCCTTGTCTTGCCATGGGTCCGATGACATGCAGAACTCCTCGTCGTCTGTCGGGATTTAGCAGGCCGAAAACTACGAGTCAGAACGCGGCGTACGATCTGTCGCAGCCGTCAATTCGGCGTGCCGATGAACTAGTGTGGTGATTAGGGATAAGCAGCAACGAGTAAGATTCGCACTGATTCCTCTTGGCTTAGTGCTTTATTCGTCGCAAATGGTTCATCCGTAAACCCATCGTCCCAATTATAACCTCACAGCCGACTTATGTCTCCGTTCAGCGGAGTTTCCGTCCTCGATGGACGGAGCCAAAAGGAGGATTACGCGGCCGGATGGGCCCCCGCGTGGCGTCTCAAGGCTAGATTTTGAGTTCGATCGTGTGCCAGCCCGTTGGCGTGGCTGAGCAAGCCAGCCGTGAGAATCCAAATCCGGAACTGGCGGAGGGCCTGCTCTCAAACCCTCAAAAACAGGCCCCTCGACGGGACAATTAGTCGTTTTTCGCACCCTCGGCGGAGTTCCGGGGCGGATTTGCGTCATCCGCCTCTTTTTCGTCGGTGAACTTGAATTGGAACGACTTACCAGGCAGCCGAAGGTCGACCGTTTGTTCTTGAACCTTCGCCTGCAGGCCGTAATTATAGGTGTGTGAACGAATGTCGTCCTTGGCGACAATGGTTCGGCCTGTCCGCTTGTCGATGCAGAGCAGCGAGGTTTGCAGCCTTCTGGGGCCGCTGCGCGAGGTGGGCGTCATGTGCCGTAGGAACGTCAGCACGGGGACTTCAGGCGATTGATCCAGCGGCATGGAAAACTGATCAATGATCGCCGGCTTGTCCCACTGGCGTTCGCCCGTTGCCCGGTCCAAGGCAAACACTTTTCCGTGGATCATTGTCGAATGATCACCGCCCGGCGATGTCGCTATGGTGACGGCCGGATCGGTCATCGTGATGGGTCGATTCACGGCGACAATGTACTGGGTGGCGGATCTCAGTACGGCCAAACCGGTCAATCTTGGTTCGGGATCCAACTTGGCTTCCAAAGAGAGGTCGCCCGTTTTCAGCGACAGGATCGCCAGTTCGCCGGTCGGCTGGAACACGGCCATTTCCTCGCCTTGAATCAGAAACCCTTTCGATCCCGCCGAGAATTCCCGGCGAAACAGATTATCCTTCGACCAAACGTCATCCAGCGTCAGTAGCAGCTTGCCGCCCAATTCTTTCCATGACAGAACTCGTCGGCCCGACGTCGCCAAGCGGTGTTCGAAATCGGCCACGGGTCGTTGTCCCAAAAGGCTGCCGTCGATCGCATTGAACACGAAGGCCTCTTCCGCTTTTGGTCCCGCCACGAACACCAACTGGTCGTCACCGAAAACGTCGCTGCCTGGTTCCAGCCGATCCCGAATCCACTGCTTCTCACCGGTCAGAGCGTTGACGCAAATCAGTTCGCGCTGCTGAATGTAACAGATCCCGTCATCACTGAGCGAACCGGTGGGCCCAATAAGCCGTTTATAGGCATCCACGGCATAGGACGTATTCGCGCCCCAAGGATGCCTGATGTGTTCCACGGCGACGCGGGTGGACGTCGTCCGAGCCGCCGCAACGTCGGCCATGGCTTTGGTCAGGTCGTGGCGCCAGAGGATCGCCTCTTCCGGCTGCTCCTGCGCCCGCAGAAGATCCACGGCCACAATTTCAAAGCCCAGAGTTAGGAGTACCATGTGCCCATTGACCTTGGCATGCAGGATGCTCATGTTCGTCGTGCTTAACCGTTGGGAAGCACCCTTCAACGAAACACGGGCTCTTTCCGAGCCGTCGGGATTTCGCACCACCAGCGCTACCTCGGGGTGGGCGAAATGCAGTGTCGCTCCTTCTAGAAAACCTCCCCGCGACTGCCTCAGCGCGATCGGATACATTCTCTGCGAATTGCTCCGCCCCACGGTTTCGCCTGTTTCGTTCACTTTAATTCGACCGGTCGGCCAAACCGCGTCGACTAGCCAGTGTTGTAGCGGACTATCCGGGGCCAGCGACTCGACGAGTTCGCGACCCGTTTTGCCGTCCAGGCAAACCGTGTCGGGCCACTGCTTTGCGACGGCCAAGTATTGCCGAGCAGCTTCCTGGTGCTGGCCCGCCTGATCAAGGACACGCGCCAGCAGCGCCGAACTTGGCGCGCGAACGCCGTCATCCTCGACCCTGGAGAGACGCGACAACAAGAGTTGCGATTCCAGAAAATCTTGGTTGGCGATTTGTTGGCGGGCTAACGCCAACCTGAGCGAGTCGGATTCCGGATGAAAGCCGAAGAAACGAAGCGCTTGACGAATGGCTTTCGAATCGCTCGATTTTTGCGCGGCTTGCAAATTCGGCACAAGTTCCTGGGACATCGCCAATCGGTCCGATTCGGAAGCCGTTGCGAATAGCTTGGCAAGCTGGCCGCGAATCCACCGATCATTTCTGACTTGCAGTTCGGCATCGATCCGTGCCAGTGCGGGCGACTTGCCCGCTTCACCGTTCTTGTAATCGGCCATCAGCAGGAAGGTCTGAAATGCTGCTTGGGATCTGCCTTGTCGGGCCAGTGCCACGGCTTTCAGTCGTAGGAATTCAGCCTTCTGGTCGGGCTGATCGATCAATGGTTCCAGTTCACGAGCGGCCGTTTCGTGCGCCATGAAATCTTGTCTTAAGGCCGCCAACAAAGCTCGAATCAGCAGCGCGCGGTGAGTGTCGCTGGACTGCAACTGGTACGCCCGACGGACCACGGGAATCGCTTCGGCCGGTTTGCCGTCTTGCAACAGCAAGGCCCCATGGTCGGCCAAGGCACCAACGTCATCAGGGTTGTCGCGCAGGCGCTTAATGACGCTCAGACGCAACGAGCGGTCTTGATGGTAGGTGGACAGCCAATCAACGCCATGCGAAATGACTTCGCCTCTATAGCAGATCAGATTTCCCAACACGCCTTCGGAATCAGAGGCTCCCGCCGACTCGCCCGTGTTTAAATCTATCTTGATGACTTTGGCGTCCGTGGTGGGCAGATAGTAAAAGCCATTGCTGAAGTAGCCGCGGCCACTGGGCCTGGCACTAGCGTTCAATTCGAAGACCCAAGCTTGTTTGCCGTCGTCTCCATTAATTGCGCGAACATTGTCGGTGCCGACGACAATCGCTTGATCAGCGTGGACGCAGGCCACATACAGCATGTCGCTGCGTTTCTTGGCGGGCCACAAGGACTTGCCCGTTAGCAGATCAAGGCAAAAGATTTCGTCCGACTCGACGGGCGTCGCGATGACTCGGCCATCCGCGATCGTCAAGGTGCTGTCGGCCCACCGCGCGCCGACCGTGCGGTTATCCTCGGCAACTCGTCCGAATCCATGGGTACGAGCAATGACGCGTTTGTACTGGAAGCCCCACATCAATGTACGGGTTGTAATATCCACGGCGACGATGGCACCCGTCGAGGTGGGGCAAACTAAGACCCCGTCGGAAAACGACGGCGACGCACCGGCCAACCGGCGGGATTTGTCCATTTGCACCGCGCCGTCTTCCACTTGCGCAATCTGTTGAGACCACTGGAGTTGGCCCGTGTGTCGATCCAAGACCACCAGCCGAATTTCGTTCTTGATTTCAGCCAGTGCGTACAAATGGCCCATAATCGGCACCGGCGCGCCTAGGAAGAACGCTCCGCCCAGTTGCGGTTCGTCGTTTTCTCCGTCGTTCTCCTTGCCGCCGACTTTCCAAATCAAGGCCCCCTGGCGGGCCAAGCTGAGTGCCACGAGCTTGTTGTGCGACCGTTGGCTGGAGATGCCGATGCCACCACGCATCATTCGGACATATCGATTGCTGCTTGCGAATCCCAGTTCATCCAACAGGAACACGGATTCGCCGTCGCTGCTCATTTGACCATAAGGGGCATCTTCCCACAGGCGTTGTTTCAATTCCTGTTCTCGCCGCGATCCTTGCTGGCCCCGTATCGACAGAGCTTCGTCTTGCAGATTCGCCCCGTCGGTCGGTTCTCCTGCCCAAGGAAACTCCCAAACTCGTTTTCCCGAGTCGAAATCGACCGCCAGCAATTTGTTGGGCGAACGCATGAGTACGTAGCCGCCCACCGCCAGGGGGTGAATGCTGGGAAGAGCCGCCAGCTTAGCGTCTCGAAAGCGCTTGTTTTCCGTGCCTACGCTTTCTTCGTCCACGGGATCGTTGGCTGTCGGAACGCGCCAGCGAAGATTCTTCAATGGAAGCCCGCCCTCGGTGGCTCCATTTCTAGCCACATTCCCGCGAAACAGTAGCCATTCCTTGGACTTCGATTCATCGCGCTTCGGCGGATTGCCAACCAGGGATTCCAGCCAGGCCACGGCCTTTTGGTCGTCGTCAAAGAAATCGACGCCATCTAGCTTGTACTTTCGCCGCTTCAAGTTGACGAGCGTCTCGCGAGTTTTCTCCTGTTGGCCCGCGAACAGCCAACTGGTAGCCAACAGCAACGAGAGTTCTGGCTCGAACTGGCCGGCGGCCGACGGGGTATCCAGAACCCGTCGAAAACACAAAGCTCCGGCCAACGCGCGGCCACGATCCAAATGATAGCGGCCCAATATGATGGTGGCCTCATAGCCGGCACTCGTGTGAAAAAACTTGCCGGTAATCTCAGTCAGCTTTTCAATATCGCCTTCCGATACCGCCTCTTTCAGTAAGCGGCGTGCTTCGGGGCCATGTTGCAATTCAAACTCCGCGCGCCCTTTGGCGGGCAGAGAACCGAGCAACCGCTGGGCTTCCGAACGCAGGCTTACGGGTGTCTCGCCAGCTTTGAGAACGAAATAATCTTGATTGCTGTACTCAAACAAATCGTCCGTTTCCGATGGGACCAGAATGCGACTCAACTCTTGAACGGCATCGCCGTACCGTTTCTCTTCGATCGCCCGCTCCGCGCGAACCAGCGGCTGTCTCCACTCGCGGGGCGCCTCCAAAAAAACGGTTGGACCTTGGACCGTCGTGGTTTGAGCGGTCGCCTCGGCGGCCATGAATACCAAGGCCCCAGCCCAAATCAGAGCGTTTGAGGGACGTATTTGCCGAAAAAAGAGGCTATTTTTAAAATTTGGTGAAAACATTCTGCATTCTCAATTCAGTGCAACTACTTGGGCCTGCGACGCAGGATGCCAAACGCAAGTCTTCGTCGCTTCTCTAATCAGGAAAGTTCAGCTTTGTTGCGAAGATTGCGAAACGGCCGGACGGCGAATCCTGCCTCGATTGAATTCGTAAAGTCTTTACAAATAATATCTTAAGGAATGTGAAAGGCCATGGCAACTAAAGAAATCTCGCCGCGGTTCGCGCTTGCCGTGGCGATTGTGGTTTTCCTTGGCGAGGACCCGCATGCGGCCATAATCGACCCTGATTTTACTACTGTCGCCGACCGGGGGGCGGACGCCGGATCTGCGTTTCACCCCTGATTCCTGGGGATTTTTTGAGATTCTCGGGTTGAATTTTTGATAGCAATGTTTCTAATCATCGCGTTCCGCGCGGCGGACGGACTACCAACTTCTAGTTAGTACCTCACAGGGAGGGTGAAAAAAGCTATGGCGAGTTCAACAAAAAAGGCACCAACGAAGTCTCAGATTCTCAACACGATCGCCGAGGCGACGGAAGTGCCTAAGAAGGACGTGATTGCGGTCTTTGAGGCGCTTTCTGAGCAGATTTCGAAGGAATTGGGATCGCGAGGAGCTGGACAATTTACGATTCCCGGTCTGTGCAAGATCGTCGTGCAACGCAAGCCCGCGCAAAAAGAACGCAAAGGCATCAATCCGTTCACGAAAGAGGAACAGGTTTTCGCCGCCAAACCGGCTCGCAACGTCGTGAAAATCCGACCTCTCAAGGCTTTGAAAGACATGGTCTAAGCCGGTCCAAGCCATGGCCAAATCCTGGTTGGTGAAGCCAATTTCTAAATGTTGAGAAACCGCTTAAGTTCCGTACTGCCGTGAATTTGACAAGCATGTCGATTCGGGGCAGTTCGGCGGGCGGTTTTTTTCTTTCGCCACGCGTGCTCTTTCGTGGCAACTTGGCGTTCGGTCTTGAGCAGAAATCGGGGCATCCTTGTTGGTTTGCACGACAGCACCGATGGGTTGTTTCCTGCCGCTGAGTTCCCGGCAAGAAAACGGACGGGTAACCGAATAGCCGAAGACAAGTCGAGTGACGCCGACTTGGTCGGTTTGCTCAACATGGTTCTCCGAACACGGTGGGCGACCGATCGCGGCAGCGGCTTGATTCTCGTTCTGGGGAGAACCATCGCATGGAATTCATCCAAGCTGTCATCTTTGCAGCCGTCTTTCTCGCGATGATCGGCGTGCCGATCTTGCTGATTTGCTGGGAGCTTGCCACGAGTCAACGTAAACAAGTCGACAAGAAGCGGCACCGCCAGCGCGCGGCATTTTGGTCAGTCCTCGCGGCAGGACTGCTGGCCGCAGTTTACTCACAACATCTTCTGCCACTGCTGATCGTATTCGTAATCTCCCTGTTTACGTCTCTTTGTCTGCTCGGACTGTTTCTGTCCTTCGTGTGGGAAGAGATTCGCGGTTCGCGGTCGCCGCGCGAAATACTGTGTGAAGAAGAGGGCGGCGACGTCAATTGGCCGAGGGTCGCGGCGGCCGTCGATGCAAGCCGAAACGATTTTCACGATCCGTCACTTGGGAACAGCAACTCAGAGCGTCAAAAGAAACCAAGATGGTGGACGCGTCGGTTTCCCAGAATTCGACTAGGCCGGTACGGAATTTGGAACTGACATGCGGCAAGGATGCGACGAGCAGTCGCAACACTTCGCTGGGTTGGTGGTAGGTGCGGCACCCATCCTTCAGATGCTAAGATCCGTTCTATTGAACGCCGAGGCCTTGCCATCCGGAGAAGTGAAATGAAGACCAAAGGGGAGCTGGAAGCGGCGATTAGTCAGGCCATTATCCGCTTCAAGAAGGAGTACATGGGGCGCGGGCCATTGTCGGTCCGAACGTATCTACTAGATGACATGGCCTTGGTGCGTCTGCAAGGCGTTTTGACCGCGGCGGAGCAAAAGCTGGCTCAGGTCGAGGAAAGAAGTCGGGGTCGTGACTTGATCAAACAGATGCGACTGGAATTGATCGAGCACGGGCGCGTGATGCTTGTTGCTGGCATCGAGGACATACTCGGCGTCGAGGTTGCCAGCTTGCATACCGACATCAGCACGAACACCGGCGAAAGCGTTATTCTATTCACGTTAAAGGAAAAGCCAGCGTACAGAATGTCTTAGCGACCAGTTCCAATCTAGATGAAACGCCGCTTGAGTGGGTCGAGGTTGCACTTGCCCTTCGGCAACTCATGTCTACAATCTGTTTCTGACTACGCAGGTAGAGTGGACGATTTGAAGATCTGCCGCATGCCAGCTTGGAAAATCAGCGCTATTCCGCCACTTGGGATAAATGCCCAAGGGGACAAAGGCCGGAGAACGCACCTCACTTGGGTTCGTTCCTCGGCCTTTTTTGGTCACCGTTTGAGGAGAACTCGATGCAAAAACTGATTGAAGGCGTTCACCAGTTTCGTGAAACAGATTTTCGCCCGCGGCAGGGGCTCTTTGAGCAATTGGCTAAGGGGCAAAAACCGGAAACTTTATTCATCACCTGCTCCGACTCCCGTATCGATCCCAGTCTCCTGACGAAGTCTGATCCCGGCGAGTTGTTCATTCTTCGGAATGCGGGAAATATCGTGCCCGCGCGTGGTGCCACCAATGGCGGAGAGGTGGCGACGATTGAGTTTGCCGTTGCCGCGCTCGGCGTCAAGGACATCATCATATGTGGGCACTCTCACTGCGGCGCGATGAAGGGTCTGCTTGAGCCCGAGCAGGTTGCGTCGCTTCCCGACGTATCTGCCTGGCTGGCACATGCCGAGGCGACTCGCCGGATCGTGCAAGAAAACTATGGTCACCTGGACGGAGACCGTCGGTTAACCGCTACGATCCAAGAGAACGTACTCGTGCAACTGGAGAGCCTGCGGACCCTTCCATCGGTGGCATCGCGGTTGGTGCGCGGCGACCTTCACTTACACGGCTGGGTCTACAAGATCGAGACCGGCGAAGTATTCGCTTTTGACATGCAGACCAGCCAGTTCGTCCCGCTGGCGGAGTATGAGTATCCAGTGAGCGAAGCGCCGTTGCGACAGCGTACTACATCGGCCATCTGAATTACGTGTGGAGCAATCGTGTGCGGTCAAGAATAGATCGTTCGAATAAGCATGACTCCAGACGGATTCTGGTGCCCAGCCGTCTCTAAAAGTTCACTTGCAAGCTGTTGCCATCTGCCCTATTCTCCCCGGCCGTTCGAAATCGAGGGGATCCCCGGGAGTAGCAAGATGAGTGACTTGAATCGAAGACAGTTTGTGGCGGGAGTTGCCACGACGTGCGGCACCGGCGTGATGGGCACGGCGACCGCGATCGCCCAATCGCCTGGACTGGGCCCACTAAGCCTGTTGCAAGCGGAAGATTTTCACCCGCTCGTGGGTCAAGAATTCAAGATCCAACCCGAAACGGGGCGCACCGTTACGCTGACGCTCACCGAAGTCAAAGCGTTGCCATCCAACAACCGGCCGCATGACGTTCGTCAGAACCCCTTCAGCTTGCTGTTTCAAGGCCCACAACATTCCTGTTTTCAACAGGGTACCTATGAACTGGCACATCGGCAGTTTGGGAGATTACCGATGCTGATCGTTCCTATCGCCGCGAATGCAGGAATATCGACCTACGAAACCATCGTTGGCTAACACCACGAGTCAGCTTCAAGATTCGCCAGCACTATGCAACCAAGGAGAACATAACAATGTCAGAGCCGTTTTTGGGTGAAATTCGGTGTTTCGGTTTCAATTTCGCGCCGCGTGGATGGGGCAAGTGCAATGGTCAGTTGCTCCCAATTCCGCAAAACTCCGCGTTGTTTTCCTTATTGGGAACGCAGTATGGCGGCGACGGACGCACCACATTCGGGATTCCAGATTTACAAGGCCGAGTTGCCATGCACATGGGTGATGGTGCCGGTTTGTCGAACTACCGAATTGGTCAAAAGGGCGGGACCGAAAGCGTCACGTTAACCACCAGGCAGATTCCCAGCCATACACACCAGGGCAAGATTCGCGGAACGACATCCATCGGCAGCAGCGGAAGTCCCGCTGGCAGGGCGCTGGGTGGTTCGAGAGAACACATTTATGCGGATGCATCGCCGACCACGGATTTGGCGGCAAATACCATTTCCGTCGAAGCGGCTGGCGGCTCGGCCGCGCACACCAACGTGCAGCCCTTCTTGGTGGTGAACTGGTGCATCGCGCTGGTGGGTGTATTTCCAAGCCGCAGTTGATCCCGTTAGCGGTCCGATAGTCCCGCGTGTTCAACCGGCTGCCATTTCGGATCGTTGGATTCTGGTAGCCTGTTGATGTTTCGTGGGACGGGGCCTCTATTCGGCTTCGACTATTCGGCGTCGACTATTCGGCTTCGACGCGCCCGGTCACTTTTCGGTCGAAGTGGGTGTAACCGCCATCGACGAAAACGATTTGGCCCGTGGTGTGGCTCGACCTCGAGGATGCCAGGAATACGGCGGTATCGGCGATCTCTTGGGCGGTGGTAAAGCGACGGCCTAGCGGAATCAACGATTCAAGTTGGGACTTGGTCTCGTCTGGGTTGGGCAGTGTCTTCAGCCACTTTTCGTATAAGGGTGTCCAGGTTTCGGCGGGGATAACGGCGTTGACCCGGACTCCAAACGGAGCCAAATCAACAGCCCACTCGCGTGTCAGCGCGTTCACACCTCCCTTGGCGGCGGCGTAGGCCGACGTTCCGCCCTGACCCGTGACGCTCACCTTGGACCCGATGTTGATGATCGTGCCGTGATTCTGCTTCAACTGGTCCAACGCATGGTGAACGATCGAGTAGTAGTGAACCAAATTGCGTTGTAGTGATTCCACGAACCGTTCTGGCCCGGCATCCAATCCAACCCCATCGTTCACGCCCGCATTGTTCACGACCACGTCGATTCGTCCAAATCGAGCGACCGTCTTTTCGACCGCTCGGCGACTGGTGTCGGCATCGCATAGGTCTCCGCGAATGAATTCGCAATCGAGTTCCGCCGCAAGATGCTCGCCCTGTGGCCCGTCGCGATTGACATTGGCAACCTTGGCTCCTTCGGCAACGAATGAGCGTAAAATTCCCTCGCCGATTCCCTTGGAACCGCCGGTGATCAGTACGACTTTTCCTTGTAAATGAAGATCCATGAGTACCCCTTCCCAATGCGGGGCGGTTGTCGTTAGGTTACTTTGCTTGTTGGCGAGCGGTGGCAGGTAATGGTTTGAGGCCCTGCCTCGTTAGATTTTGTCGCGGTCGCCAAATATCATGGATAGCTCCTCGCGGCGCGTTGTGCCCGTGATCGTTGAAAGTGAACGAATGGCCATCATTGTACAGAAATTCGGCGGCACGTCCGTAGCGGACACCGAAAAGATCGCGGCTGCCGCCCGGAAGGCGATCCGCGCCTGGAAAGAAGGCAACCAAGTCGTCGTCGTGGTCAGCGCGATGGGCAAGAACACGGATCGCTTGGTCGATCTGGCAGCGCAGTTAAACGGCGATCCGCCCGCTCGCGAAATGGATATGCTACTGTCGACGGGCGAACAACAGAGTGTCGCCCTGATGGCGATGGCGATCCATGCCATGGGGCACAAAGCGATCGGCATGTCCGGCTTTCAACTGGGCATCGTTACGGTCAGCATGCACACGCTGGCCAGAATCCAGTCGATTGATACGGAGCGAATCTTGCGCGAACTGAACGCGGGCCGGATTGTGATCGCGGCTGGATTCCAAGGCATCGATAAGGAAGGCAACATCACGACGTTGGGCCGTGGCGGCAGCGACACGACCGCCGTGGCTCTGGCCGCCGTGTTGCGCGCCGAACGCTGCGTCATCAACACGGACGTGCGGGGGGTCTTTACCATTGATCCACGGCTGGTGCCGACGGCGAGAAAGTTGGAGAAGATCAGCTACGATGAAATGTTGGAGCTGGCCAGCTTGGGCGCGGGCGTGATGCACAGCCGCTCGATTGAATTCGCCAAGAAGTTTCGCGTGCCGGTCTACGTGCGGTCCAGTTTTCAAGACGATTCCGGTACGCTCATCGGCCCCCAGCCCGAGTCCGTTGAGCAGCCCATTTGCGGCGCGGCCATCGTGAAGGACGAGGCACGCGTGACCATTCTCGACGTCGACGATCGTCCTGGCATGGCCGCCAAGCTGTTCTCTGCCATTGCCAATCAAAATATCCTCGTCGACATGGTCATTCAGAATCAAGGCGAGCGGGGTAAGACGGATATGTCGTTCACCGTCCTCCGAAAGGACCTGAACAAAACATTGAAGATCACGCAAAAGATCAGCCAGCAACTCAACGCCACTGGAGTGACGTTCGACGACGCGGTCTCCAAGATATCCCTGGTCGGCTTGGGCATGGAAACACAACCGGGTGTCGCGGGACGCATGTTTCGCGCGCTGGCCGACGCCGGTGTGAACATCAGCATGATCACCACCAGCCGCATTAAGATCTCGGTCCTGGTGGCGCAACAGCAGGCGCGGGTCGCGCTGTGGGCCGTGCATCAGGCGTTTCAACTTGACCGGCCACCCGAGGAACGATCGATTCCAGCGGCCGTGGCCCAGTCGAAACCGCCTCACGACGCTACCGCCGACATCAAGCACGAACTCGAGTTGGCCATCAACGAAGACCTGACGATCGAGAATGTCTGGCGCGACGACCAGCAGGCGCTGATCACCATCAGCCAGGTTCCCGACGAACCGGGACTGGCGGCTGCCGTTTTTGAGGCGGTCGCCGCGGACCATATCCTGGTCGACATGATCGTCCAAGACGCCCCGGTAAAGCGTTCCGCGAATTTGAGCTTTACCGTTCCCCGTGCGAACCTGAAAACTTCGATTGAGTCCGTCAAGCGGCTGGCGGAAGAACTGGGCGCTGGTCCCGTCTCGGAAAGCGAAGAAATTGACATCTTGTCGGTCTCGGGCGTGGGACTGCGCAGCCACACGGGCGTGGCCATCCCGATGTTCCGGGCGCTGGCCGGCGACGATCCCGACAGCGAAGGCATCAACGTTCGGCTGATCAATACCAGCGAAGTGTGCGTCAGTGTGATCGTGGATGCCAAAGACGGCGAACAGGCTTTGACGCGATTGAAAACGGCGTTTGCCAAACTGGATTAGTCTACTTATAGGCAAATACTCGCGAATCTTGGGTCAAGTTTTGGCGACTAACGGGAGCGGGTTTTCAACCCCGAGCGATAGCTCGAATTGGTTCGAGGCCCGGCCTCGTTAGCGACCCATTGAATAAAGCCCGGCTTGTCGATCAAGCCGGGCTTCTGAATCGGGAAGCAAGTTTTCAACTCTTTTAGCTCAGCAACGCGTTCAACGAATCGGCGAGGGCACCTTTGGGGCGAACGCCGACTTGTTGCGATTGCTTTTCGCCACCCTTCAACACCACGAAGTTGGGAATCGAGGCGACGCCAAATTGGGCTGCGGCTTGCGGGGCTTCATCGACGTTGACTTTGATGACTTTCGCCCGCCCGTCAAATTCGGCCGCCAATTCATCCACCACGGGGCTCATCGCTTTGCACGGACCGCACCATGGGGCCCAAAAATCAACAAGCACCGGAACGTCGCTGTGTAGCGCCTGGGCATCAAAATCGTGATCGGTAACATGGGAAGCTGGCATGACCTGTCTCCTTCGAATAAAGTTGATTAGTTCCAATTCTTCTAGTTCGTTTCGATTTGGTGCCGACCCTCCCGGCCCTTGGCTGGTGTCGGATCGGCGACATCGCCGTAAATCTCTCGGCCTTCGTGATCCTCTGGCAAATACTCGGTGATCGGTTGGCCGTCGGGCGTCGTGAACAACAGGCAGTGACAATACTTGTACTGTTTCATTTCGTCGCAAGCACAAACCCATCGGCGGCTGTCATCGAGTTCGCCCTGCTTGTCCGGATAGAAATTGCAAGGACAAAGGGGCCGCCCGAGTTCGTCGATATGTTGAGCCAGGCCCAGTTCCATGGCCTCGCCGACGTCCGCATGGGGATGGGCCGAAGTGCCGGTCTTTTGCCGGTACTTTTCCACGTACCTGCGAATGCGCGACAATGCTTTTTCACTTGGCTTGGCGACAGTCATACTCGTGACTCCTGAATAGGCTGACGTCCTGTCTGCTGAACAATAGTTAGACGCAACCGTGCCGAGCTTCTTACACCGCTCGCGTAAGTTTTTTTCGTCGCCAAGAATTGAGTATTGCAACAACGGTTACGTGGGAACGCATGTTGCACGCCGCGACGGTGGTTACCCCGAAGCCCAACTGCAAGCAACGCATGCACTGACTGCAGTCCGGTTGTAACGATTAGATAAAGTTGATTCGTAACTGCTTTCGCGCTATCAACTTGCTTCACCCGCGCGACTTTTGGCGTCGGCAAGCGCAAGTTAAACCTTCAACTTTTTTTAAAAATCCTAAGCGCTTGATGTGTCAGTTCTTGCTTCGCGTCGCAGGGGGCAAAACACGAATTACGGTTTGCCAACAAAACCTTTCTCGGGCACACTCGAAGTAGAGTTCGCGCTAAGAAAGCGCCGTCGATCGTATGGCAGAGTGTTGCGCCGGCCAGGAAGATCCGGCGGGTCTCGTCTAGTGACAACGGAAATTTTTTGAAGGGTGAGAAAGAGAATGAATCTTTCATTACGTACGCTTTGCGCGCCGCTGCTGATTTGTTTGCTGGGGGCTTCTCTCGCCGCCCAGGATTGCTGCCAAACGTATCGCATCCAAACTCAAACCGTGATGCAACCCCAGCAGGTCACGACCTATCGCCTGCAATATGAAACTGCGTTTGAAGAACGGCAAGTCACCTCGTTCAAACCCGTCTGGCAGACCGAAATGCGAGAACGGCGTTTCACGGTCGCCCGTCCCATCACCGAGACCAGCGAACGGGAAGAGCGTTATACGGTGATGAAACCGATTTGGGAAACACGCTACGAAGAGCGTTTTCGCAATGAAGTTCGCTTTGTCGATGAAACACAGGAGCGAGAAGAACGCCATGTCGTTTCCCGGCCCGTCTATGAAACACAGGTCCGTCAAGAACGGCACGTTGTCTCTCGACCGGTTACCGAGACCGTGACCCAAACCCAAAACGTTACCATTTCGGAACCGGTCACCACGTTGCGTACTGAATATGTCGACCAAGGCGGTTTCGTTGACCAAAGTGTTCAGCATCCGGGCCGAACCCGCACTCGGCTACGCTGGTTGCCCCGTCGCGCCGCGGTCGATCCCGTGACGGGAATCACCATCATGCAACGAGGCGGCCTGCATTGGGTGCCCGAGCAACTGCCGGGGCCCGTCACCGTGCAAAGAGTCTACGTACCCAACGTCGTTGCGCGCCAAGTTCCTCAAACCACGATGGTCAACCGAGTCGTACAACAGCAGACACCGGTTCAAGTCACCCGTTACGTTAACGAAGTCGTCACTCGCGACATACCTGTTCAAGTCATGAAGATGCAACAGGAAGTTCAAGTTCGCAAGGTTCCCGTCACCGTCCGCAAGCAAGTTGTCGAACGAATCGCGTACAAAGTACCGGTTCAACAATGCCGCTGGGAACAACAAGTGGTGGTCCGCAGGGTGCCGGTGACCACCACTCGCTATGTGACGGAACAGCGAGTGGAACAATACCAGGTGCAAGTACAAAAGATGATCGCCGAGACGAGTGTCATTCGCGTGCCCCACACCACCGCCAAGTGGGTTCCCACCATCGAAACGCGTTACTGCCCTCGTACGGTGCACATGCGCGTGCCGCTTGGCTACTCGGTTCCCGCAACCACGACCTATTCGGTGCCGTCCGTTTCCGTACCGTCGCAAGCGGCCACGGTCGCCAGTCCCCCGTCCGTGACCGTCCAGCGGCAACCGGAACAGGGCGCATCGCAGTCCAGCGATCCCGCCGCCGGTGCGTCAGCGGGCGAACCAACCCCGGCCGATGAGAAGCCCGCGCTCACGGAAGAAGAACGCAGTGCTCTGCTGAAGGACGATGATGCCGGCCAATCGCAATCCGACCAGAATGACAAAGATCCCATCGACCTCGACCCGCCGTCAAACGGAAATCAAAAGGGCGCGGTCGATCCCACCGGCGGCAATACGCCGCGCGTCAACGGTCGAGATCGTCAAGCCTAAACGTTGGAGTTTCGATTTCCCCTCGCGAGGCGGCCCTTCACGGGCGCGGGCGGTCGGATGATTGCCGTCATCAATTCAAGAACTTCTGTAGATAAGTGACGTCCAGCAACTTGCCGAATTTACGGCCGACGTCCTTGAAGGTGCCGACCACTTCGAATCCGAAGCTCTTGTTCAAGTGCAAGCTGGCTTCACTGCCTTCAGCCACGCCAGCAATAAGCGTGTGAAATCCCACCCGCCGAGCTTCGTCGATGATGGCTTGCTTTAGTTTACGCCCAATGCCCTTCCCGCGATGTTCCTCTTTCACATAGAACGTCGTTTCGGCCGTATCGTCGTAAGCCGCCCGCGGTTTCCAGGGGTTCAAACACGCCCAGCCCGCCACTTGTCCGTCCCCTTCGGCGACCAGAATCGGATAACGATCATTGTGTCCCTTAAACCATTCCAACCGATCTTCCCGTGTTTTCGGTTCCAGGTCGAATGTGGCGGTCGTGGTCAGGATCGCTTCATTGTAAATCTCCGTGATGGCGTCAATATCGGATAGTTCCGCGCGCCGAATATTCAACATGGTGACACCTCTCGATCACGATACCGCTTGGCGACGACGGCCGTCGTACTGCTTGCTCTTGGACGTTAGGTCCCAAGTGCGACGCTGTCACGGCCGAACGAGTTGAGTCTACTCGATCCGTTCGGCCTCGTCTTTGCTGGTGCAAAACGAAGGGCTTTCAATGCCGTAGGTAAGGAATTTCCTTATTCCGGCAACGGAATTTCTGCCGCATATATTGTGGGAGTAGCAATCGATATCGAATAACCGCTTGAGGTGCATCAAATGTTGAAACGAGTTGTTTACCTGTCCGAGAGAGATGCGCCGCCACAAGATTTGCTCACAGCGTTGGTCGACCGTGCTGTCGATCAACTTCAGGCTTGGCGCAAGATCGCAACTTCCAAAACGGCGATCGACTGCCATTTTCACTCCCCCGAGCAACAACAGTTCGTGGAACTGCTTTCAACCGCGGTGCGGAAGAATGGAAATTGCCGCCTGCTATTCGGTGGACGAATGCGGGATGCTCGCCAGATCGCCCCCGCGATCTCTGAGTTAGTCGATTCGGACGGAAATCTTCACTAACCCATGGGGCGGGCGTATTGTCGAAGATACATGATTTGTTTGCAAGCTGTGACCAGCCGAATTGCCTTTGCTCGGTGCAAGCCACGGACCGTGACAACTTGAAATGTGAGCCGGTCGCAATCAAACTATGGGCTGAAATCCATCCATGCCTGGAGTACCTGATGAAAACATTTTTGCTGCCATTGTTCGTAGCCGTTTTTTCTCTCTACTTGCTATCGCCGAATTCCTTGCGCGCCTTGGAGCAACCAGAAGTGGATGCCGATTTTGAAGTCCAGGGCGAATACATGGGCTACGCGCGAACGCTGGGCGGTATGCACTACGGCCTGCAAGTGGTGGCTCTTGGCAAGGGCTCGTTTGGCGGCATGCTTTACGAAGGCGGACTGCCGGGCGCTGGCTGGGATCGAGTCAACAAGTGGAAGTGCGAAGGGCAACGCGAATCACCAGCGGACTCATCGATTGAATTTCAGGGAGCACCGCTACGGGTGCTGTTGAAGCCACCGGCCGGCACTCGCGACCAATGGTTCGCCGCGATCGGCGAGTCGGGTGCCCGCAGGCTCAGCGTCCTGCGAAAGATCCACCGTATCAGCGCGACGCAAGACGCCGCGCCACCCGAAGACGCGACCGTGCTGTTTGATGGTGCGCCGTCGGAACATTTGGAAAAGGCGACCGTCACCGAAGATGGGCTGTTAAACATCGGATTCAACACGGCGGCCCCGGTTGGCGACTTTCGTTTGCACATGGAATTTCGCACCCCTTATATGCCCACGAAGCGGGGCCAGGCGCGAGGCAATAGCGGCGTCTATATTCAGCGGCGGTACGAACTGCAAATTCTGGATTCGTTTGGTCTGGAAGGGGTGGCCAACGAATGCGGCGGGCTCTATCGCCAGCGGCAGCCGGATCTCAACATGTGCCTGCCTCCGCTGTCGTGGCAAACCTACGACATCTATTTCACGGCGGCGCGGTTCGACGACGAGGGCAACAAAACCGCCGGGGCCAGAATCACCGCGCTGCACAACGGCACGGCGATTCACGATGATGTCGAAATCGCCGGCAAGACGGGTGCCGGTAAGAAGGAAGGGCCCGACCCGCTCACGATTCTATGGCAAAACCACGGCAACCCAGTCCACTTTAGGAACCTGTGGATCGTGAATTCCGCCGACGGGCTTCCATCCGAGGAAGGCAATTCGTCTCCGGCGGTATCGTCCACGCCCGTAGGACCCAGGCGACGAAGCCTACGCCGGTTACTGCCACTGAATCTACGTTGATCTGTCGATGAGATAATCGTGGTCGCCGGCGCTACCGCCGTCCGACACACACCAAGCACATGTCGTCGTCTTGGGGCCGGCCGCCTAGGTAACTGCGGACGTCGTCAATGATGATCTTTCCGAGCGAGTCGAGCGAACCATTGGATCGCTGGCGGATATGCTCCCGCAATCGGTCGATCCCATACATGTCGCCATCTGGATTCGAGCATTCGTTGATGCCGTCGGTATACATGGTGAAGGACTCACCCGGCGATACCGTGAAGGTGCATGTGTTGTATTCCATTCCCGACATGATACCCAAGGGAACGCCCGCCAGATGCTCGCCCGGTTCCTCAAGCGAACCATCTTGCAGGCGGTAAAGGGGTGCCATGTGCCCAGCGTTGGCAACCGTCACCTCGTGCGTTTCCGGATCCAGCACGGCTAAAACCATTGTGATAAAGCGGTCCAGGTTCAAGCCCGTGATAGCCTCGTTCAGCCGCACGGTCGCCGCGCCCACATCCGATTCGCTCGCCAGACAATAGCGTGCCTCCGAAGCCATCTTGGCCATCAACAGCGCGGCCGCGATTCCGTGGCCCACGACATCGGCGACAATAATCGCAACTCGTCCGTCGGGCAACGTGATGTAATCGAAATAGTCGCCGCCAACATGGTTCGCCGGCTCGTAGTAATTGAAGAACTGATATCCATCCAAGGCCGGCGGCTTGTCCGGCAGAAACCCCCTTTGCACTTCGTGGGCGACTTCCAGATCGCGCTGAAGTTCGATTTGCTTGAGCGACTCGTCGTGCAGTCGAGCATTGTCGATGCCGATGCCGGCCTGCGAGGCAACGCTGGCCAGCACTTCGAGATCTTGTTGTTGAAATCGCTTGCGCTGGTCGAGCGTGTCGATTTGCAACACGCCCAGCGCGTTACCTTCGCTGTCCAACAACGGAGCGCACATCATCGAGCGGATGCGAAAGTCGGCGATACTTTGGCTCATTTCGAACCGCTCGTCGCTGGCGGCGTCGGCCGACAAGATGGCTTCCTTGGTCTCCATCACTTGGCGCACGATGGTACGGCTGATCCTCAACGTCGAGTCCGAATCGGGCCGTCGTACCTTGGTCCACATCGGCACCAATTCGTCGTCACGGCGCATCACGATAAACCCGCGATCGGCCTGCACGAAGATCTTGAAAAGACTGTTCAGTACGCCGGGCAGCACTTCGTCCAGCGAGAGTGCTTTGGCCAGCGCTTGGGTAATCTCGATGAGCGCGTCCAGTTTGACTTCGGGACTGGCCGTGAGTTGGATGCGTCCATGACTCGAGAGCACATCCAACTTCGACATAATGGTCGAGCCGGACGAGTCGCCATCGTCGTCAATCAAGATCGTTTCGCGCGGGTTGGCGTTGACCGTCTTGGTGCTTTCGTCCTTGGTGACGTCCCCAAGCTGGCCGCGCTCGCCTCCATGAAAAGTGAACGCCACGTCGCAAACGCGGAGTTGATCGCCGTCCGTCAAGACGCGGCGGCCTTCGATCATTTGGTCGTTGACGTAGGTGCCGTTGCGGCTTTGCAGATCTTCGATGTAAAACGACGTGCCGTCGGCGCAGATCTGCGCGTGTTGGCGGCTGACGGCACCCGCGTCGACGACAATTTCACAGTCGGGGTGGCGCCCCAAAATCGACGGCTTATCGGAAAGCTCGTAGCGACCGCCAGCATCCGGGCCGTTATTGGCGGTTACGTACGCCATACCCGCACCTTCTAATTTCGAGTCGATAGACGTCCTAAAACCCTGCAACCCAGCGAAGATTGTCGTGTGATGACGTTCCGCTGGGCGGCTCAACGAGGCGAAGCAGGTTGAAAAAGCTCTGGGCGCGGACACCCAGTCAATCGCAATTTTAGTTGTCTCGGTAGGGCAGCGTCAACCGAGCGCGGCTCAACGTGTTCACCGCAACGATCACAAGGGAAACGTGGAACCTAGGTTGACCATCCCACGAAATATGCGTAACGTAAACTCCACGCAATCCGGGATAGTGTAACGGCAGCACGACAGATTCTGGTTCTGTTTGTCTAGGTTCAAATCCTAGTCCCGGAACTTGGGCCCTCATGGCTCATCACAATCAGAGCAAATCGCGGTAGTCATGGCAGTTTGCTAACGTCGCTCGACCGCATCCGCCGTGCCGCCGATCGTAGCGGCCAAATGAAAGCGATGGACAGCTATACCCGCCGCGCAGTGGCTGTTGTCGCGCATCTAGCGCATCAACAACAACCAAGGCGGACGGGACCGCCCGGTTCATTTTTGGCGAAGTGTTCGCGACCCTGTTTCGCAAACTGAGAATCGACGTCGCGCGAAGTCAATTCCAGGACACGAATGGCCGGCCGCAATATCTAACCGACGGTCGAGCGCCGATTCGCGAATTGATCTAATCGCCGGATTCGATTCCGGATTCGCCTTCCAGCGAGCTTTGCTTACCCCAATGGGGTGTCACGGTTTTGCCAGTTACCCCAACGGGGTGTCACAACGAAGCCCGGGATCGCGCAGCGCACCCCGGGGTTGCGATGTTTCCAACATCGATAAACCCCGAAGGGGTTTTACATAGGCCAGGCTGGGACAAAAGCCTGGCCTCACTCCCAAACGTAACGCTCATCTAATTCCAGTCTGTATTTCGCACACAATCGCCGAAGCTCGTCTTGGAACGATTCATGCCGATGGTGTTCTTCTTGATTTGTGATGTAGCCTTTCAGGGAATCGACATGAGACGGGCTAATTGAAAACGCTCCGTAGCCGTGTTGCCAAT
The DNA here is from genome assembly GCA_029259935.1 of Planctomycetota bacterium. The sequence continues at coordinate 45,358 of JAJDEH010000353.1, forward strand.
GAAATTGGGCGAGTTGTGGTTGCTGCAACTTGATCCATTTGGTCGAGTCTCGTTTTAGATCGCGAACCAAATCCGCGACGGTGACACATCTGGCCAATCGGCAGAGGAGATGCACATGGTCTTCGACACCTCCTATTGCGAGGGCTGAAGACTCGAAGTTTTTGCAAATGCCGGCGAGGTATCGATAGGTTCGTTCTCGGAATTCTACATCCTTCAAAAAAGGTTTTCGGTGCTTGGTTGAAAATACAATGTGGACGTAGATTTGGGCCAATGATTGTGGCATGATTCTCGACCTCGCTCTTGTAATTGTAGGTAAGTGAAACGCCCTTTGGGGTTTGGGCAATCGTGGCCTTGCAACCCAGGGTGCGCTGCGCGACCCTGGGCTTCGTTGTTGAACGCCGTTGGCGTTGGCCGGACACTCAATCAGCGTCTGTCCCCACATTTCACCTCGGCGACGAAAGAACTCTCAACTCAACGGGTATGATCCCTATTCCGAAACCGGCGCGAAGCCGCGGCGCATGGTGTTTTCGGTGATCGTTCTGGGCAGGACGAACTGTAACAAATAGTCGTCGCCGCCCGCTTTGCTGCCGATGCCTGACATTTTGAATCCGCCGAAAGGCTGGCGTCCGACCAGCGCGCCGGTGATGCCTCGGTTGATGTAGAAATTACCGACCATCACTTCTCGGCTGGCTCGTTCGATGCTGCTGGGCGTGCGCGAGAAGATGCCGGCGGTCAGCGCGTAATCGGTGCCGTTGGCGATCTGGATGGCTTCGTCGAGATTGGCTGCACGGATGACCGCCAAAACGGGGCCGAACACTTCCTCTTGGGCCAGCCGGGCGTCGGGGGCGATGTCGGCGTAAATGTGCGGACCGACGAAGAATCCCTGTTCAGCAAGAGGCCCCACGTCGACGGCTAGCACTTCGCGGCCTTCACCTCGGCCGATCTCGTTGTACTTACGAACTCGGTCCTGCGATTCTTGGTCGATCACGGGCCCGACGACCGTGCCCGGTTCCTCGGCGGGGCCCACTTGCAAACTGCGGGCTGCTTCGACCAGTCGTTCGATGAAAGCGTCGTAAACTTCGTCCAGCACGATCGCGCGACTGCAGGCCGAGCACTTTTGACCTTGAAAACCAAAGGCGCTGTGAGTCACGCCCAACACGGCTTCATCCAAATCGGCCGTGGCGTCGACGATCACCGCGTTCTTGCCGCCCATTTCGGCGATGACTCGTTTGACCATCGTACCCGACGTGGCCGAAACCTGAGCAGCCGTCGTGTTGATCGCCAGTCCCACCGCGCGGGATCCGGTGAAGGCAATGAGGGCAACGTCGGGATGTTCAACCAACGCGGCGCCGGCGACCTCGCCCTTGCCAGGCAGGTAGTTCAACACGCCCGGTGGCAAATCGAGATCTCGAAAAATCTCCATCACCAGCGCTGCCGTGACCGGCGACTGCTCGGCCGGTTTGAGGATCACGGTATTCCCGGTGGCCAGCGCGGCGGCAGCCATGCCGGTGAGGATCGCGATCGGAAAATTCCAAGGGGCGATGACCGCGGTCACTCCGCGAGGAATGTAATGAAAACGGTTCTCTTCGCCCGGCACGTCGGCTCCCGAGGATGCTTCAAGATCGACCGCGGCCTGCGAATAGAAATCCAAAAAATCGATGGCCTCGCAAACATCATTGGTCGCCTCACGCCACTCCTTGCCGCACTCCAGCACCTCCCAGGCAGACAGTTCAAAAAACCGATCACGCATCACTTGGGCGGCGCGGCGCAGGTAGTCGGCCCGCTGTTCCGCGCCCAGCCGGTCCCACGCCGGCAGCGCCTCTCGGGCGGCGACGACGGCCGTTTCGCAATTTTCGTGCCCGGCCAAACTCACTGTACCGATGACTCGATCCTTGAAAGATGGGTCGACCGAATCGATCCGCTGGTCGGTTTCCACCGATTCGTTTCCGATCACCAACGGATAGATACCGCCGAGCTGGCCTTTCACATTTTCGATTGCCGTGAGCATCGCTTGCCGATTCTCTTCGACGGCGAAATCAATGGGAGGTTCGTTGCGAAAGGTGGCTGTCAGCGCAGCGGTTGGCTCGTTGCTCATCGCGTCGACTTCCTGTGAGTCATCAGGTTTCGTGGTAGTGTGCGTCTCGGCATCGGCCGGGTTCTCCAACAGTTTTTCCGGCGCAACTTGCTCGGCCAATCCGGCGCGGACGAACGAGTCGTTGGACGTGTTTTCCAGCAAGCGACGGACCAGGTACGCCATCCCTGGAATCAATTCACCGTACGGCATGTAGATTCGCAGCCGGTGTCCCGCTTTTACGATGGCGTGCTTTTCGGGGTCGGCCATTCCGTACAGCATTTGAATTTCAAAACCGCCGTCGGGCAGTTCGAAGTGTTCCGCCACGGCCATGGCGTGGGCCAGCGAACGGAGGTTGTGCGAACCGAGAGCGGGCCGCAGGTGTTTGTAATTGGCCATCAAAAAGCGATTTTGGCGTTCGAAGTTGGCATCCGACTGCCACTTCTGCTGGTAGACGGGGATCGGCCAGTCCGACGCTTGTGCATGCGTCGTTTCGTAATCCCAATAGGCCCCTTTGACCAATCGCACCCAAACCGGTTTCCCCCGCCGCTTGGCCCAATCGCACAGCGAATGCAGGTCCTGTTCGCTATCCTGCAAATAACATTGAATGACGGTTCCCACATCGCCGATGTCGCGAAACTCGTCTTCCATCAAGACATCCTTGAAGATGCGCAGCGTCAGGCTCTTCTTGTCGTACGATTCCATGTCGACATTAATGAACGCTGAATGCTGGCGAGCCACGCGCAGCAATTGACGAAACCGCTCACCCGCCCGGCGCATGGCGGCCGCGGGATCGATCGCGTCGAACTGGCTGTCCAGCGCCGAAAGCTTGATCGAAAGGTTCATGCGGGGCAGTTTCCCGGTCACGCCTTGATCGATCCGCGATACTTCCGGCCAGTCGTTCACCGTGGGGGCGATGTTCTCAATCAATTCGACGTAGGCGCGAAAGAACCTTTCGGCTTCCACTTCACTGGCCACCGCCTCGCCCAGAATATCGAGCGTAAATCCTCGGTTCGCTTGCCGTTCGCGCTGGGCGGCCGCGAGCACTTCGCGAGTATTCGTGCCGGCGATGAAGCGCCGAGCAAAATCCATGGCGCTCAGCCGGGCCGCTCGGGCGACGGCGGCGCGGGTCATCGAAGTCCGCCGCGCCAACCCCAGGGCCACGCGGGCCGGCATCGGCAGGCGGTCTTGCACATCGTGGAGATACTCGTCCAAGTGAGCCACAACGGAGTCGCCGCCGCCGAGCATCGGCAATACGTCGACGAAACGAAACATCTCGACCTTGAGGGCCTCGTCGTTCATGGCCCACGACATGATGCGGTCGTCCCACCAGCGACGTTGAAACACGTGCGGCTGGCTTCGGTCCAGGTTCGCGAACAGCGACGTGCCGATTTCGCGGGTGCGCGCCTCGATCGCCTTCAACGCGGAAGGTTCCACGTCGTCAAGAAACGAGCTGTTGTTGGCGTGACTCTGCGACATTCCCACGATTCTCCGTGGACCCTTATACCTCTTGTATTTTATGTCTGCAATGACGCGAGGGCAGCAAGCCTGTTTGGGGATTGCGTGGCTGGACACTCTGCCGATGCGTGCCAGGCGTCCACGACGATCGGTGGACCTGCGGCGCGAAGCCAAGGTGACCAACCAACGTCGGTCGACCATGTGTAGCTGCTGTTGGACGCCTGTCCGCGGTCGTCGATCGGCCCTTTCCCTCGCTGGCGTTTCGCGGCAGTAACCGCCGCCATTGCCCGATATGTTATTTTTGCGAACGTGGGTGGCAGTGCGGCTAGTGCTTGTTTCGCCACCTGATGCGGACGCGGAACGTTGCACGACCTTGGGACACCACCTCGGGAAACGAGAAGCGGGGCAGTCGTGACCGTGTAACATACGGCAACTGCATGCGCTGGGGATGAGCCTCGGTCCGTCCGCGCTCGACCGAAGAGCCAGAATTCACTGGCGGATTCGACCAAGTCCTCCATTTTAGACGAGCGATTGCCCGTCTGTATTCTACACAACTCAGCCGTTCCTTGTTGGCTTCATTTGCATCGTCGCGAGCTGAGCACGGGACACCAAGCGGATTTGCATCGCGACGCCGTCTTCCGTCGCGAACTGGGATTGACGGGGGCTAGCAGATGGGGGACTCTTCGGGCGCGGCGAACATTCAAGTCCATGATGGCGAAATTGTTCTCAGTAGCGGTGACGACTGCCGTTCCGGTCCCGCGAGGAAAAATGACCAACTTGCTACTACCATCGTCTGCGGAGAGTCCGCCGCTATCGGAACGCCGTGGCACGCTCAACACCCTGTTGACCGATCTGTGCCGACAGCAGATTGCCATCGATCCGGACAACGGCTATTTGCACGAGCATTCTCAGCCACGGGCGATTGAGAACCACGTTCAGACATTTTGCCGATATGTGAGATACTTGCCGCCCGGCGGAACCATTCTAGATTGGGGAGTCAGCACGCGCCGGATAGCTGTCTGCTGCGTGCCGCGTATGACGGCCGCTTTGAGCTTCACGCGTGCGACTTTCCTCCGCCTGAGCGTTACCGGCTCTTTCACGATTTCGCCGAAGTGTCCTACAGGCAGTTGGTGGATACGGTTGAAGTTCCGTACGCATCGTCGTCGTTCGACGTGGTGGTTGCATCCGGCGTTCTCGAACATGTGGCGATGGACTACGAATCACTGAAAGAACTCTACCGGATTCTGAAAGTCGACGGCGTGTTGATCATCTCGTACCTGCCGAATTTTCTTTCCTACAAGGAGTGGATCAGGCGCTCCATCCAGCGGCAAGGTTTTCATAGACGCCTGTACGGCATTCGCGAGACGAAACAGCTTCTAAAGCGAAGCGGGTTCTATCCGGAATTCGGAAGTTATCACTCGTTCTTTTTCGACCGCCTGCTGGCACGGGCGGGCATCCGCCCGTCACAACAAATCTCCACCGCGCTTGCGGCGGCAGGTTCACCGCTTTGCACTTTTTCCTCAACGCTTTTCTTCATCGCGAAGAAAGTTGCTTGCATGTAGTCGAACTCGGCCTGAGTCTCGGCCGGCAGATGTGGAACGGGAGCATACGTTGCACGCGCGCCGTCATGTACTTGCCTGATTTGCCCAGCCTTCCGCGGCTCACTAAATCGAACCGGTTCTCGCGCGCACCCTTCGTCACCCAAATCGAGTCACATTGACCCATCTGACGCGGTTCCGCTAGACTCCCGCCCTCCCGATTTTAGTGCTTTTTCAGGATCAAGAACTTGCCGAAGCTGGCTGTCCAGCAGTGCTAACTGGTCAAAAGACGACGACCGATCCCAGACATCCTCGAAGGACCCAACCGATGCGCTTTCAAGTACTTTCGCACGCCGGACTGATGGTCAACAGCAATGACACGACGTTGCTTACCGATCCTTGGATCGTGGGCAGTTGCTATTGGCGGTCGTGGTGGAATTATCCCCCAGTGTCTCGATCGCTGGTCAACTCACTAAAGCCCGACTTCATTTATTTGACCCACATCCATTGGGACCATTTTCAAGGGCCGTCGCTGCGCAAGTTTCCCAAGACAACGCAAATTCTCGTACCCAAGGGTAACTACGGCCGCATCAAGCGCGATCTCAACCAGATGGGATACCACAATATTCGCGAGTTGCGTCATGGCCAGTCGGTTGAACTGAGTCCGGGTTTCAAAGTGACGTCGTATCAGTTCGGTGTCTTCCTGGATAGCGCCTTGGTAATCGAAGCCGATGGCGTGACAATTTTGAATGCCAATGACGCCAAGTTCATGGGGGGGCCTTTAAAGCAAATCGTCCAGCGTCACGCTCCAATCGACTTCACGCTCCGCAGCCACAGTTCGGCCAACTCGCGGCTCTGTTACGAGATCACCGACGCGCCGGAAACTCCCGTCGACGACATCGAACATTACATCCACGATTTCGCGGAGTTCGCCAAAGCGACCGGCGCGCGTTACGCCGTTCCCTTCGCCAGTAACCATTGCCATTTGCATCGGGACGCCGTTCACTTTAACGAAGTCGTCCAGACGCCGTTGATGGTGGAAGAGTATTTTCGCCAGCATGGCATCGACAGCCCCCACGTCAAGGTGATGGTCAGTGGTGATTCGTGGTCCAGCGAGACCGGCTTTGATATCCCCGAAAACGATTACTTTTCCAACCGCCAACAGCACTTGCGCGAATATGCCGCAGCGAATGAAGAGAAACTCGAAAAACAGTATCGCCGCGAAGAAAAAGCGACGGTGCGGCTCGCGGACATGGAGGCGTATTTTGGAAAGCTGTTCAAGGCCACGCCTTGGTTTCTCCGGCGACCGTTTAAGAATCAACCGATCACGTATGTTCTAAAAGCCGGAGAACGACAGTCGATATTCCAAGTCGATCTCTACAAGAAAACGGTGACCGAGTTGGATTCGTACGACGACGAAAGTCATCCAACACAGATCCATACTTCGGCGTTCATCATGCGGCAGTGTCTAAAGCTGGATCTGTTTTCGCATCTAGCCATTAGCAAACTGGTCAAATACCGCGTGACCTCAAAGACGCAAAAAGTCTTGAAGCGTCTGAATCTGCTGTTCAATCTGATGGAATATGATTGGCTGCCGATGCACCGGGCCTTCCGCCCGCGAGTGTTGGAAACTTACGCCTTGCGGTGGCGTGAAATCGGCCTCTACGCGCAACTGCTGCGCGATCTGTTCTGGCATCGCGAATTGGATACAGCCAAGTACCTGTACCCGATGACGAAGTCCGCCAAACAACGCGACTCAAGCCAAAATCGGCCGAACCAAAACAACAACCTACCAACAAAATGGGGTTTCTGGCCCATCTTTTCCAAGCGACACCAAAGTTAACTCGCGGTCCGCGACGACGTTTTACTTCGACGATGTTTTACTTACCGTCAGTTCTACTTCACTGTCACCTTGCCTGAAGCCGCCCACTCGACACCGCGCCTTAGCAACGACTGAAACGAGGCGTTCTCGCGAGCACGATGATCGTGGCCTAGAACATTGTGTACCACGCGGCCTTTGCCGTAAGGCTTCACGTAGACGATCGGTTCGACTTTGTCGCTCCAGTCCGAATAGGCGGATGCCAGAACTTCGATTTCCGCATCGCCGCTTAGCTTGGCGTACAGTTCGTCGTCCGCTTCAAAGTCCTTGAGGCCGGCGGAGATCGGATGATCCGCCTTGCCGATCTTGACCGTGAACTTGCCGCGTGGTCCGTGGCCACCCACGCCTTTCTTCCAAGTTCGGCCAATCAACTTTTGATACTCGTCCCAGTCTTGAAACGAGCTGCAGGAAAAATGCAACGGCACCAAGCCCTTGCCGCCGGCGACATACTTCAGCAAACCGGCCTTCGCTCCTTCGCTCGGTTCCGGTTGTTTCCAAAAGCCGTAGTTCAAAACGACGGCGTCGTATTGGTCGAGCGACGAGGATTCAAAAATCCCGATGTCTTCGCAAACCTTGACATTAAATCGGCCCGAATCTTCCAGGATTTCGACCGTCTGATGCGTGGTACCCCGCCAGTCATGAGCGCCCACGTCGAACCCGGTCACGACCAAAACGTTCAGTTTTTCCTGACAGATTGCCTCGTCAGCCGCCGCAAACAGAAGCACGCCCAGGGCCAAGATGAAAGAGATCGAGTGTCGCATGAGGTACCTTTCCCAGATTGGTTAAACTTCCGATGATGTATTCGGCGGCTCACGGCAAGCTGAACTCACGGAGACCGGCGAGCCTGATATTGTAGACACGTTACAGAAGGGATTTCCATGCCCCACACGGTTGTGATCTTCGGCGCGTCAGGCGATTTGACGAGCCGCAAGTTGATACCCGCACTGTACTTGCTGCATTGCAAAGGCCGCTTGCCCGAGGGGACGCGCATTGTCGGCGTTTCCAGAACGGCCTTCAGCAGCGATGCTTGGCGCGACCAACTCGCGGAATCGACCGCCGAATTCGCGGGCGAAGCCTTCCAGCAAACCGCCTGGGACCAGTTCGCCAGCCAAATCTTTTATCAAGCCGGCGACATCGCCAATCCGCAAGATTACGAGCGATTGGGAGCGGAACTGAACAGGATCGAAGAACAACAAAACTGCACTCGCATTTATTACTTGGCAACGCTTCCCCGTTTGTACGAAGCGGCCATCGCCGGACTCGGCGAAGCCGGTTTGGCGGACGAGTCGTCAGGGGAGCGGCGCATCGTCATTGAAAAGCCTTTTGGCCACGATCTAGCTTCGGCCCGGGCGCTGAACGATGCCATGCACCGGGTTTTCGACGAGCGGCAAGTTTATCGGATCGATCATTATCTGGGCAAGGAAACCGTGCAGAACATGTTGGTGCTGCGGTTTGCCAACAGCATTTTCGAGCCGGTTTGGAATCGCAACTATGTCGATCACGTGCAAATCACGGTTGCCGAGGAAGTGTCCGTCGGCAGCCGCGGCGCATACTATGATTCGGCGGGCGTGCTGCGGGATATGTTCCAAAATCACCTGCTTCAATTGCTGACTATTACCGCCATGGAAGCGCCGCCCCGTTTCGACGCCAACTTGGTCCGCGACGAAAAGGTCAAGGTATTGCACGCCGTTCGACCGCTGACCGGGGGCGACTTCGCAAACGATACTCGGAGGGCCGCCTACACGGGCTATCTGGACGAAGAGGGCGTGCCGGACGACAGCCAAACGGCGACTTTCGCGGCGCTCAAACTGCACGTCGACAATTGGCGATGGACGGATGTTCCCTTTTATCTGCGCAGCGGCAAGGCGATGTCGTGCCGTACGACGCAGATCGTGATTCAGTTTCGTCAGCCGCCCCACATGATGTTTGGCGAGAGCAGTTTTGATGCGAACCGGCTGGTTATTCAGATTCAGCCCGCCGAAGGCATCCAATTGCACTTTCAAACCAAAGTCCCCGATGCCGGCATGCGGCTGCGAATGACCGACTTGGACTTCAGTTTTGGGCGCGAATTTTCCAAATCGCTGCCCGATGCCTATCAAAGATTGCTGCTAGACGCTATCAATGGCGATGCGAGCCTGTTCGCGCGCAGCGACGAGGTCGAATTGGCCTGGGGCATCATCGACCCTATTTTTGGTGCCTGGAACAGCCCCGCCGCTCCCAAGCTGGAACAGTACCCGGCAGGCGAGTGGGGGCCCGTCTCCTCGATACAATGGATGCGCGATCAAGGACGAGAGTGGTTTGACGTTTGTCCCGTTTTGCATTAGGAAATCGACGCGGATGAAGTTTTCAAAATACCACGCCTTGGGCAATGACTACGTCGTCGTCGAACACGACCAGTTTCAACAAGTCGGATCGCCGGAGATGATCCAGCGGATTTGCACGCAACATTTTGGAATCGGCGCGGACGGCATTTTGGTGCGTGAAGCTGAATCCGACGGGGCGGGGTTTCGCGTTCGCATTCTCAATGCCGACGGCAGCGAAGCCGAAAAGAGCGGCAACGGCCTGCGGATATTCGCGCGTTATCTTTGGGACTTTGGCCTGGTCGCCGATCAGCCGTTCTCGGTGATGACCCAAGGCGGGCCCGTAACCTGCCAGGTGTCGGCCGGCGGGAAGGTGATTTCCGTCGATATGGGACGAGTGAGTTTCAATAGTCACGATATCCCGGTCGCCGGACCGCCGCGTGAGGTTTTACAGGAAAACATGCCGGTCGACGGCGAGTCGGTCGAATATTCGGCGGCCAGCATCGGCAACCCGCATTGCGTCGTGATTCGAGAAAAAACGACCAGCGACGACGTGAAAAAGATGGGACCGCTAATCGAAACCGAAGCGCGGTTCCCAAATCTGACGAATGTTCAATTCCTGGAGATCATCGATCGCGGCACCCTGCGGATCGAAATTTGGGAACGGGGTGTCGGTTACACGCTGGCCTCGGGAACCAGCAGTTGCGCGGCGGCGGCGGTGGCGCGGCGGCTCGACCTTTGCGATCCTTCCGTAACGGTCCACATGCCGGGCGGCGAATTGCGAATCGAATTCACCGATCAGTTCGATGTCCGGATGACCGGCCCCGTGGTCAAGGTGGCCCAAGGCGAACTGTGCGACGAAATATTTGGCGAACAAGCCGGCATCTGATTGAACGCGCCGCGGCAAGTCCAATTCGGAAATCCGACCTACTACCACCGTGCAAAGACAAGGCCGGTGGATTCCATCCCACCGGCCTTGATGAAGCGCGACACGTTAAAAAAATCAGTTGCGCGAAGGGTAGACCCCACGCAGAGAAATGATGTAGTTGATGCCCAAGGATGGCTGCTTGGTCGTCAGTTCCCTGGCTGCACGAATTTTGGTCACGGTGGCACTTGGAGTCTTGGTGTCTTCGGGCTTAACCACCGCCACTCTTACGGATTCCAACGGCGTCGATTCCACGCCACCCTTAGCGCCAAGCTTCTGCGGAGATAATCCAGGACCCGTTCCGGCATGGACGGGCACACGGCCGCGCAGATCGGGCAGAGCGAAGGTCGTTCTGCCGTTGCCTCCGTACGTTGTTCCAAGAATGGAATACAATGCGCTGTTTTGAGATATATCCAGTAACTGGCCGTCACAGAGGGCCCAGTCACGGGGCGCGAAGTTTCCGGCAAACATGCGGACTTCGCCCACGAACGGCTCTTGCGCTGATGCTAACTTGCCGCTGCCCAAGACAGTACAAACGGCGATTGCGGTAAGTAGAATTCGACTCTTCATGACTTCTTCTCCAAACTTCTCCATAGGGGCTCATCGCAAAGATGCGGAATGATTTCGCGCGCGGTTGATCGGTGAATGCGCGGAAAAAATGGGTGCCGCCAAGGCACCGGGGAGGAGAATGTATCACTAAGCATTTGGGCCAACAACCAGATGGCCACATGCCGCCCACTTGCAGGGTGTTGCTTGCAAGCACTAAACCCGGATTATTCACCACGGGAGTCAATAATGGGACTGGCTCCGAGTTCATTGTGTTTCCGCGGCGGTGTAGGGGACGCGACTCGGTGCCTGTCCCATTATTGACGGCTCACCCAATAGGCCGTTCACAAAATGGGACAGGCACCGAGACATCCACCTCAAATCCGCGTCCCAATCCAACATGGCTCGGAGCCAGTCCCATTTTGTGAACTACTCGGTAGAGTCGAGATGTGGCGCGGTGGTTTAGGTGGAGGCTTGGTCGGTTTCCGACCCTTTCGGTTGCCGGTGCCCTAATGTCCATCACCATGCTCCGTTTCCACATCCCGCTCATCAAACCGGACGTGCGGATTTCCCGCA
>JAJDEH010000354.1 GCA_029259935.1 Planctomycetota bacterium
TGCGGGAAATCCGCACGTCCGGTTTGATGAGCGGGATGTGGAAACGGAGCATGGTGATGGACATTAGGGCACCGGCAACCGAAAGGGTCGGAAACCGACCAAGCCTCCACCTAAACCACCGCGCCACATCTCGACTCTACCCACGGGAGTCAATAATGGGACTGGCTCCGAGTTCATTGTGTTTCCGCGGCGGTGTAGGGGACACGACTCGGTGCCTGTCCCATTATTGACGGCTCACCCAATAGGCCGTTCCCAAAATGGGACAGGCACCGAGACATCCGCCTCAAATCCGCGTCCCAATCCAACATGGCTCGGAGCCAGTCCTATTATGTGAACTACTCGTGAATAATCCGCGCTAAGTCAATGGGCATTCGGGATAACCCCAGATCCTTGCATCCGCGAGGTGTCGCCGAAGGCTCTCAGCGAGCATTCATGGTAAGCGTTTACTCCGCCTTGATTTTATAATTGGCAATTCCGGATGTTCTCGTGCCAATCGACGACGCCAAACTGGGTCTTTGAAGTGCGAACGGTATAACCAAGGATGCATTCGCGCAATCTCTTGGTCTAAGGCACTGTCATCGTCATGGAGCACGAAATCATGCCAACCAACATTAACGATACCGTACCTGTCGGCCTTGACGGTTGCACGATGCGTTCGACACTGCCCATGTGGATACGTGTTAATCTGAAGATTGAACTTCAGGTCCGTCGTCATGTAAAAAATCACGATCCCATTGGCGATGTTCGCACGTTCCGCCTCTGCGTCCCGGAGTCGCACATGTTCAAGTTCCAAGCCGCGCCAACCGAGACGGGCCGCGAGGTCACGCATACGACCCAACGGTTGAGCACTTCGTATCCGCTGCAATTCGCCGTGAGAGATCATCGCCGCCCTACGTGATTCCAGCCGCCAATGTGTCGCAAAGTGGCGGCCTCATGGGAGGTTGACACTCGCGGGGTTCTTTCAGTGCAAGTAATTATATTCGCTCACTGACGACGCGTAGCCCCGTCTGGAATCCGTAACGGCTTTGGTCTTGGCATCTCCTCATCGTCCACAATTCCGCTGCGCGAGTCTTGACAGTCACTTCTCGCGCCGCTAGAGTGAACTAGTGCACTAGTTAGGAGGCTGCGACATGATCATTGACCCGCAAAGCCCGATTCCGATTTTTCAGCAGATCGCTTCGCAACTGCGGCAGAGGATCGCATCGGGCATCTATCAACCGGATGAGGGCCTTCCTTCGCTGCGCCGGCTTGCCAAAGAGACTCAGGTTAACCCGAACACAATTCAAAAGGCATATGACGAGCTTGCCAGGGAAGGGATGGTCGAATCCCGTCGCGGCGCGGGTTTGTTTGTGGTTGATCGCTCGACGGCGGCGGTGGCTGGCCAAGCGGAAAAGCGGCTCAGCCGGGATCTAAATCAGGCGATCGCCAAGGCGCTCAAGCTTGAAATCACGCCGCAGCGCATTCGGACTCTGTTCCGGGAGGCGTTGCAGTCGCAAGTGGATTCCTCATCGCGGAGTCTGACATGACGAAAGCATTGATTCAGTTTTCGGGAGTCACTAAGCAGTTCAAGGGACATCGCGCGGCGGATTCGCTCACTCTGCAGTTTCAGGGCGGGACTACCGTCGGCTTGCTCGGTCCAAACGGCGCGGGAAAGACGACATGCTTGAAGATGATGCTCGGGCTGTTGCGGCCAACGTCCGGTGCCATCTCTGTCCTTGGAAGCAATGTTTTTGAAAACGGGCCCGCGGTTCGCCAGCAGATTGGCTATGTCCCGGAAGATCCTTGGCTTTACCCGTGGATGACCGTGCGTCAGGTCATTCAGTTCGCGTCGCGCATGTATGAACGGTGGGACGGCCCCCGCGCGAAAGACCTGCTGGGTCAATTCGAACTGCCCTCGGAGCGGCCGATCAAAAAGCTATCCAAAGGCATGCGCGTCAAGGCGGCACTGCTGGTCGCGCTGGCTCATCGTCCCAGATTGCTGGTGTTGGACGAGCCGATGTCGGGACTGGACCCGCTGGCCCGGGATGATCTAGTCGAGTCGCTCGTGAGCGCGAGAGAAGAATCGACCGAGTGCATTGTTCTTTCCTCGCACCAGATTGACGACGTGAACAGACTCGCCGACGAAGTGGCCATCCTGAACGCAGGACAGCTCTTGGTGCATTCGTCCATCGATGATCTGTTGGGGAGTACGAAGCGAGTCGAAGCCGTCTTGCTCGACGGCCGGTTGCCGGAGCGGGCACTGCCACAAACCGTGTGGCAGAAGGTTGATCGCCGGAATTGGTCAATGACGCTGCATCCGTTTGAAGAGACGATGCTTGACGCTCTCCGCTCCGAGAATCCTATCTCGTCCGCACGCACCATTGATCTGGGCGTGGAGCAGATTTTTAAAGACATAATTCGTGGAGCGAGTGCGACATGTTGAGTGCCTTGATTTGGAAGGATATTCGCGTCAGTCGGCTCCCCCTGATGCTTACCGCGGGGCTAGTGATCGGCTCGTACGTGGTCATGACGATCATGGCGAACATGAGTCCTTCCATGTCAGCGCAACCATGGCATCACGTCATTATCGGAGTACTCGTACTCGGTAGCCTGGCCAGTCACGCCACATCGCAGCTCTCGCTGACGGTTCTGGCTGGCAATCTGATTGCTGCCGAGCGAGTCGATCGATCGGCTGAGTTCCTTGCTTATCTGCCCGCCAGCCGCAGGATGGTTTTGGGTGCCAAGGCGTTGTTGCTGGCCTCCGTCGCGGTTGGATTGTTGGTTCTTCACGTCGGGGGCATGCAAATCGCCGCCATTAGCGGGCTCCCACCCATCGATCAAGATACGTCATTCGTCACGATGATTGTGTGCATCTCAGCATTTGGATTTTGCGGTGCTGGCGTCGGTTGGCTGGCGTCCTGCAAACTGAACAGCAACTCGATGGCAACGCTATTGGCGATCGCCGCGCCGATACTCATCCCGACCGTCATTCAGATTTCTCTGCTGGCATTCGACCAGCCACTGCTGTCGCCGGATTCAGGCCGCGCACTCATTGTGGCGGTGTGGGTTGCAACTGGGTTCGCCGGGTTTCTTTGGGGTACCAGGCACTTCCTCCACCGCGTAGAACCTTGAATCTCGGGAATACAATGAAGCGTCGATGGCTCTACCGTATGCAGTTGGTGGCCTATGCTCTTGCTCCCGTTGCTGTGTTTGTGGCCGTACTCCTCTCGCTACGTGACGAAAATGTTTCTTCCCTCGCGGGGACAGGCTTTAGCCGCGAAGAACAGGTCTGCCAGATCACCGACGCACTCCGCCTTTACGCGGAAGCGTTTGAGCGGTTTCCGGACGGCGATCCTTTTCTTGGTGACGAGTTAGTTGCTCAGGTCATGAAAGAACTGGAGTTGCCGGGCCTGGCCGGGTTCTCGCCGAGGTGGGGCTTCAGCCATCTCACCGTTTTGCAGCGCAGCGACCCAACGTTTGGTTACTACGGTTCGGAAATTAAGTTTGGAGACGCCGAGCGCGTGCTGGTGCACTGGCGCAGCGGATCGGATCGTCACGAGGTGATTCTCGGCGACCTCAGTCATCGTGAAGTAAACGACAAGCAACTGGCGTCTATTCTTTCGCGATGGCAAGTCATTGCTCGCCGGTGCGTCGTCAGCATCGGGTACAGCGGATCGGGGACGGTTGTGTCGCCAGATGGATTGATTCTCACTGCGAATCATGTGGCTCCGCCCGAAGGTTCAACGACGACGGTCCGTTTCGTCGACGGCCGATCCGCGGAGGCGGTCGTAGTAGCACGAAGTAAGCGACTTGACGCCGCCCTTTTGCGGATTCCCGTTGAGGGGTCTGTACCGTATATCGAAGTCGCGGAAGGTCAACTTGCCCCCGGTGACGCCGTGTGGCTGGTCGGTTATGGCGGAGCGAGTCCAATTCCGTTGATCCGGCAAGGTACTACAATACGATACGTACTGGACGAGTTACTCACGAAGACAGAGAACGTCATCGGAGGGGATTCCGGTGGTGCTGTACTCGACTCAAACGGCCGTGTCGTTGGCGTGATCTCGGGACCCGCCGATGTCAAACATGAGATGCAACGTACGGTGTCTTCCGCAGCGGTCCGCGAGACGTTCCCTCAACTCACTCCGACAACGCGCGAATCGAGCGACTCAAACTGAGGCGTTGCTGTCCTGCGCTAGGATTTATACCGCGAGAAGGCGTTTGAGCGGCGTAGGTGACCGAGGACGAACCGGCCTTGGCGCGAACGACCGATCGCTGAAACCGCCCCAAGGCGCGTTTGGGCTAGTTCCACTAGATGCCCCGTTTGGCGTGCATGCCGGAACACGTTGGTTTGCCGGGGTTTTTCCAAACGCTACTCGGACGAGTTCTCGGGACTCGAAGTCACCATCCTCGGGGATGGTCGCGGAGGCCCGTTTCGACGTCTCACCGCTTGTCCCATTCGAACGCGTGACGTGATAGACGCCTCATTTTCGTCGATTTCGCGCGGGCCTCGTTGCGAACGCCGCGCGAGTTCAGTTCAAACAAGGATTGGCGGTGGGCAGTGTCCTGACCGTGTCGGTAAGCCGACCAAATGTCTCAGCCTGGAACGAGACCTTCGGTCGAGACAGCGGGCACCGGGCATGGGATTCACGCAAACATATGGAGTCCACGAGGATGGTGTTTCTTGCGGTCCGGCCAAAAACCAATCTGGTTCCACGGCCTTGCCAAACGCGTAGCCCCCGTTTGGAAGCTGTGAC
>JAJDEH010000355.1 GCA_029259935.1 Planctomycetota bacterium
TGGTTAGCCGCCAACCCCACGCATGTTTGGACGATCGACTCGCTTCGTCGTGCAGAACGCAAGGATCAAGAGCGGCGGCGGTGTGGCAAGCATTAACCGATCCGGCCCTTTCAGGCAAGATGCACTTCACCGTACGCTCACCAAGATCCCACGAACTCGCCGCTGGCGCATCACCGCCAACGGTCAAAAAGTCCTCGGCACGACGGTTCAATTGAATTACGATGGACTGTCCATTGTCGCATAGAAAACATGCGCGCACGGCGCGCAGATGTTACAAAGTAAGACTCTAACGGAAACCATCCATGCAACGACAGGTATTCTTGCCGTTTTTCGCTTCGTTCATTACCACTCTGGTTCTTGCCACGAATTGCAGTCATGCCGACGATCCGCTTCGTATCGGGATCCTCGGTTTTGATAGTTACCAGGCCTTGGCCTTTACGCAGTTGTTCCACAAACCACCTGCTGACAATCCCGATCTACGCGGACTTCGAGTCGTCGCGGCATGGCCCGGCGGGAGTCCCGACTTGGAGAAAACGATCTCTGACATCGAGCGTTGGAAACCGAGGCTTATTGACCAAGGCGTTCTGATCGTGGAGTCGATCGAAGATGTACTCAAGCAATCGGACGCCGTGATGATCATGTCGGTCGACGGCCGCGCTCATTTAAAATTGGCAAGGCATGCTCTGAGGGCCAAAAAACCGGTCTACATCGGCCGTCCCATGGCGGCATCGCTCGATGATGTCATCGAAATGTTTCAGCTTGCGGATCGACATAAAACACCTTTGTTTTCCTGTTCCCAGCATCGATACAGTCCTGGCTTCATTGGCATGCGCGACCATCCCGAAGTAGGCGAGGTCCGAGGCTGCGATGTTTTTGGCGGCTGTCCCATCGTGCCGCATCACCCCGATTTTTTTTGGCACGCCATCCACAGCTTTGAGACCTTGTATACGATCATGGGCCCCGGCGCGGTGTCGGTGACCAGGGCGGATACGCCTGATGCCGAACTGGTTACCGGAGTCTGGAAGGACGGCAAGATCGGCACCTATCGGGGAATTCGCAAAGGGGCCGTGAAGTACAGCGCGCTGGTTTTTGGTGACAAGGGCGTGGCTCCCGCCGGAAAATACGGATATGCCGCGCCGGTGAAAGGTGTCGTGCCCAAAGGACGCTACATGGGCTATGAAGGCGTGGCCACCGAGATGGCCAAGTTCTACAAGACTCGAAAAATGCCGATCCGTCCCAGCGAGACTATCGAACTGTTCGCCTTCATGGAAGCGGCCCACGAAAGCAAACGTCGCGACGGAGTTCCCGTACGGCTGGACGAAGTGCTCGCGGCGGCTCGTAAGCGCGTGGCGGCCCGATCGAAATCGTCTGAGTAACTGTTGGCAAGCAACACGAGTACGTTAGGGGAAATCAATGGGTCAGCAGGTGATGGCACCGGTCAAGGTTGGCGTGATTGGACTGGGGCGATTCGGACGATTGCATTCACTCACGCTAGCCGGTTTGGCTGAAGCCGAATTGGTCGCCCTGGTAGCTCGACGCCAGGCCAGTCTCGATGCGTTGGCCGACGAACTTCCCGGCGTGCCTGGTTGGACGAATCTGGATCAAGCCGTGGCCGAGTCCGACGCGGAGGCTTGGGTCGTCGCTTGCACGACGGCGTCCCATGTTTCGGTCACCAAGAGTTTGCTCGCGGCGGGCAAAACCGTCTTGTTGGAAAAGCCAATCGCCGACAATCTGAGCGAAGCGGAAAGTCTCGCACCGCTGGTCCGCCAGGATTCGAGCAATTTAATGATCGGCCACATCGTTTTGTTTAACAGCGAGTACCAACAATTGCGCGACGAGGTTGCGCGGCGCGGTCCCATTTCCTACATCAATTGCGTAAGGCATCGACCGGCCAGCATCGTGGAACAGTTTCCGGGCGAAAACCCGTTGCACGCCGCCATGGTTCATGATCTCTACGCCACGCAAGTGTTGGTCAATCGGGCTGAACCGATTCATTGCACCGCCCAATACCATCGCACGAAACAGGGCGAAGTAGACCTCGCCTTGGCGCAGCTCAAGTGGGAACAGGGACCGGTCGCTTCGTTTGCGGCGTCGTATCTCACTCCTGCCGGCATGCCGCCCCGTGGCATCGACCGTACGGAGGTCTTCGGCGACGGCTGGTCGGCCCGAATCGTTCCAAATCCAAGGCCGATCGAGGTTTGGAGCGACCGAGCCGAATGGCCGCTGGCACTTGAAATCCGCGCCTCTCCGTCCGGAGCCACCGGCATGATGGCCGAAGAACTGCGCTGCTTCTGCCGAGTCGCCCGTGGCAGGCAAGAGGTGCCGGTGGGAGCCACTTATTCCGACGCCATTCAAGTTCAGCGTTGGATGGACAAGCTGGCGTCGTCCGCTGAAAATTCGCCGTGAACCACTAGGAAAAAAACACGGCGTCGCGTCTTGATCAGCCGTTGGGCGTTAGCCCCGGTTTTTCAGAACCGGACTAACGCGTTCCGGCTAATGGGACACTATTTGCCGGAACGATCCTTAACCGCCGGCAGCGAGATGCTGGACGGCGAAGAGGTCTTGCGAGTCGGTCCAACATTGCCTCAACTTCAGACCTGTTTTTTTCGCCAGATCGGCGAACCCCTCCACGGAATATTTATGAGAATACTCGGTCAGGATCGACTCGCCCTCGGCGAATTGAAACGACTCGTCGCCGATCGTGATCGACTGCTTACTTTGACTCACCAAATGCATTTCCACGCGATGATCTTCTTCATTGTAAATCGCGTCATGCTTGAATTGTTCGGGATCAAGATCTCCCTCCAGCTCGCGGGCGATTCGGTGCAGCAGGTTTAGATTGAATTCGGCCGTGACACCTTGCGAGTCGTTGTAGGCCGCTTTCAGGATGCCGGTGTCCTTCTGTAAATCCGTGCCGATCAACAAGCTTCCGTCGTCACCACACAGCCGCGCGATTTGCGTCAACATTTGCAACACCGCATCGGGCGTGAAATTCCCTATGGTCGAGCCCGGAAAATAGACGGCCACGCGACTAGGAATTCGTTGGGCCGACGGCAATTCAAATTCCGTGGTAAAGTCGGCACAAACCGGCAACACTTCAATGTCTGGATAAGCCCGCGACAATTCATCCGCATTCTGTTGCAAGTGTTCTCGTGAAATGTCGACCGGGACATACGCCGCAAGCTCCTCCAAGTGGTCGAGCAACAGCCGCGACTTGGCACTGCTGCCGCTGCCATATTCGATCAGCATCACGTCCGGACCGATGGCGGCGGCCATGTCTTGGGCGTGCTCTTTCATGATCGCCAATTCGGTTCGCGTGAGGTAGTACTCGTCCAGTTCGCAAATTTCTTCAAAAAGCTGCGAACCGCGCTCGTCATAAAAATATTTGCACGGCAGGGTGCGTGGTTGGCGGCGTAGACCGGCCAGCACATCGTCGCGGAATATTTGCGTGGCGGGCTCGAAATTGAGCATGTTCGTGCTGGCAGGTGATGGAGTCATCAATATCAAAGAGGCTGTTTTCTAGAGGTCGTATCGGGGAGCCTATGCGCCACTTCGCGAGCTTTATGACAAGTACCTTAACAAAGCAGGTCGTTGCCTTCAACCGACACCTTCGGGCGGCCTACATGAGCGTCAACTCACGTCGACACCTAGTTGCATACTCGTCGAGGAATTCCGTACCATCAGGACGGCCGCGAATCTTTTCGGAAGAAAGTAGAACCTGTGTTGCGATCCGCTGACCAATTGAAAGAGGATGCGCTGGCGATTTGGAAATCCGGAGTGGACGCCGTGCGCGGCGACCGGCTTGTGCGCGAGATAATTCACGCCGACGAGGGCCAGTTGAACATCGGCGACCTGTCGCTGGATCTGGATCAAATTCAGCGCATCGTTGTCGTGGGAGCGGGAAAGGCTGGGGCGGGAATGGCGGCGGGACTCGAAGCCGCGCTCGGCCCGCGACTCATGGAGCAAAAGCAACTTGAAGGGTGGATCAACGTTCCCGCCGATTGCGTCGAATCGTTACGGCGAATCAAGCTGCATCCCGCGCGGCCGGCCGGAGTGAATGAACCAACCGAAGCCGGGGTTGGCGGCGCCGAAACGATCTTGCAGTTGGTTGGATCGCTTTCCGAGAAAGACTTGTGCCTTTGTTTGATATCCGGGGGAGGGTCGGCGTTGTTGCCCGCTCCGGTTGCCGAGATAACGCTGGCCGACAAACAGGCGGTCACCACATTCTTAAGCGCGGCCGGTGCCAACATTCAAGAATTGAACACGGTGCGAAAAAAGCTGAGCCGGATCAAAGGCGGCGGCCTGGCTCGAGCGTGCCGCGCGGGCCGTTTGATTTCGCTGACGATTTCGGACGTGATTGGCGACCCGCTGGATATCATCGCTTCGGGTCCGACGGTTCCCGATCCGGCCACCGACCAAGATGCGATCGACGTACTCGATCGGTTTCAGGCTCGCGCGGCGGGCCTATCGCCGGCGGTGTATGCCTATCTAGAAGCTGCGGCTGGGCACGCCGACCGTGCATTGAGTCCGATCACGGCCGAAGTCCACAATCTGGTCATTGGCAACAACGCGGCCGCCGTCGACGCGGCCGGAATGGAAGCCGAGCGCCGAGGATACTCGCACGCCATGAATGCAGCGACCGATTTGGAAGGCCACGCCGAGGAGATTGGCCAACACCTCGCGGCAATGGCTGTTCGCATGCGGGACCAGCCTGGTCCCGATTGCCTGATCACCGGCGGCGAGCCGATCGTCAAACTCGCCCCGGCCGACCGCCGTGGCAAGGGCGGGCGCAATCAACAACTTGCTTTGGCCGCTTTGGAAGAGCTGCTGAACAGGAATCCGGACTGTCCGTTGGGCGGCATCGTGTTGCTGGCTGGCGGAACCGACGGTGAAGACGGGCCCACCGACGCGGCCGGAGCGATGATCGATGTGGACACGGCCCGACGGATGGAAAACCATGAACTCAAACCATCGGACTATTTGGACCGCAACGATGCCTACACGTTCTTCGAGCAGACCGGCGGGCTCATAAAAACCGGACCGACGCATACCAACGTCTGCGATCTTCGCGTGGTGACCGTGAACCGAGTCGAACAACGCCCTGAGACCACGCCTTGATTGCGGCTGCGGATCCTCACGATCTGCGCCGCACGGGGATTGTTGGTGGGGAGCGCACGTGAAACAATAGACCGTTAACATGAGCGAAGATTCCTTGGTATCGGATTACCGGTGGCTAGTAAGCAGTGAAGGAGACCGATACCTTGCGCGGGCCGCCCGCCATGAAGGTTCGACATTGGCGTTGGCCAAGATCCTGCGGCGCGATCTCTCGGCGCGGCGCGGTCATCTGGTTCTCGAGCAGTTAGAGCTGCGGCAGCGAGCCCAAGCTAAGTTCTCGGCGGCCGATCAACTCTTTTTCACCCGCCAGGCGTTAGAGCAAGCTACCGACGAGGCCATTGCGGACTACAAAGCAGGCCGTTTCGAAGGCGGTGCCCCGGTTGCCGATCTTTGCTGCGGAATTGGTGGCGACCTGATGTCGTTGGCCCGGCGCGGCCCCGTGGTGGGCGTCGACGCCGACCCCGTCGCGGTTCTGTTGGCGACAGAGAATTGCGATCGCTTGGGGCTTACGCAGGCGGAAGTCGAGGCGACCGATGTCGAACACTGTAATCTCGATCCTTGTCACGCTTGGCACATTGATCCCGACCGCAGGCCTGGCGGACACCGCACGACCAAACTCGATTATTCAAGCCCCAATCTGGAGACGATTCAGCGACTGGCCGAGTCGCGAAGTTCGTTCGCCGTGAAACTCGCGCCCGCCGCCACGATCCCGGACGATTGGGCGGCGCGGGCTGAAGTGGAATGGATTGGTAGCGGCCGAGAGTGCAAGCAGCAGGTCGCCTGGTTCGGCACACTGGCCACTCGCCCCCGCTGCCGCGTCACGACCGTTTTGTCGAGGCATGGTAGATCGCAATTCAGTGCTGATAGCGCATGCTTGGAATCGGCCCCGATTGCTGATTCGGTCATGCGTTATGTTTATGAACCGCATGCGGCAATGCTTGCCGCCGGACTCGGTCCCGCGTTCGGGCACGATCACGACCTGTTTCGAGTTTCTCGCGAATGCGGTTACTTGACCGGCGACCATTGGGTACCCGATTCGATTCTGTCAGCGTTTGAAGTGGTTGAAGCTCTCCCTTTCGATCAACGGCGCATCAAGTCCGCGCTGCGAAATCTGGATGCTGGGCAGGTAGAGGTCAAAGCCCGGGGCGACAAATATGACTCCGCCGGTCTACAAAAAGCCTTGCGCGGAAAGGGCCGCGTCGAGGCCGTCGTGCTGGTGGCTCGGCGGGAGGAAAAGACGCTTGCAATCGTCGCCACGCGAACCCATGGACCCGATGGTGCTGGCACGACGAATACCCAGAACCATTCGGTGTGAGCATTCGTATGACCCTCGGAGCCAAATCCTGTTGTTGTTTTTTGGCAGCGCTGTTCTAATCAGACGAAGGAACTTCAAACGGATACATCGATTCTCAATCAAGGAAAGTGAGAAATCAGCCATGACAGCGACGGAGCGATTGACGGTCTTGGGTGTAATCTTGGCGGGCGGTATTACTTGGAACCTAACTCTCGACGTCCACGCCCAGCCTGGCCCGTCCCGGGTGGCACCACCTTCCGCGGATGCCCCTGCCAGTACGGCCGAAAACCCGATGGCCACTCCCCGGCCTCGTCCCGACGGTCGCTTTCGCGTGCTGCTCGACGATGGCTCGATGGTCTACGGCAAGCTGTCCACCAAAGACACTTGGAAGATGAAGTCGGCGTTGGGCGATGTCTCCGTGCCACTCGAAAAATTAGTCTCTTTGGAAATTCAGGGCGAACCCAAGTCGGCCAAGGTCACGCTGAGAAATGGCGACCGGATCACCGGAGAACTTGCTCTAACTCATCTCAAAGTGGAAGCGAAGTGGGCCGAACTTTCGATTGATCCCAAGCATATCAAGTCGATGATCAGCAGCGAGTACGTCAGCGGCTATCACATGATTCGGCGGGCGGTATCCGTTCGAGACGCGGAAGGCAACGTACGGGTTCATTTTATCGAAGAGGTCGTCCCCGGTTCGGCCAGTCCGTACACGCCTAGCCCCACGGGAGGTTTTTATTCGTACCCTTCGCAAGCAGCTCCCCCGACTCTCACGCCAGCATCACCCTACGCACCCGCGCCCGTGCCGGTGCCCGCACCATTGGCACCCGCAACCTCAACTCTGCCCCGAGCCCCCACTCCGGTTTATCCCGGTGCTGCGATTGTGCCGGCCGGCTGAAAATTGCGTTACATTCACCCGGCAGTTCCGAATCAACTGAACAGCGTTTTCGATCTGAAATGGTGGACGGCGCGGCGAACCGTCGCTTAGACTGTATTGCTCGATGTTTCGCAGTCACGGTCAATCCTTTCTTGAGACGATATCATGCGCAATTCCGTTCTGGTGCCGGCATTGCTGTTGGCGGTTTGTTCACTCTCCTCGGTCCACGCCGCGCCTCTTGTTTACGACGGCGGCACCGGTGTTGGCAAGGGAAAGCACATCGTCTTTATCGCCAGCGATCATGAGTATCGGTCCGAGGAAACGCTGCCGGCGCTGGCTCGTATCTTGGCCAAGCATCACGGCTTCAAATGCTCGGTGGTTTTTGGAGTCGACGACAAAGGGGTTATCAAACCGGGCAGCTCGAACGTGCCAGGAATCGAAGTGCTGAAGACGGCCGATTTGATGGTCGTCTTCACGCGATTTCAAAACTGGCCGGATGACCAGATGCAGCATTTTGTTGATTACTTGGATCGCGCGGGACCCATCATCGGTTTGCGAACGGCCACGCACGGCTTCAAGATTCCAGGCGACAGAAAGTTCGCGAAGTACTCCAACGGATTTGGCGGCCCGGATTACAAGGACGGCTTTGGCCGGCAAGTGCTGGGCGAAAAGTGGGCCGGACACTATGGCCGCAATCACCAGCAGACCACGAGATTGGATATCGTGAGCGATCAAGCCGATCATCCGATTTTGCGCGGCGTGAAAGAGATGTGGGTCCAGTGTGGGGGATACAACGCCAAGCCATTACAGCCGAGTACGGTTTTGGCGACGGCGCAACCCTTGCTCGGAATGGAGCCCGATTCCGAGGCGGACCCAAAATACAAACCCGTTCCCGGTGCGTGGACTCGTTCCTATCAAGGTGCCGACAAGAGTGAAGGACGTGTGTTCACGAGTACCTATGGCGCATCGAACGATATCGAGAACGAAGGCTACCGGCGGCTGCTCATCAACGCCTGCTTCTGGGCCGTCGGTCTCGAGGACGAGATTGTCGCGGATGCCAACGTTGAGTTCGTCGGGCCTTATAACGCGACTTGGCGGCGCGGTCGCGGCCGACGCTTGAACGGCCTGCGTCCCCAGGATTTGGCAGGTTGGGAGTCCCCAATCGTTCCGTTGCATAAGTAGAGCATCTTCGAGCAGACGAGGTCGGTGGCCGCCACTTGTTTCCACGAGGCTCGGACATCCTTGACGACGACATCCGCCAGCGTGCGGGTGTTCATCAGGATAGGCCGCGTTAGTCGACTTGGCTGAACCGAGGTTGACGCCACCTTGCCGTCGCTGTAGGAGTGACACCGCGTCCCTCG
Source organism: Planctomycetota bacterium (assembly GCA_029259935.1). Next base: position 8,645 of record JAJDEH010000355.1, read on the forward strand.
CAAATTGCCCATGTGCGCGCGTGAATCACGTATTTGGCAGTGTTTCTTGGCCGGAGGCCTCAACGATGCCCGTCTCGGTTTGTTTTGATGATGTCGTAAAGGAAGTTGAATTGCTGAGGCGGCAGCCGGAACCCGTGGTGCCAAGCTACAACGCGCCGAGCACCAGTTCCGAGCAAAGAGAGAAAGGGTTGCGGCTGATTAGACAAGGGTGGTTCTGGACGTTTCTTCTGCCTCCCGTTGGATTCCGGATGCTTGAGCAGGGACGGGCCTTGGCCAATGATGATGCCTATTCGGCCTTGGGCAACGATCCAAGGCGGCCCGTGGTCTACTTGCGGGCTTTTTCCACCGACAAGGATCGATCGGGATCGGCCGTCGATCGCTCGAATGCAACGCTCGTCGGCACGCCAAAACCGACCGTCGAAATCCAGATTGCACAAGCCATCAACAACAACTTCTCGCGACGGTATGGGCCGTTCATTGCCATCGCCGATCCGCGTCAGCCGCCCAGCCCCGGCTTTTCAAAGTGTCACGTTGACGACGCCCATTGGAAGCGCGTCGCCATTTCGATGATGGAGAAATCCCAGTTGACCATTTTGCGAATCGGCGAGGGTGACGGGATTTTTTGGGAACTGATTGCCGCGTTTCTCATTTGTTCCCCGAGTCGGACGCTGCTGGTGTTTGATCCGACCTCGATTCCCGGAAAGAAACTCGCAGAGGCATACCGCGAGGTGACGGAAGCGTTGGCCGCCAGATTCCAACTGCGGTTTCCATCCACTTACAACGGAAGCCGCGTGATTCGCTTCAGCAACGACCGGACGGCCATACTTGAAAGCGCGGGCATGTTGGGTACTCTGATGACGGGCAATTTCTTTTCGGCTTGTCTGAGACAAGCATCAAGAAGCATTCCGGAACTCAGCGAGCCCGCGCCGTCTGACACGGCAATGGCAAAGAAGGCGGCCTGACCAGTGCGAACAGAATCCGGGGGCGACTCCAGTCTTAGTAGTAGAAGTACAACATGAACACGGCCGCCGAACAGAGAATGCCGGCCCACACGCGATCATCGCGCAGCAGATCCATCTCATCAGTTTCCTTGGCTGACATGCTGCTAACGAAAATCGATCCGGCGAACATGCCCAACGTCCAAAAGGCCGCAACGACCGCGGCGACCGCCGGGGCGATCATTTCCCGGTTCATCAGCCAACCCAGCATGATAAACACACCCAAAGAAACCGCCATCGCCATGAATATATTGCGCAGCGTCAACGGATGATGACCGCCTAGGTCCGTCCACACCAGCCGGCCTTTTTTCGGGTCGCTCTCTTCAAAGAAGCTGACCAACACATACAGGATCGTGCACAGCCCGATCACCGCGACCACACGATGAAAGAAGTTGAGTTCTGGCCCGAGATATCGAATGAAAGTTAGCCTCGGTCCGACGAAAGGTAGCGGTGTTTGCAAGCGTTCGATTTCCAGTCGCTCGTTGGCGGAGGCCAGTTCCTTCAGGTCACTTGCCTCCATCTGGCTGAGTTCCATGGCCCGGTCGTATTCCAACGACGTGCCAATGCCCAGGTCGTAGCCGATCACGACGAGCGCGGAAAAGACAACGCCGGCCACAATGGTCACAAACGAAGCATTCGCAGTGCCCCGCCGCCAGAACATTCCCAGTATGAAGGTGACCAAGATGCCCGGGGTCAAATAATTCTGGTAGTCGACGATCGTCAGAAAGAAATTCTTTTCAGAATTTGGATTCAAGACGAAGATCGCGACCAACGCCGCGAATACCACAAACACGACGATCGAGATTCGGCCCACGAAAATCAGTTCTTTGTCGCTGGCCCGGGGATTGAAATAGGGCTTGTAGATGTCGATCGTCACGATGGTCGCCGCCGAATTCATCATCGAATCGATGGACGAAAGAATCGCACCGATCAAGCCGGCGGCGATCACGCCAATGATGCCCCAGCCGATCGGAATCGTCAGCTTGACCAGTTCGGTGAAAGCGGCATCGGGATCAATGGCCTGTCCCGGCAGTTCTTGGCGGAACAGGTAGACCGATGCAACTCCCGTGGCGACCGCGAAGAAGGGGATTAGTAGTTTCAAGAAGCCGGCGAAGATGATGCCGATCCGCGCTTCGCGATCGCTGCGCGCGCCCAGGGCGCGTTGCACGATAAACTGATTCGTGCCCCAATAAAAACAGTGCATGAACATGAGGCCGGTAAACACGCCCGTCCAAGGCAGCTTTGGATGGTGCATGGGCAAGTACAAATGCATTTTGTCACCGCCCGCGAGGTCGGCCGCCATCATGGCTTCCCAGCCGCCCAACTTGTTGAATGTCAGAACGGCCACAAGAATGGCGGCGGCCAGCATCAGCACCGATTGAATCACATCCGTCCAGACGACCGCCTTCAATCCGCCGAAAATCGTATAGCTGGCCGAAATGACCGCCAACGCGATGACAAAGCCGGCATAGTATGTGTGGTTCACGTGCAGCTTCGTGGCGCTACCTTGCTCGCCATCGGTCCGCTCAACGGGCTTTTCTTCGACGGCTCCGCCACCCGCCAGCAGGCAAATCGAACGCGAACCGATATACAGCGCCGGAATCATTTGCACGGCGGCCATGATCACCACCATGATCACGGCATAGGAGACTCGGCTGCGTTCGTCGTATCGCTTGGAGAGATACTCCGACAGCGTATAGATCCGCAACTTGCGATAGACGGGAAGAAAGCCGTAGCAAAGTAGCATCAGCCCGCCGATCGCGCCCAACTCGAAATGACTCTGCGCGAACCCGATGCTAAAACCAATCCCCAGCATGCCCACGATGTGATTGGCACTGACATTACTGCCAAAAATCGATCCGGCAACACCCCACCAAGGTATCTTCCGCCCGGCCAGAAAATAATCTTCGGAAGTCTCTTCCTTGCGGCCAGCGATCAGGCCGACCGCCATCGCCGCGACAAGAAACGCCAAAAAGACAAAGATTTCGAACGGCGTGAAGAACTCACCCACAAAGCCACCTCAATCGAATAAACGGAAGATGTGGGTGACTATAAATGCTGGCCCCGCGCCGGGCAAGTACGACGGATCGATGAAGCTGTGGCGAAATTCGTTGTTCGCTCCGTGACAAAACGAAGCCGCCGCCGTATTCGTTTAGTCGCCTTTCGTGGCGACGCTCTCTTCACCGCCAAGCAGGTTCGAAAAGGCGAGCCGTAAACGCGAGATGATCCTCGTTCGCTTCAAATCCGATTTGGGGCGAATCGCGGTTTCTTTTACGAACAGCAGCGCGACGCTTCGAGCCTCCAACGGATAGCTCTCGCCGGCGAACATCGGTTCTTCCGTGGTCTTGGGTCCCGCCCAGCTTGTATCCAGGGCGGGCTCCCAGCATTGGTCGTCTTCGTGACCAGGCAGCACGAACGACAGCTTTTCGTGGTAGGCGTTCATCAAGACGAATAAGGTGTCGTCGAGGATCGGATTGCCCTGATCGTCGACCTCACTGATGGCGTCGCCGGCCAGCCGCAGCCCAATGCAGCGGACGTGCGGATCTTTCCAGTCGTCTTTCCGCATTTCCTTGCCGTCTGGGCGGAACCAGGTAATGTCCTTGGCTTCCGATCCACGGACCTTACGGCCTTGAAAGAACTTGCGCCGCCGCAGCGTCGGATGCTGGTGAAACAACTGGATCAGTTGCCGGGTGAACTGCAAGAGCTGCTGGCCCTCTTCATCCAGATTCCAATCGACCCAAGAGATTTCATTGTCTTGGCAGTAGGCGTTGTTGTTGCCGTGTTGAGTACGTCCAAACTCATCTCCGGCGACCAACATCGGCACGCCCTGCGACAAAATCAGCGTGGCCAGGAAGTTTCGCTTCTGGCGTTCTCGCAAGGCATTGATCTCAGCATCGTCGGTGGGCCCTTCCACACCGCAATTCCAACTCAAATTGTGGCCGTGGCCATCGCAATTGTTTTCGCCGTTGGCTTCATTATGTTTTTCGTTGTAGCTGACCAGATCGTGCAGCGTGAAACCGTCGTGGGCGGTGACAAAATTGACGCTGGCATACGGACGGCGGCCACTGAGGGCGTACAGGTCACTGCTGCCGGTCAGCCGATAAGCCAACTCACCGATTTGTCCCTCGTCGCCCTTCCACCAGCTACGCAGATTGTCGCGGTACTGGCCATTCCATTCGGCCCACAACACCGGAAAATTGCCGACTTGGTAGCCGCCTTCGCCCAAATCCCAGGGCTCGGCAATCAGTTTCACTTGAGACAGAACGGGATCTTGATGAATGATGTCGAAGAAGGCACCCAGGCGATCCACATCGTGAAGTTCGCGGGCCAGCGCCGACGCCAAATCAAAACGAAATCCGTCCACGTGCATCTCCAGCACCCAGTAACGCAGACTGTCCATGATCAGTTGCAACACGCGCGGATGCATCATGTTCAACGTGTTGCCGCAGCCGGTGTAATCCATGTAGTGCCGCGCGTCGTTGGCCACCGTGCGGTAATAGCTGGCGTTGTCGATACCGCGAAAGCACAGGGTTGGCCCCAAATGGTTCCCTTCGGCCGTGTGGTTATAGACGACATCCAAGATGACTTCGATCCCCGCCCCATGCAGCCGCTTGACCATTTGCTTGAATTCCACGACTTGATTGCCGCCGCGCGGATAACTGGCATAGCGAACATCGGGAGCAAAGTAACCGATCGAGTTGTAACCCCAGAAGTTGCGGAGTTTCCGATCGGCTAAGTGCTTGTCGTCGACAAAGTGATGAATCGGCATCAGTTCAACGGCGGTCACGCCCAGTGACGTCAGGTAGTCGATCACCGCGGGCGACGCCAGTCCGGCATATGTGCCGCGATCGTTTTCGGGAACATCCGGATGACGGGCAGTGAATCCCTTGACGTGCAACTCGTAGATCAACGTCTTGTGCCACGGGTTGCGGGGCGCGACATCGCCTTCCCAATCGTAGTCAGTATCGACAACGACACACTTGGGAAGGTAGGGAGCACTGTTGCGGGTGTTGAGCGACAGATCGGCTTGCGGATGACCCAACACGTAAGCGAAGGCGGCCTCGTTCCACTGAATGGTTCCATCAATCGCTTTGGCGTACGGATCCAACAGCAGCTTGGTCGGATTAAATCGATGCCCACATTCTGGTTCGTAAGGACCGTAGACCCGATAGCCATACAGAGTGCCGGGACGAGCATGCGGCAAATAGCAGTGCCACACCTGGTCGGTGTGCTCGGTCATGCGAATGCGCGCGCGTTCGTAGCGGCCCTGCTTGCCCTTGTAGAGACACAGCTCGACGCCGGTTGCATTCTCGGAGAACAAAGCAAAATTAACGCCCGATCCGTCCCAGGTCGCGCCCAGCGGATACGGTTTTCCTGGCCAAACCTTCATGAACCCTCACTTGAAAAATCGCGGTGAATATCGTGCTGAAGTTCGTGATCCTCGAGTGGGCTGAATCAACACCTCCATCATTCATCGGGCAGGCGGCAGGTTGACTTGATCCCAGTTTGCGGACGATACGGGCTAGCACTGACAGCGACGGCACGGCTCAAGTACTACCAATGAAAAACCCGCTCCGCCAATGTCGAGCAATCCAGCGGAATTCTAGGGAAAGAGGTGCCAGCGTGGAATGGTGGCGCGGCGCAATTCGAAAGATAATGGACTCGCGAAGTTGTGGCGGCTCAAACCAGAAGGCCGCTATTTCGGCGTATCAGTTAGCCCCTCCCCCGTCCTCGGGGCCATACCGTCCGCGAAATTCTTCGGCCGGATATTTCAGGACATTCTTTTTCATTTTTTCCCGGAGGGCGTTGCTCAAATCGAGATCGAGTTCGTTGGCGATTGCTAGCGTATAACAGAGTACGTCGGCCAGTTCTTCGCCCACGGCGGTCAGTTTTTCCGGATCCTCGGCGATACGCCGCGAGGCATCGGTCGTAATCCACTGAAAATGCTCCATCAATTCGGCGGCCTCGATCGCCAGCGCCATGGTCAGATTCTTGGGCGAATGAAACTGTTGCCAGTCGCGAGCATCCACGAACTCGCGGACGACGTTACGAAGTTCCGCGATTGTTGTTTCATGGTCCATGGTATCTTGCAACAAATTCTATTTGTTCCGGTCTAGCCTGAACAATCCTTCAAGGCCGTTTTTCAATTCGTCTTCGATGAGACGATTGAGACCGTTGCCTAGCGACTTGGTCAGGTTCGAGAGAATCCGGTTGTCGAACACGGGATTTGTGAGCGTACCGGAAACGGGGATCTCGATCACTTGGCCTCGGAAACTGGCCAGCAACGGATTGTTACCGACGAGATCCTCGCCCAGCGGAATCTTGGCCACCATCGAGACCGATTGATCCGTGCCGACATGGCCATTGGTGTGCACGCGCAGTCCGCCAATCACCAATTGCAGGTTCTCGTGATAGACTTTTCCGTCGATCATCTGAAAAGAAACGGTCTGTTCCGGCAAGTTAATCCAGCTTGCGGATCCACCGAGCTGCCGAGGATCCAATCCGCCGCTCTCGACAACCGCGGCCACCTGTCGCACGATTGCTTCGATCTGTCGGCCCATGGGACCTGGGCCCACGCGGGCAGAGTGGATCTTGAGCTGGCCCCGAACCGTCCCCTTCATCGGGTCCGCCAACGGCACCTGAGCTTCCGACAATTCCATCGATAGTTCGCCCTGGGTTCGCGTTGCATCGGCCAACAGCGGGGCCAAATATTTCATCCAGGTCTTAAACATCTCTGGTGAAATCTGCACGCGCTCCACCGTGGATCCCGGCTTAAGCGTCAAGGTGTTCCGCGACCCATGAAGGAAGACTTGCGGTTCCAGGTTGACCCGTCCGTGATTGACGCTCAGATGCATCGGTTGGGCGCGGATCACTCCTCCCGATAGCACGGCTTGAAGTTCACTCGGTCCAATTTCAAATCCTTTGGCGCTGGCCGATTTCCAATCGATGGCCATTTGTGCTGTGAGATCCGCGGGCGGCCAAGCGGGAACACTATCGGCCGCCGACTGGGTTTCGACCCCGTTCAACAGCGGGCCGCGGATCGTGAACGGCTTCTGGCCGGTGCCGCTCATGACCAAATCGCGGCTGACAAAGGGCCGCAGTCGCTCCGATAGATGATTCCAGTTGTAAACAAGTTCACCATCGATTTCAGCTTGGCAAACGGTTGTCAGTTCTTTTAGTGTTCCATGAGCGGCGACGCGTACGGAGGGCGCTTCCACGTCGATCTGGTCGAGGTGCAGTTCACCGTTGGCGTGCGAGTAGTCGCCCTTTCCGACAAGCTTGATTTGATCCTCCCGCCAAACCGCTTCCCACGGGCTGGAATTGGCCGCGGGCGTGGCTTCGCCGGGAATCTTCGGATTCTTGCGCCGGGCCGCGATAAAGTCGGTGATGTCGGCTGTCCAATTGGCCAGCGTTACGCCGTCTTGGTAAGCCAATTGCCCTTGGCCGACGATCATCCCGTAGAAGTGTTGCCGGGGAGGATCGGCGGATCCGTGTGTCCAGGTCATGACGCGGCCCAAGTCGCCGCGATAGGCGATTTGCCCCGTCACTTCGGGCCCTCTTTCCAGCTCTCTTATCTTGACATCGTTCGTGCGGCAAGCGACCGAGGAACTGACAAGCGTTGCTTCGGCGGACGTGAGTTCTCGCGTGGTGCTATTCCACGAGGCGATCCCCTCGATGCGCGCCGTCGATTCTTTGATTCGTAAACCGTGCCCCGTGGCGGACAACTCGCTCAATGTTAGCGAACCGGCAGTCACGTCGGTTTTTTGTGGAGAAAACCGAGCCGTGCACTGCAATTCGACATCGCCATCCAGTTGCCATCCGGGCAACGGAACCCAGGTTTGAATTCGCGGTAACCAGCTTCCCAAACCGCCAACCAAGCGACATTGGACGGGCACGGATAGGTTGCCCGACGGACTGCTTGCCGATTCGACTAGCTCGACCCGCAACGAGTCGATACCCGATGTCACTTGAAGATTGCCGCTCTCGAATTGTTGAATCGAGGAGGGAATGGGCGCGCCATTCGAGTCTCCGACAAAGACCGAATCGACCGAAACAGTCAGGTTCTCCTCGCGCCATGGGCGCAGGCCTGGGAGTACGACTTCGAACTCCTTAACCGCCGCCCCGCCCCGCAAGTTCGTTCGTCCCTGGTCGTCCAACTGGTCCCATCCCAGTTCGGCGTCTAACTTGCCGGCCAGTTTCAGACCCTGGACATCGACAAACTGGCCCGCCTCGGCGGCCAGCCGATCAAGATCGCCGACGGCCGTAATGGAGCCCTTGGCCAGCGCGCCCTTGCCTTGGATCTTTAAAAAACTAGAGTTGCAAGTCAAATGTTCGATGACCGGCCCATCGGCCGACTTGGCAACAAACATCGTCAACTGAATTGGCTGGTCCCAGCGCACGGCACGGCCATTGTTCATCGCGGTGAGGTTGGCGGTTTCGACAATCGTGGCCCAGCGACGATTCTCACCTTCAACTCGGCTGTACATCGTGGCCGTGACTTTCCCCGACGTTAGCTCCAACTGCTCTCGAAGCCGCAACGTTTCGGGCAACATGTTGGCCAGCATCGCCAAATCCATTTCTCCCACGATGCGATAATCTTCCGGCTGCAGTAAAACGCCAAGCAGATCTTTGGCCAGGTCACTGGTGGGCACGGTGACATCCGCTTCGATCTTGGCTAGGTCGCAACTAGCCTTGAACTGTTTTGCGGTCAGCCTGGAATCGGCAAACTCAAGCCCGCCTTCCGCGGAAACGTGCTTCAACCGCAGTTGATCGTTACCGAACAAGCTGGGTCCTTGGAAGTGAAGATCGCGGACGGCAAACTCGTCAAGCTGAAGGACTTGACTTCCGCTTGACGCGTCCCAGCGGACGTCGCACTGAGTGGAGCCTATTCCAGAGATTTGTGCGTCGGGCACCACGCGCCGCAGCGCCGCCTGAATCGATGCCAAGGGGAAATCGACCAACCGCACGACGGCTTGTCCGCCACCGGCTGCTTCGGATGTCGACGATTGCCACTTCATCTCCGCTTCCAAGTGGGCCGGCGGTTGACCGGGGCCAGTCATCCCAGTGGAAAGCTTACCGGTCACCGATCCTTCCGTGTCGAGCATTTCAAAAGAAGCATCGACGGGTGTCACTTGCCAGCTCTTACCCGCGACGGCGTCATTGATGTCGACGGTTCCCTGCTCAACCGTGATGGAAACTTGGGGGCGTTCGCCACCGCTCTCGGACGAGTCAAAGAAACCAGCCAGTGCGTCCTCGACGTTGCTCCCATCAGCTCGCAACTGAAGATGAACATGTGGCTTGACCAATTGGATGCGACCAAGATCGCGCTGGTTTGTCGCCAAACTCAATAATGTCTTTTCCGACCGGACGATTGCGATGCTGGCCAATGGCTGGCCTTCCATGTCCGTTGCTGAAACTTCCGCGAGTTGGATCGGAGAGAACCAGCCCAAGGAGGCGTTGCCGATCGACACCGTACCTTGAAACTGCGGTACCACCAGGGGGACGACGTGGTGCCTCAATGGAGTATGTGCGACGATCGTGGGAGCAAAAAAGGCGACGCCCAACAGAAGGAAGAGGGCGCCCAGCAGCAATGTCTTACCCCGACCCAACAGTCGGGTGCGTGGCGCGGGCCCTGCGTCTTGAGCAGCTTCGGTATTTTTCTTGCGTTGTCTTGCCATGCCAAATCTTCCCTGAATTATCACGGCGCTGCGGAGCGGGTCAAACCAACCGGAAAATCATCCCTTTATCGATTGGTTTTCGGGTCTTTCTCCTACCATTGGACAAGTAGTCCGGTACGTCCCATTGTCAATCGCGCTGATCAAGCCAAAAATTGCAGAAGGCGGATGGTACGCGCAAACCCCACCTCCCGGAATAGCTGTTTCGCGTTGGACGTGGGCCAGTCGCCTGCTAGTTTAAGCCTTGTAGGGCCTATCTTTTCCGCAAGTTTGTCGGCGTCAGGATGAATACGTGCTGGTCGAAACCGAATCGCTCACCAAACAATACGGATCGATAAAGGCCCTCGACGGCTGTACGCTAGCGGTGAACCGAGGCGAGGTCTTTGGCCTTTTGGGGCCCAATGGAGCCGGAAAAACAACGCTCCTCCGTCTGCTGCTGGGCTACCTGCGGCCGTCATCTGGGCGAGCGATGATCGACAATCTCGACTGCTACCATGACAGCGTGCAGGTGCATCGACAGGTTTCCTATTTGCCCGGCGAACCGCGTCTATTCCCTCGCATGCGAGGCCGGGGGATCTTGCAGTTCTTCGCGGAAGTACGCCCTGGGGGAGATTTGCCGCGGTCGTTGGCTCTTGCCGAGCGGCTGGAGTTGGATCTGTCGCGGTCGGTCGCTTTTATGTCGACAGGGATGCGGCAGAAGTTGGCGCTCGCCGCGACGCTGGCCACCGACAGCCCCTTGATCATCCTGGACGAACCGACCGCCAATCTCGATCCCACGGTCCGGGCAACCGTGATGGACATGGTCGCGGAAGCTCAACAAGCGGGGCGCACGGTTATCTTTTCGTCTCATGTTTTGTCCGAAGTCGAACAGGTTTGCGACCGCGTGGTGATTTTGCGCGGAGGCCAACTGGTCCATACGCAAGCCATGGCCGAGCTTCGGCGTCGGCATCGCATTCAAGCGCATCTCGCGGGATCGCTACCTGCCCTGCCTGAACACCTAACGAACCAGGCCGATATCCGAACCAATGGCAACGGGCAGGTGACGATTGATACCGACGGCGATCTGTCTCCCTTGCTCGGCTGGCTGGCGACGCTGTCGCTGCGCGAAGTGACTGTCGAGCCGGTGGGGCTACGGGCGGTTTACGAACTGTATCATTCCAATTCATTACCGACGAATTCGTCGCCAACGAACTCGTCATCACCGCATCCGGAATCGACACGGTCGCCATGAACCGCGTTCTGCTAAAAAAGTGTATTCAAGAATCGAAATGGTTGCTGCTGGCCTGTGGCGTCGCAATGTTTTGGTTTTGCTGGGTCCGCGTTTGGATTGTGAGCCAGCTCGATACCAGCCGCTTCAAGCAAATCTTGGATCTCTTGCCAAGTGAGTGGGAAAAATTCTCGTCCGTCGATTTCACTTGGCTGATTACTTATTCCGGCCGGCTGTCTCTGACTTACGACGAGCCGGTGGTCTTTTTGTGCGTCGCGATTTGGGCCATCGCGCGGGGGTC
>JAJDEH010000356.1 GCA_029259935.1 Planctomycetota bacterium
TCATCGAGTTGAACGTGCCAAGCTACCGTGTAGAGACAGCCAAGAAAGCGACGTCCCAAGCAACCAAGGGTACGAAATAAAATTCCTCACAGGGAATTCTAATTGTCGCTAAAGCGGAGAACTAATTGTCGCCGAACAAACTTTGGCTGCTACGGCGAGGCGAACACGTCTTTGCTGCCTTTCTGACGACTTCCGAGCAATTTGGCCGCCCGTCGGGGATGCAGTTTCAGGTTGCCGTGCGCAATGGCGAAACGGGAACTCGGATTACCCAAGACTTGTTTAAGCGACTGGAGGACGGCGTGGCGCGAGCCGGTTCGTACCGAGGAAAAGTCCTGTCGTTGGATAAGACGGATCAATTCACCGGCAAGGCGCGGGGCATCCTGGTCCACAAGTTAAAGAAGACAGGCCGCGATCAGGTCATCCTTCCTCAAAAGACGCTCGAACTGCTGGAGAGAAACGTGCTTCACTTTGCCCGGCAGCGAGAAAAACTCAACTCGCTGGGCTTCTCGACTAGAAAGGGGCTGCTGTTTTACGGTCTGCCCGGCACGGGAAAAACCCATACGCTTCACTACCTTGCCGGAGCCATGCCGCAACACACGATACTGTTGATCACCGCGGGCCAGGTTGCCCAGCTTGGCGAGTATATGGTGCTGGCCCGCTTATTGCAGCCCTCTATTGTAGTCATCGAAGATGCCGATTTGATCGGTAGAGACCGAGAAACCATGGAGGGGCCGTGCGAAGAAGTACTGCTGAACAAATTGCTTAACGAGATGGACGGGTTGCAGGAAGATGCCGAGATCCTGTTCATCCTGACGACCAATCGCCCGGAGGCTTTGGAAGCGGCGCTGGCTTCGCGCCCCGGCCGCATCGATCAAGCCATTGAATTTCCCTTGCCAGATGAGGCGTGTCGCGACAGGTTGGTTCGTTTATATGCGGGAAAGATCGAAGTTTCGGACGAGGTAATTACGAGAATCGTCTCGAAAACGGACAGAGTAAGCGCGGCCTTCATCAAGGAACTGATGCGAAAGGCGGCCCAATTCCACTTCGAGCGGGACGACTCGCCGCGAATCATCGATGAAGATATTGATCGAGCGCTTGACGAACTGCTCATCGACGGAGGTTCTCTAAACCAGAAACTGCTGGGAGCCCACATGCGTCAAGATGCTCAGTAAACTGTTCAGTGAGTTGGCTGTCACGACGCATCTGCTAGGCGTCCGACACGGCTAACTCGCCCGACCGCGCAGGAAGCTACGGCTTTTTGCTCGACTCTGCTTTCGACGTCACCCACTTGGCTGCGTGGATGGTGCCGTGTCTCTTGTTTTTCGAGGCATCCAACAAGCGATCTTCGTGAACCTCGGAAAAATCAAACAGCAGAACGGTATCGCCGTCGGCTTTGAAAATCTTGTTCGGCATGAATTCCACTTCATAGCGGGCGATACTTGAAATTCGGAGCAAGCTCATCACGCCTTTTGCGTTGAGTCCCGTCGGCTTCGTCTTCGAGTCATCCCACTGCTGCTGTGCGCCGATGATCAGTGGCCTTTCACGACCAAAAGGGCCCGGCTTGGGAGTCGCGACCGCGTGTTCCAGGCGGCCGTTGATGAACATCCGTTGATTCTTGCCGTCGTAAACTAGCGCCACGTGGACCCATCCCTTGGCCATCTTCGCAGAGAGGTTCCTGGAATAATTCGCGCCGTCTTCGCTTTCCCAACCGCATGTTTGCTGCGGTCTGCCGATGGAAATCCAAATACTGTTCTCAGGATCGCCTTGCTTTCCCTGACAAAGAATTCGCCCGCTCCAGTCCTTGACCCAAGCCTCGATCGTGAGCTTGTCGAAATCGTCGAAGCGGATGTTCGGGGCAGAGACGTAACTGCCGGTGCCATCGAACTGCAGGCCACTTCGCTCCGCACTGCCGTCCGGCTGGTCCTGCCGCGCGGCATCCGCCTGTTTTTCACGGGCCGGCGAATCCTTTTGCAAAGACGCGCCATCCCCTTGCCATGCTACCGCGAGCGCTACCAGCAAAATGTGAGACATCGCACTCTCTCCAATCTAGAATCGTCCGAATTAGGCTACTTCGAGATCCGGTTGAACTTCGGCAACTGGTCCACGAACTGTTGTGTTCTTCCTTCCCGTTGTAGATCGGGAAAGACGGTGTAGGTGTTCGTTGGATTTTTTGAGTTAGGCCACGGCGGGGCGAGTTGCGGCAGACTCCACACCTCGCGCCCGTTGTGCCGCACATGATACTCCGTGCTGTTTCTCGGTGCCCAAGCGTAATGCCATCTTGCGCCACTGGCCGTTTGCCGTGCCTCAATCAGTAAGACCAACTGGGGCGAGGTGCCAAACGCGAATCCAAAAATCGCGCCGTCGATCAACTCGGGTTGCTGACTCTCGTAACGATACAGGGGATTACTTAGCAAACGCAGTTTGCCTCCTTCCGGGTAGCTCGCGTCGCGTTTGAATTCGGCGGTGAATTCTCGCGCCAATGCGCGCATCTGCCGCAGGCGTTGTGCGGCGGTCTTTTGGGGCGGCTTGGCATCCGCCAACGGCTTGAACTCAAGTCCGCCACTCTTGGGATGCCAAATCTCCTTTCCATCCCTGGTACCGATCAGTTTCTCCGTCGACAGCGAGGTGACGGCGAGTCCTCGATAGGCTCTTGGGGAGTACCAATTACTGATCGATGCGATCGCCACGGGTCTACCTTGGTGAGTCCAGAGGAACAAGTTGGCGTAGACTTCACCGATCTGAGGCGACGTGAATCGATAGACCGGCGTTGGATGCAACTTCGACTTCTTTTCGCTGTCGCCGGTAATAAAATAGTCAAACCTTTTCGCCTCCGCCGTTGATAGTCGCAGGGATTCGGCAGCCCGCTCGGTGATTTTATTTTCCTCTGGAGCAGGCTGCGCCCAAACCTGAATCACGGGCACGAAAAGCAAAACAAGCGTCATTACTGTCTTCATGAATCAGCGCATTTTGGCTCGAGAACGTGAAAATAGCAGATAGAGATTGATCGTAACCGAACCGAGGCGGATGATCAAGACATTTTGTCTTATGCCTGTGAGAGGTTCAGGAATAACAGTCCTGTAGGGATGCCCGGCCCAGATGCGTCTTTGGCGGCCATCCGCTTTGGCTCGCCGGTTCGCCCCATCAAACAAGGTCCGCGATTTTCTCTTGGTCTTCAAGAAGATATCGGGGGCGGCCGGTGTGGTCCGGGAACGTCAATGTTGGGTCGATGCCGAGGACGTGGTACAGCGTGGCCAGGATGTTTTGCGGACGATAAGCGCGGGTTTGGGGCTGCTCGCCGCCTGCATCGGTGGCACCAATAACTTGGCCGGTTCGCAGGCCGCCGCCCGCGAACAGAGTGAAACCGGCCGAGGGCCAATGATCGCGGCCGGCGGTTTGGTTGATTCTTGGCGTGCGGCCCATCTCGCCGCAGACGACCACCGCCACGTCCTTGTCCAGGCCGCGCTCGTGAAGGTCGGTTATCAGCGCATGTAGCGACCGGTCGAGCAGTGGGACGTTGTCGCGTTGGTAAGTGAAATGCTTGACGTGGGTATCCCACACGCCGACCGCCAGGGTCACCACCGGAACGCCCGCCTCAACCAAACGCCGGGCCAGCAGGAACTTGCTTCCCTCCCAGCAGCGCCGACGGTCGGTATCGTACTTGTATTCAATGTCGCCTCCGTACTTGGCTTGCACGTCGGGCGGCTCGCGGCTGATGTCGAAAGCTTCGCGCACGCGGCTCGAGCTAATCATGTCTAGCGCCTGCAGTTTGAACGCGTCCATGCCGGCCAGTTCGCCTTGCGCGTCGACGTCGCGGCGCAGATTGTCCAAATCGCTCAGCAGCGCGGTACGGTTCGCCAAACGCGTGCGCGTGATGCCGCCCGTGAGTTCCAGATTTTTTACTTCTCCCGCTCCTGGTCCGGTGTAGTTGAGCTGGCCGTTCACGATCGCTGCCGGATCATAGGGGACGAACGGCCGATGGGCCTTGCCCACATACGACGGTTCCTCGTGACCGGTCAGCACGGGATGCGGCGGGAACTGCGCCATGCTGACGTACGGCGGCAACGAGTTTTCTTGACCACGTTCTCGACGGATGCGACTGACAATCGATCCGAACGACGGTCGCGCGTCGGACATCGGATAGCCGGTGAAGACCAAGTGCAGCCGATGGCCATCGTCTCGTGGCCATTGAACGCCGCGGACCAGCGCCAGCTTGTCGGCGATCCGCGCCTGCAGCGGCATCAGTTCCGAGATATCAAAGCCGGGAACGTTGGTTGGTATCGGCTTGAATTCGCCACGTATCTCCGCCGGTGCATCGGGCTTCAAGTCATACATGTCGATGTGACTGGGTCCGCCGTTCAAACAGACCATGATGACCGCCTTGTGCGACGAACGACCGGCCGTCGCTCCCTGCGCGCGGAGTCGCAGCAGGTCGGGCAAAGTGAGTACTCCGCCGAGGGCTCCAATCTTGAGAAAATCACGGCGGCCAATGCGGTCGCAGAATCGCTGCCTTGAGCCCCAGATGGTCAACATCGTTGGGTCTCCGGGTGAATGGGTGTGTGGGTGTGTGGGTGTGTGGGTGTGTGGGTTCCGTTGAATGAGGTGGGATTGCATCCTTGCGGTACAAATTCTATGCGAAACGGGCTGAGGCTACAACTTAATTCCCGTTTTCAGGGGCAGGCACCAGGCGTCGTCTATCCAAGCATTTAGAGGCCTCTAACGTTTCGCCTAAAAATTTCCGAACATTTCCATTTAAGCATTGACTTCGATAGATTTACCATGGTAAATCTACAGCAGTAAGTGACGCCGAACCTAACGCCGGAGGAATCCGCGATGACAAAGACGCAATTGGGTCGGGTGCAGCTCAAAATCATGCAGGTGTTGTGGGAGCGCGGCAGAGCGAATGCCCGTGAGATCACGGATGCACTAAACGAGGAAGAGCAGGTCGCACATAGTACCGTGCAGACACTGTTGCGAAAGCTGGAAGAGAAAGGCTCGATCGCCCATGAGGTTGAAGACCGCACGTTCGTCTTCTATCCGCTAGTCGAAGAACTCAGCGTGACACGCCGGGCGACGCGCGAGTTGGTCGAGCGGGTGTTCGGCGGTGATGCGGCCGGGCTGGTTGCCTACCTATTGAAAGAAGAACGCATTCCAAAAAAAGAGCTGGATCAATTACGGCAGCTCATCGACGAAAAATCCACCGGGCGAGGGAGAAAGTCATGAACGCAGCCAATCTCTTCGTGTCGTCCGCCGAAACCGCTGAGGAAGTGGCGACGCTGGCGGTCAACATTCTGATCCAGTCGTCGCTGATCATCGCGGTCGGCTTGCTTGCGGCTCGTTGGTTACAAAGCCGCGGAGCCGCGGTGAAGTCGAGCGTATTGCGAGTCACGCTGCTGGCCGTGTTGGCCTGTCCGTTTGCATCATGGACGCTGGCTTCGTTCGGTGTTTCCGGGTTCGGAGTCGAATTGCCGATAACTGAATCGATCGCGCACGCGCCGCTACCAGAAGCGGCACTCGCATCGCCGCTTGAGTCGCTGGAGGTGATCGCAACCGGCAAGGAAGTCGCACCGGCTGATGTAGCTCATGGAACTGATGTAGCACATGGAGATGTGTCTGGCGCATCGGACAAGACAGCCAACGCAATCGCGCCGTCTGTCCCCGCGACCTTGGA
>JAJDEH010000357.1 GCA_029259935.1 Planctomycetota bacterium
CAACCGCTTCAAGGGCAACGGCCCGCGCGCAGGTGGTCCGCCGAACTTCGCCGCGTGGATTCAGGGTGGCTCCAAGGTGTCGTTCTCCAGCAACCACACCGACCGCTGGCGACACGCCCTCTTCGCCTCGGGCGCGAATCAAGTCTGGGCGACCGACAACACGACCAGCAACTTTCTCGGCACGGGCATTGTCGTGGACAAGTCCATGTTGCCAGCCCACGTCTTCGGTAACATCGCCTTCTCGGACAGTGAGAATGACAAAGCCGCCAGCGTCAACGGCCCACAAGGTGTCGTTCGCGAGAACGTGCGAAAGACGTCGGAACCTCCGAAGGAGAACGAAAATGTCAGTACGCCCGGCGGCCGCTAGATCGGAGCCGCCAGGCTCGTGAAAGTCCGAGGATCACGCCGAAATACTTTTCTTACAGGGAGAGACCTCTATGCGGTATCAAACGATCAGGCTACTCGCCGTATCGCTGTTGTTTGGGACGATTGCGACAACGTCGGCCGACGAGAAAGCCACGGCCAATGAGGCTACCGACCTCAAAGCCGCCCAGGCGGCCGAGAAAGCATTGCGCTTGAAGGCCGCCGGAAACATCGAATCGCTCGTCGGCAAACTCGACCTTGGTTCGGCCCAGAAAGCGAAGGTGAAGGCGCTCACGAGTGAATCGCAATGGGATCAGGCCGTGAAGGCGTTCAAGACGAGGCGTGGAGACGAGATTCACACCTACGCCCACAAGATCGTCCCCGCGACGATCCCCGGCTTGATGCAGAAATTCATGCCGAGCTATGTGCGCGGCAAGATCATGGCATCGCGTCGAAAAGGTCGTCGCGGGCCTCCTTCTCGGGCCGAGATTGCCGAGATCCAAAAGAACGCTCGCACCAAGATTCAGCCGGTGATGCGCAAAGCCGTCATGCTCGCGCTCGATGAACTGAAGCAGAAGCGAGTCGACGAATTGCTTCGGGATGAGAAGATGATGACGCGCATGCTGGCCGACCGGATCATCAAGGCCGGCGTGCTCGGAGAGACAGGAACAAAGCAGTTCAGTATGGCGCTAGAGAAGGCCGGCTACCCCGCGTCACTCGCCAGTGGTGCCGATACCGTAATGAACGATCGGACGAAGAAGATGTTGAATTCCATTGATCTCAAGCAGATCGTAAAGGCCGCGGGACTGTGATCTTGCCGCTGACCTTGCCGAATTTGAGCTGCGTTGCCGCTCTTCGTGCGACGCGTGAACACCACTAGCTCGTGTCTGTACGGAAATTGGGCATAGCCTTTGATCGGCGTTTTTTTTCGGCACTGGTGGCTTCGAAGATTGTCACGGATTTATCGAAGTAGGGCGACTTTGCCGTTCACTGCGGTGTTCTGAACGGATTTGCGTTCGAGCGGCGCGGACGTGGGGCGCGGTTGCGGTCAGCGTGATGGGCAATGAGATGCTTGGACTATGCCGCGGCTCGAAAACTGATCGCCGCCGCCGAGTCCGGATGCTGCTTGGCGATCACGAGCTTGCCCAAGGCGTGAAGGTTTCGACCCAGGACTGCCAAGGCCACGTAGCGTTCGAAGCCCACTTCACCAACATCGCGGCAGCGGAGCAGTCCGTTACCCGATTGCAAGGCTTTGCTGAAACTCTGCCCTTTGAACTTGGGTTGACTGTGTTTGCGCATGCTCTCGGTTCAGTTCCTATTGTTTGTTGTCCGCACATTCGACAAGTAGCCGAATCGTAGCTCCAGTTATATTTAGCGCATACCGAGCCAGGTGCGGAGGTACATCGGTAATCTTGGCACCCTGGCCGTGTCCCCCCATCTTGTTTCGAATCGTGGGTACTCCACTTTCCAACAGCGTGCGTAGTGAAGTCAGTTGTTGCTGAGTGAAGGTCGGCACGAGACCGTGGTCAAGACAAACTCCAATTAGCTTGTGGGCAGTGTCTTTGTCGTTAAACGGCCAGGACTTCTGGCTGCAAATAGTTTTCATGGTGCTCTCGAATGCCTTGAGGCATTCGTTCAAGCACTCCTTAAATCGATCATGTCGAAAATGGTCATGCGCAGTTAGAAATTCTGCGTTGGCCCCCTGGTAGCGAGCGTCCGACAACAAAGACAGTGCTTCTTTGGTTGTCTCCGAATGCAGCAAATCTGAATCTCGCTTCATCACTCTCGGACGTTGTACTTCAATTTGTTGGCCCAC
The DNA here is from genome assembly GCA_029259935.1 of Planctomycetota bacterium. Next base: position 2,180 of record JAJDEH010000357.1, read on the forward strand.
CTTGCGGCCAAAAAAACTGCCGGGCTTGTCAACTACAGTTTGGACATAGGGTGTCAGCTCGTAGCCGATTGCTGCGTCACGAAAGATATTGTTGATCGCATCGACGCCAGTCTGGCCGGGATTGTGAAATGGCTCGAAGCAGAGTCGGATGAAATCGAGGGCTTCCTCGTCACTGGCCGAGAAAAAATGTTGAATCACTGGATCGTTGCTAGACCTAGCTGCCTCCCAAGCAGGCGCACGAAAGGAACCGTACTCTACCAGTATCTTTTTCCCCACTTCGTCGAGCATCAGGTCAGGCCGAACAGCAGTAGTTCCGGAGTCCATTACTTGCTGGATAGCATGAAAAACCCGGCTTCGAACCTCCCGTGGAAGGTCGTATCGAAGTGTATCTGGCTGCTTTCGTTGCTGCTTGGAAAATAGCCCCATGGTCGTCCTCCATTCCGAATGCTGCGAAGAAGGTAATAGAGACACTTCGTTGAACTGATTGGTTCGCCACCATCTTACCAAGCCGAAGCTTCCGTCCGCCTGGGGTCGGTTTTTACTTGTGGAATGGCTGCTTCTGCAAAACTTGCCAGATGTTGTCCATCTTGTAAACACGAGCAACAAAGGGCTCGGACGGCAAGCCGAGCCGAGGAGGCTTAATCCGATGGTCATGGGAGACGTCGTAGGCGGTTGGTATAGAGGCGGAAAGGGCAAAGCCGCTCAAAATCAACACGGCTGTCTTCCAGTTTGTGACCTACCGTTTGATTCGATGTGTCGTTAGAAGTCGCACTCCCAAAGTCTCCGCTCGATTCCTCAGGTCGTCATGGAAGTGAACTGAATCGGGGAAATTGACGATGACCTCGTGGTCATTTGAGTCGTCTCTCTTGGTTACGATGATTCGACGACTTCCCAAGTTGCGGATTGCGTCGAGAAATGAGTTGGCATCCTCGTGCTTACATCGAAAACTGATCTTGTGAGTTCCAAGTTCAGAAGGTTCGACCAACCTCACTGTGGTTGGTTCCATCGTGGTTGATGTCGTAGTCGTTGGTGACTCTGGCTTCAAATCCTCAAGTTGATCAAGGTTTATCACTACGCCAGTTCGGGATTCACCATTGGCGACGAACCAAGTGCCTCCGCACCACTTTGAGTCGAAGAACAACCGTAGATTGGATTTCTCGGTCATGAGTTGTTCGGCGAGCCAATCGGAGCAAATACGGCCAGGGGGCCTTCTGCAACGGATCACGAGTCAGCGGAACCGGCAACTGCATCTAACCCAGCTCGAAGCATCCGCGCAAACGAAAGCGGACTTTCGCGATTATTCGCTGGCACGCCGTCGTATGGCTCAGTTGATTTTGGCGGCCGCTGAGACCGACCTGGAAAAGGCGAAGCAGCGGAAAGAAGAATTAGCGCGACTGGACAGCGAGAAAGAACGACTGGAGAAAGCACTGGCGGCGGCGCTGCCAGACTTTGCTGCGAACTTGCAGAACCAGCGAAGCCAGCCACAGGAGTTGGTCGCGCAACTACCTCCCAACATGGCTTTCATCGACTTGGTGCGCTATACGTTGATTGAGCAAGATCCCGATATTCCAGGCAAGAAGGGCGAACGACGTACTCCCAACTACGCGGCCTTCGTCGTTCACAGAAATCAGCCCATCGCCCGCGTCGAACTTGGCGCGGCCGAACCGATCGATCAAGCGGCCAGCGCCTGGCGGGCGGCAATTGCCGAGGGTCGATCGGAAAGGAAGCCGGCCGAGACTCTGGGGAGAGTCTGGCAGCAACTAGCGCAAGCAGTGCCAAACGATGTGAAAACACTTTATCTCTGTCCCGACTCGTCCCTCGCCGTCATCCCCTGGGCTGCGATTCCAGTTGGAAATGATCGGGTACTGCTAGAGGACTACTCGGTGGCGGTTGTGCCGCACGGGCATTTCCTTCTGCTTCAACTAATGGAGTCGCCGGAAGGCGTAGAAGCCTCTGAGCGATTGCTGCTGGTGGGCGACGTCAGTTACGACGATCGACCAGCGAAACTGGCCGCGAAGCCAGCTCAGTCAGCGCAATTAACCCGCGATGCGGCCATTGGTGACAAACGAATTTGGGTGCCCTTGCCAAGTGGCAAGCGGGAAGTATCGAATGTCGCCGGTCTGGCTGGATCGCGCACCGTAACCGCGCTGGAAACCGACCACGCCACGACTCGTCGAGTGCTGCGTGAACTGCCTCGATGCCAATATGCCCACGTCGCCACGCACGGATTCTTTGCCAACAAGAAGTTTCGCTCTAACTTGCAAATGAGCCAAGAGAATTTCGAGCGAGCACGAGGGTTCGGTCGCATTAGCAGCCGCAGCACGTTCGCAGGCCGCAACCCACTCGTCCTCTCGGGCCTGGTCTTTGCCGGCGCGAACCTGCCGCGTCAGAAAGACGAATACGGAGTCCCCACCGACGACGGCGGCATTTTGACGGCGGAGTCCATTGCGTCGCTGCCGCTGTATGACTTGAAGCTGGCCGTGCTCTCCGCCTGTGAAACGGGCCTGGGCGACGTTGCGGGAGGCGAAGGCGTGTACGGCTTGCAGAGCGCCTTCCACACCGCCGGAACGCACAACGTGGTCGCCAGCCTATGGAAAGTCAACGACGACGCCACCGCAGCGCTGATGCGGTTGTTCTACTACAAGCTGTGGAAAGAAAAAAAACCGCCCCTGGAAGCATTACGCGAAGCGCAGCTTTACCTGTACCGCAACCCCACGAAAATCAAAGACCTAGCCCGCGCGCCCAACTTTGACAAGACGATAAAACTAGACAATTCAACACCCAGCACCAAGCGATCGCCAACAAGAGACTGGGCCGCGTTTGTCCTCTCGGGTTTAGGACGATAGCGCAGCGCTTCGCGTCGTGACCCTGTGCGTCATAACTGACAACAGAAAGAAAGCTGGTGGATGATCCCACCAGCTTTCTTTGCAAGTCAGGAACGCACCATTCCGGCTAAAAGGGACTTCTTCCTCTGAAACTAGGAACCGATTTTCTCAGGCCATTGATGCTCGGTCCGCGCCCGGATCTCTTCAATATCCAATCCCTGGCTTGAGATCCGGACTTGCGCCCTTGCCTCTCGATCTCAGGATACGAAGGGTGAACAAAAGTGCGCGTAATCTCCTGGGGAATTCGAACATCCCTAAAAGGGTTGCCATCGCTTTGGGGCACACCCTGGTAGTTGCCTCGTCGTCGATTGGGTGACGACACGATGCCTAGGTTTCTTCCAGAGGGCCGAAACAAATATCGGCGAGCAGCGGAATTGGAGTTTCCGCGATTCGATCCGAGGTTGTATTGAGTGAAGTAGGTCGCGGGTGTCGTGTCGATGTCAAATCGAATGCGAAAGACGTGACCCATCGGCGCGGTGTGAACTCTCGTCTGGCCGGGTGCCAGACTCACTTGCCGCGTCCACACGGATTGCCCCTGCCGCGTCCATTCCGCACGATATTGAACGGGATGGCTGGTAGAGTTGGTCAAGGCCAGGACTTCCGATTGGGCATGGGCATCATGGGCGAACAAAGAGACCAACATTGCTAAGACAGCGGCGATCGAAAAGAGTTGCACGTTCATTAGATTCTCCTTGGATAGTTGCATTTGTTAGAAAGCCAAAATGCGCGGGTGCGAGACTGTCCTTCGCACCGCCGCCAGAGCTATGGAACATTCCCCCATTGACGTGACGACTTGCGTGCCCGCCGTGAAGCAGAACTTCAAGTTGCGAGCCGAGGCGATCGCGCTAAAGCCGCCCACCACCAGCAGCATGCCGGTGGCGATGTTGCCTTCTTGGATTTGCTTGACGCCTTGGTAGACCGATTTCGCGCCCAGGTAGATCGTGGCACCTCGCGCGACCGGAGTCAGGAACTGGGAAACAAACACCCGCTGTCCCATCATGTTGAACTGGATCTTGCCGATCGCTTGCAGTCCGGTGAACGCCGCGCCGGTCACCGCGCCGACGATCGCGCCGTTAATCCCCGCTCGCTGAGCCGCGTTCCAGTCGATCTCGATATCCGACATGCTGACACCCGCGTCGATCTGCGCCGCCACCTGGAAGGCTACGTGACTGCCGACGCCAAACGCGTAGCCGCTGGCCGCCCCGATCACGGCCCCTTGCACCACCGCCGCCGCGCCGTAGGCCACCACGCCGTAAGCCGACAGGACCACGGCCACCGTGACGCCCACTGCGGTGCCCAAGAAGATCTGCGTGTTGGTGCGGCTGGCCAACCAAGCGTCGTTGCCAATTTGCGCACGAATGAACTCGCCGCTCCCTTGCAGTAATTCCGGGGTTAACGTCGGCGAGATTTGCGACATCTTGGCCACCGCGGAGCGGTAGTAACCGTCGCCGTTGGGATTGCCGCTGACCAGTTGCGGCCCCAGCATGGTGCGGTAATCGGTTGGCCCCAGCTCGACGATGCCCAGTTCGGGCAGGCCCAGGGCCGCGATCATCGGAGCCCAAGGCGCTCCCGGTACTCGACTGTGGCCCGCCGCGAACGGACCGGCGAACTGGGCGTCCACGATCTGCTGTTCTTGGCCGTGCATGTAGTTCGCCATGTCGACCATGCCCTGGTACAGCGAGTTGGCCGTTTCGACTTCCAACTGCCGCTGCTGGGCCAATTGTTCGATCGCCAGGATCACTTCGGAATCGGCCCCATTCTTGAGGGCGTCGCGGTCGGCCGCCGCTTGGCTGATGGCCTGCTGGGCGTCAGCGGTCGCCTTATCCGCGCCGTACTGCGCCCAGATGCTGCCCTGAGTAATTCCCAAGCTGGACATCTCCGAGGCCCAAGCGTTAGCCGACTGCACGATGTGATCGTACAAGGCGTCGGCGTCAACATTAGCTGCATCGCGGGCGGCACCGGCCATATCCAAACCCGCCGTTTCGGCCGCTTGCGCAATCCCGATTCGCATCACTTTTTCCGCCGTCGGCATATCGAAGTTCAACAGTGCCGAAAGCTTGTTGTTAGCCAGCGTCTGGGCCGCCGCCGTCAGGGCCGTTTCGTAGATGCTGTTGGGACCGCCATCGACGCCGGTGTTCATCGCGTTGTAGGCTTCGTCGTAAGCGGCCTGCAGGTCGACCCCCAATTGCTGCAAGTCATAATTGATCGACGGGTCGATCTCGCCGCGGCCCAGATTGTCCCAAGCGGCGATCACGGCTTGCATCATGGTATGGTCGGCTTCCACCTGCGCTTGCTCGATGGTCGCTCGTGTCCTCATCGTCTGGAAGTCATCGTCACGAACGATCACGGTTGACTCGGCCCCCGGTCTCTTGCTGCCTTGGCCACAAAGACAAAGTCCAAGAGTGAATCCCGAAAATCGTAAGCAAATTTGACGCGCCGAGTTCCAGCCGGGTCGCCCTCAACCTCGAATTCGACGTTGGGGATGATCCAGTTCCAGACGAATTTCCCCTTACTGTTTGACGCATCGCGTCGCATGAAGGTGAGCGCTACAAACTCGGACGTCTTTTGGGGTCATTTATCTTGGGTTTATTTCCGGACCATTCAGCTTCCGCAAGCCTCATTCTCAATGCCGAGCATCTCTTTCCCGTATCTTCACGATGAATGGCCATGCCCAGCGCCTTTTTGGTGCCGACAAGCAGCACAAGTTTCTTGCCTCTCGTGACCGCCGTGTAGAGCAGGTTTCGTTGCAGCATCAGATAGTGCTGCGTGTGCAGCGGAATCACCACGCAAGGGAACTCTGACCCTTGGCTCTTGTGGATCGACAGCACGTAAGCGAGTGACAATTCGTCCAAGTCACCAAAGTCGTATTCGACGGGCCGACCCTCGAAATTGACTGTCATCGTTTGCTCAATGCGATTGATCTTTTCCACAATTCCCAGATCGCCGTTGAAAACTTCTCGGTCGTAATTGTTCTCAGTTTGGATGACCCGATCCCCAATGCGGAACGTCCAGCCGAATCGCTGTACGTCTGGACCACCTTCGCTTGGATTGAGCGCCTCTTGTAAAACTTGGTTCAGATTCCGTGCCCCCAAGAGTGAACGGTTCATCGGCGTCAGCACTTGGATGCCGGACTTCGGGTCCAAGCCAAAGCGAGCGGGAATGCGCTCTTTCACCAAACACACTACCATGTCCTGAATCGCCTCTGGTTCATTGGACTCAACAAAGTAAAAGTCTGTTAATGATTCAGATGACGACAGGTTGGGCATTCGGCCCTGGTTGATGGCGTAGGCAGCCGTGATGATTCTGCTCTCGCTGGCTTGTCGAAAAATCTCTGTCAGACGGATAACAGGGACGACGTTCGACGCTATCACGTCGGCCAGCACTGAACCGGGACCGACCGAGGGGAGTTGATCCACGTCGCCCACCAGGATCACGCAGGCTTCGCTGGGAATTGCTCGCAAAACTTGGTGGCCGAGGACCACATCCACCATCGAGGTTTCATCCAGCACGAACAGGTCGCCAGTCAGCGGATGGTCCTGATTGCGTTTGAATTCTCCCTTGGTTGGATCGAATTCGAGCAAACGATGGACTGTCTTGGCTGTTCGGCCCGTCATCTCTGCCAACCGTTTCGTCGCCCGGCCCGTTGGAGCAGCCAGCACGCATTTCAGTTCCTTGGCAGAGAAGATTTCCAGGATGCTGCGCACTAGAGTTGTCTTGCCGACCCCCGGCCCGCCCGTGATGACAAGCATCTTGTGCTGGCACGCCAGACGGATTGCTTCCTGCTGCGCTGCGGCCAATTGGATGTCTAATCGCTGCTCGACCCAGGTGATGGCTTTTTCTACGTCGATGCGTGGCAAGGGATGCGGCGTAGCCGAGGCAATCCGGTGAGCCGACTGTGCCAAGCCGACTTCGGCCCGGTAGAGGGCGGCGAGATAAAGCCAAGGCTCACCTTCGACAGATTCACGTATCACGCTTCCATCTTGGACAACGACCCGCACGGCATCGTCGATGATCTTCTGCTCGATCTCGACCAACTTGATCGCATGTTCAATCACGCCCGTGTCTGGATAACCGCAGTGCCCTTTGGAAGCCAACTCTTGCAGCGTGTACTGTACGGCAGCCCTCGCCCGATACGGACTGTTACGGTCGATACCGAGTTTTGCTGCCAATTCGTCGGCGGTCTTGAAGCCGATGCCACGGATGTCGTCGGCCAGTTGATAGGGGTTCTCCTTGATTTTGGCGATGGCTTCATGGCCGTAGGTGCGGTAAATGCGGACAGCCCGTCCCGAAGTGATCCCATGTTCAGTTAGAAAGAGCATGATCTTGCGGACTTCCTTCTGCTCTTGCCAGCTTTGGCGGATGCGCTTGAGTCGCTCTGCACCGATGCCTTTGACGTGCAGCAGCATGCCAGTAGCATTCTCGAAAATGTCGAGCGTGCGTTCCTTGTAAACTGAGACAATCTTGGCGGCGATCTTGGGACCAATGCTGCGAACTGCTCCAGAGGCGAGGTACTTCTCGATTCCTGCGGCAGAAGCAGGATGTGTCGTCTTAAGTTCGTCGGCTTTGAACTGTTGTCCGTGTTGTCGGTCGATCACCCAGCGACCACTCGCCTCAACATGCTCGCCCGCCGTGACCGAAGTGGTACTGCCGACCACGGAGACAAGATCATCACGTTCTTTGACCTTCACCTGAAGAACGGCAAAACCGTTCTCTGGGTTGTGGTACGTGACTCGCTCGATGAATCCGTTCAGGGTTTCGGACATGATGGCACCGGGGAAGGAAGAGGCACGGACAATCGGCAACGGCACGGTAGCATATCAGCGAACTGCTCAAGTTGCTCATCCACAGACGGTAATGGATGTCGTTCGCCAACGATGATGTCGATGATCACTGACTCTTCGAGATGTAAGCTGGTGGCAATGTCAGTTGACAGGTCGCTCGCCAATACTGCTTTCACAGGCACCGTTGTTGGCTCGGCGGCAAGCTCGTTGAGGCGTGCCAACACATCCGGGAAATGTGCCACGAGCAGGATGGCAACCGTTTCTGACTTCGAGCGTTCCGCTATCTCTCTGGCAAGACCTGCGAACTTGGCGTCCGTCGTCATCCAGATGTGATCAGGGACGACCTCGACATTTGTTGGTTTCTTGCTGCCGAACAGCGAATCGAAGAATCCCATTACTGTTTCTTCCTAAGTTCGTTCACTTCGTCACGCAGCCGCCCGACTTCATCGTCGCCTGCGACAATCGAGGCGGCGGTGACCTCCGTTTTCAAGCCGTCCTCGGTGGTCCATTGGCCACGTAGAACTCGGGTATCATCCTGCCGAGCTTTGATCTTAGGATGGCGCTCCAACAACTTTTCGAGAATCCAGTGAATATCCGGCTCGTTGATCTTGCCGTCACGGGGCAACTTGCCGTGAATCGCAGGAATGATGTTGATCCGCTTTGTTGGCATCGCCGTCTCCACCGGGCTTAGCACCAGTTGTGAAACCAGTAGCAATAATCGTCGATTAGCTGCCGGTTTGATTTGCCCTTGGCCTCTTCCAACTCACCCACTGGCACTGTGACGATCTGGCCTTCCATTCGGGCCTCGCAGAGAATGCCGTAACTCTCATCGATCATGTACAACTGCGTTTCGCGGAGGGCTTGCATCCCGTTCAAACGGCACGACATGCTCAGGCGACGAACATTCAGCAAACGGCAACGATGAAATCGCTTTCGTCGCCCGTTGTCATTCGACCGACAATAAACGCCCATCGTCAATTCCAAACTCGAATGGCCAACCACATCTTGAACGGCTTTCCTGTCGGCTGGCATATCCCGGCAGCCACGTGTTTCAGCCCAGCAACTTCGAGTCCTGACGCAGTTGCTGGCGACTGTGAGCGAGGGCGACTCACGCATTCTGTAGAACATCGGCATGGCCGTGACTTCTCGTTCCATGGAGGCGTAAATGCGTAACCGTTGCGCAACCCAATTCCCATTCTCGGCGCCCCTTTATTCAGCCCCAGCCAAGAAAACTGAAAAACAAGGCACTGGGTGAAGAATCGCCCCGCAAACAAAGCTAGCACTTCCCGTCAACCCAGGGCTTCTAATGGTCGCTGACCGGGAAAACTAATTGTCGCTACACAACGAGAAAACTTGCGGTCGTTGGTTCAATCTGAAGGCTACCCTACGTACTACCCGATTCGGGTCTTGGAAACATCAAGATGAAACAGAACAACAGCGCCTACCTACGAGAACTAGAAAAAAACCTCGGCACTCCAAACCCTCCAAACAAAGAGGACATCGACGCGCACGCCGCCGCACCGGCAACGGAACCGGGCAGTGTGCGATCTACCGCACTTCATAGATTGTGGCGACGAAAGCGCAACTGCGATACCTTGTACTGAACTCATTTCCGGAGAATTGGCATGTATCGGATCATCTCTTTTGTCGCTCTCGCATTTTGGTTCATCAATGCGGAATCGAGTGCGGAGGATTGGCCGCGATGGCGAGGTCCTCGCGGTGACGGGACCTGGTGCGCGCCCATGATTCCGATGACATGGCCGAAAGACGGATTGAAAGTCCGCTGGCGATCGAAGATCGGACCCGGATATTCCGGAATCGCGGTGAAGGACGGCCGGGCGTTCACAATGGACCGGCCGAAGGAACCGGGCTCGCAGGAACGCGTGGCCTGCATTGACGCGACGACCGGCGACGAGATCTGGTCGTTTATCTATGAAGCGTATTACGAAAAGCTTGATTATGGAAAGGGACCGCGGACAACTCCGACAGTACATGACGGACGCGTTTATACACTTGGCGCGGTTGGCCATCTGCACTGCCTTGACGTGGCTAGCGGGAAAAAGTTGTGGTCAAAGAACTTGAAAGCGGATCATCGGGCCGAACAGCCGACATGGAGCTTTGCGGCGATGCCGGTCATTTACCAGGAAACAGTGATCATTCACGCGGGTCAAGAACCGGATGGATGTTATGTGGCGTACGACCGAAAGACGGGCGAAGAGATCTGGCGAGCGGGTGACGACCCGACGGGTTACGGAACGCCGATCGTCATTCATCATGGCGGTACAGATCGACTCGTCGGTTGGACTCCTGAGCATATCGTTGGTATGTCGCTTGATTCCGGCAAAGTGCTTTGGAAAGTCCCCTACAAAGTCACTTACGGCGTCACCATCACCACACCCATCTTTCATGGAGACACTGTGCTCGTCTGCGGCTATTGGGAAGGATCGAAAGCCGTGCGACTGGGCGTAGGTCCAAAGGACGCCGAGTTACTCTGGGAAGAAAACCGATTCTTACGAGGCGTCATGTCTCAGCCACTGTATCGCGACGGGCATGTTTACCTGCTCGACAGATCGAATGGCCTGGTTTGTTTTGAATTGGCGACCGGCAATGTCGTTTGGACCGACAAACACAAGATGACGCCACGCGGCCGTAATCCACAGGCCAACATGGTTTGGCTTGGCGATACTGACCGAGCCATCGTCCTCAACGCAACCGGCGAGTTGATCCTAATTCGGCTCACGACCCAAGGCTACGAAGAGTCGTCCCGCACGAAGATCATCGGCGAAACGTGGTCCCATCCAGCGTTCGCGGGAAACGACGTCTTCGCGCGCGACGATCAGGAAATCGTCTGCGTTCGGATTGGCTCCGATGAATAGGTCGCATCCACCACCGCAACACAGGTGATGGCGTTTGGTTTTGTGCGGATCGCAACAGCCTTCTCCAGGTTCTCGCGATATTGCTCAGGCGTGTGGGTCACTTTGTCGCGACGGCCCTCGATCGGCGAAGAATTCATCCGAAGACGGCAGCAGGCTCAGCGCGATACACTCGCGGCAGCACCGGCTCAAGTAGGGTGCTGGCCGCTTAGAATCTGGGATTATCCAGCCGTCCAACGAAATATCCGGAAGGAACTTCCAGCGAGAGATTTTTTTTCATCCCGTGAGGCATGCTGTAGAATAGATAGGTTGAAGGCTCTTCCGATGTTTGTCACACCTTGCCCTCGCGTAGAAAGTCCGGAGTCGTGATATGCGTTTTTCTCTTTCAGTATGGAGCGGTGCGCTGGTGATGGCGGCAAGCGCTGCGTATGCGGAAGATGCTCCGTTCACAGCAGATATACTCAAGAAGCACACCTTCGAGTTGGCCGAGAAATACTTCGAGCAATTTCAGCATCCGCAGACCTTGGTGTTGTACGGGGCGAAGCTCTCAACGAAAGACGGTTGGACTTCACCGGAGGAGATCAAGGCACGCAAGCCGAAACCGTGGGGGTACGGCTCGCGGATCGCCGACACGGCATTGCATTGCGGCCATACACTGGTCGCGTTGCTCGAAGCGTACGACGCGGCACCCGATCCGTATCTGCGGCGGAAGGCCGAAGAACTGTTTGTCGCCCTCAAGTTCATCGGTGGAATTTGCCCGGTCGAAGGACTCGTGCCGCGCGGGCCTCACCCGGATGATCCCTCGGCGTATTACGACGACTCGTCGATGGACCAGCACACGACGTACATCATCACATTGGCCCGCTATGCCAATAGCGATTTGGCTACCGCGGAAGACAAGCAGTGGATCAAAAAGAAACTCGGCGCGATTGGTCAACGGCTGGAGAGATACAATTTTTCGATTAAGGCTGCCAATGGTGTGACCGAGTCGCACGTGGGTTTTTCGTGGAAGGATTTTCGCAACAATCACGTCTCCATTCTGATTCCCACCGTATATGCACTCTACAAGGGTACGGGAGAGAAGCATTGGTTGAAATTGCATGACGAACTTCTCGCAGAACGAGGTGGATTGCGGTGGCAACTTCTTCACGCCGGCAAGCACGTCGAACTAAACGGGCATCCGATCTATGCGAACCAGAACGGTTTCCGCCTCAACGCCTATTTGCACTTTCTTGAAGATGCGGAAAAACGCACCGTGATCAGCGACTTGTTGGCTCAGTGTGCCCAGATGCAGCTTGATCGCGAATTTCCTGGTCCGTTCTATCGCAAATTTCACAGCGAGGATGATTGGACCGCACTGGCTCGTAAGTACAAGTGGAGCAGTTCAGAGATACGGGGCGCGGAGATGGCGTGGAATTTATTCCGCCCGGAGATGCTCGATGACAAGGGGGGGCTCACCGCACTCGCCCATGTGCGGTTTCCGCTTGGAGGCTATCACCTGGTGCTGATGAGCGAGCGTGCTGAACTGATTCGACGCGACCTGCCGACGATCTTGAAGATGCTAAAGACGGTTGACCTGCAAAAGATCTCCGCTGCAGAAACACATTACCTGTTCACGACCGTCGCGCTGCATGCCTATGCGTACTACCACAAGCATCCAGATCTGTTTGCCGAGTCGCCTGGCTTCGGCCCACAGCTTGCCAACACCTTCAACACTGGAATTGGTCCGACAATGGATGTGACGATTGAGGGAACGCACGCCTACGCGATCGGAAATCGTACGCTGCACGTGCTGGACATCACCGAGCCTGCCAGGCCACACCCGCTTGGAAAGATTGGCAGACTCGGACGAGTTCGTCAGATCGTGGTTGAGGACGATATCGCCTACATCACCTCGCGCGAGGACGGGCTGTTTATCGTCGATGTGAGTGACTCGAAAGCTCCCACGCTGCTCTCTCGCTTCGACACAATCGAGTTTGCCACCGGCGTTTGCAAATCCGGAGATGTGCTGTTCGTAGCGTGCCGCTCGTTTGGAGTGGAGCTGATTGACGTCTCCAATCCAGTCCAGCCGAGACACCTCAGTACCGTACGGACGGGAGAGGCGCAGTCGGTCGTCGAGCGAAACGGTTACTTGTATGCCGGCGTATGGGGAACATCGGAGATCGTCACGGTCGATGTGCGGAATCCCTGGAAGCCGCTGATCACATCGCGAGTGCCGCTTGACGGTTTCGGCGACGGCGTCGATGTGCAGGGCAAATTTCTGTACGCGGCCACGGGCCATCATTCGCGCCGCCGACCGCGCGCCAAGACTGGCGACCCGGGGGTCGGACATGGCCACGGGCTGGAAATACTGAACATCACGAACCCCGCGATGCCGAAGCCTGTCTCCCGCGTGAAGTTCCCGCCGAGCTACAGCATCCGCGATGACATGTGGAGCGTGACAATCTCCAACGATCATGCGTTTGTCGCCGATACGCACAACGGCATTTTTGTGCTGAACGTCAAGAATCCGCTCCATCCACGGTTCACAGGGCATTGGACACTTCCATCTATCGGATTCCGAGCAAAGTCAGAAACCTTGCACGCGCTCCGAACTTTGACAAGACAGAGGCTCTCATCCAATCGGAGGAAGACAGTGAACGCTCTGCAACGAAGGACTGGGCGGCATTTGTCCTGTCAGGCATTGGACGTTGGCCATTTGCAAAATCTGACGAGGTTTCAGTTATTGTCAACTTTCTTGAGCCTTGCAGATCCAATTTGAACAAGCAGCTTTGGGATGCGATTGGCAACGGAAGTAATGACGAACGCATCCGCGCAGCGGCAGCACTTGCCGAATACGAATCAGAAAGCGAGCTTTGGGAACAAGTGGGCGAAGAGGTTGTGACGGCTTTGGTTTCAGTTCCATCTTCCGAGTCCCACGAGTGGATTGAGGTGCTGCGGCCTGTTGGAAGCGTTTTGGCTGATCCGCTTGTGAGGCGATTCAAAGTTCGCAGTGCGGAGCGAGGTACGGAACGTCCTGTCGCAGCATCGGCGTTAGCCGACTATTGAGTGCGCCCAACAGGACCGTAGCGTGGCTGTCGCTGACTTGGGGCGGGAAGATCCGGTAGCGGCTAACGCGCTAGTTTTTGTGGCGACGGCGCTGTGCCCGTTTGGTTTGCTGGCGGTCGCGCCGATCCTTGCGTTCTTCGATGCGATACTGACGAATAGCTTGCGGATGAGCGGCGGCCCAGTTCCATGGCAATAAGGGCTCGTAGTCGGTAACGCCGGACAAGAGTTGGTCCAGGACGTCTTTCACGTAAAGCCAAACATCGAGGTCGTTTCGCAGCGCGCTACTGACCAGAGTCATGAACCGCGCGCTGCGACACTTCCCGAGAACAACCCGTTCTTTCTGCCAATCGCAACTTGCTTCATTAGTTGCTCGGTCAATCTGAGGGCTACCCTATTACTACCCTGCCGTACCTTAAAAGCTCGAAAGTAACTGACAATTAGTGAGGGTAAATGAAAGCCTTTGCAAAGCTTGTAAGATGTCGTAAGCTGTTACTACAACTCGCATTTCACGCAGCGTCGCCATTTGGAGTGGCGGGCTTGACATCGTGGAGGTCGTTGGTTCAAGCCCAATACCGCCCACTACTGGTAGCCCGTTGACAGGAGTTGTCAACGGGCTCCTACCCTTCTCCTCGCTTCCACGTAGGTCAACCGAGTCTTTTTGAGAATTGTGGGCTTCCTCGACTCCCAAACTGTCAGAAATTGACTCAGATTGACACGGACGGTCATTATCTGGTGCAAACGGACTTGTTTGTGGTTTGGTATTGGTGGGAGTTGCCGTCGCCGAATCCTCTCTACCGAAAGGAAGCGGAAGGGTCGGTAGCACATCCAGCGCACCGTGAATATCCAGTAGCCTCGGATCCGTGTAGACGTTCATGGTTAACTCCAACTTGGAGTGACGCATCGCGGTGTCTTGGTTCAGCGTGAAGTGGAATTTCTCTCGGAGGTTGTTAGCGATTCGTTTTCGACATCGTGTCGAAGCATTCTCGGCGTCGTGCCGGGAAGGTTTTACGCTTGGGCGGCGCGCCTCCTCGAGACTGCCAGGCGCGGCCGACGAAGTGCAATGGCGCGCCGGGATCAGTCCGCCGCGATTGAACGTAAACGCGATCTCGGCTTTCGCGCCGGCACTGACCGGCCGGACAACCGATCGGCACTCATTTCGAGCATGCCGTACCGCTGGGTTGCGCCGCGGTCCCCCGAAAGAGATTCACGGAATCAGTGGAAAGCCGCTGGCGTGTGAGCTTGCGCCGAGCCATAGTGTAACACCGGGATACCCACCACTTTCGCGCCAAGTTCAGACCCATACTCTCTCACTTAGGATGCCCACCGTGATGTGTTCAGCCAACGGAATGCGCCGCGCAGGTCTGATTGCCATCTTGTGGGTCATTTCGGTCGGCCCGATCGCGGCCCAACTTGGTTCATCGGCATGCGCGTCGGACGTTGCCCAAAACGTATCCGGCGCGAAGATGCGCGTCTGGACCGATAACCACGGCATTCATCAAGTCCATGGCCGTCTTATCGCACTGGGCCCTCAACATGCGCGGATCCGCAAGCAGAACGGCAAGAACACAACCGTTCCAGTGCGTCGACTCAGCTTGACCGACCGGGACTATGTTCGGTACGTGCGCGCGGTCGCTCGTCGCGTGCGACGAACCGAAGCCTCGGCGGACCCTGCGTCGAAGAAGCCACTCGGCGACGACTACTCACGCATCGTCTATCTCCGCGTGGCGGAAGATTTGATTGCCACGCTGGCCGAACGAACGAACGAAAGCAGCTCTCCCTATTCGGAAGTTATTAACGGAGTTCCGACACGTGGGACGGTAGCATCTTCCTCGCGGACGAAAGTTAGGCTGACCGAGGACACTCGCCGGGCGGCGATCTTGTTGAACATACGCGGCACGAACGATTTCCGCACCACAAGCTATTCAGGACGATTCCGCATTTACACTTCGGGAACGACTCAGTTCGCGCGCAACATTCGTTTTCTGCTTAGCGAAAACGGACTCGACGCTTTCGGCGGTCGTTTGGCGACTCGCAGTGACAGTTACATTACCGGCGTCTGGACGCCCTTCCGTCGTTTTCTAGGACGTATTGTCAGCGGCTTCGTCTATCGAGAAGCCATCCGGCAAAAGCCGTCTTTTGATCGGCAGGCGTTGCGGATGGAAAGGCAATTGGTCACGTCGGAAATGAACGGCCGGGTTCGAGCCGCCCTGAAACAAGTGAGGCAATTCAGCACCCGCGCGGTGGACGCCTTCGGCAAGGTCCAAGAGGCGTTCGAAATAGAACCCAGGTTTAGCACGACGGCGGACCATCTGCTGATTGTCTTGGCGACTCCGGCCAAATCATTGACCAATCCGCCCAAGGCAGCGCCGCCAGCCGGGCCGAACGCGCCAGTGGTGGTGCAGATCCACAGTTCCGTTTTCGTCAAGGCGATCACCGAGGCTGAAATCATCGCTTCGCTGCGGCCCGTGTTCGACAAATACCTGTCGGAAAAATCGGAACGCGCAGTGAAGATTCGCGAGACGATTGAAAAGGGAAAGATCGGCACCTCGTGGACTTCGGATCGACAATGGTTTACAGTGACTTGGCATCCCCCCAAGGAACTTCCCGAATTCGATTTGGGAAACACGGGCCCAAGTTCCCGCTGATAAACGCCTCACACCTGCCGCGAACCCTTAACATTCTCTCCCTCAATCTCGGATGGCCAGGGTCTTCATTCCAACTCAGCTTCTCGAACTGACCGGCGGTGCATTGGAAGTCGAAACGGGCGGCAGCATGGTGCGCGAGGTGGTCGACGAACTGGAAAATCGTTTTCCGGGAATCAAGGCGCGGCTGTGCAGCGGAGATCAGCTTAGCCCGCAACTGCAGGTTTCCGTCGACGACGCGATTTCTTCGCGAGGGCTGTCCGCGCCCGTGGGAGGGAACAGCGAAGTACATTTTTTGCCCGCGATCGGAGGAGGCTAGAGCCTACGCATGAACGACTCGTCACTAATTGGTTGTACGAAAGATGATCTCGATACTCCCGCGATGTGTATCGACCTGGACATTCTGCGGAGCAATATCGATCACATGGCGTCACTGTGCCGCCAGCACAACGTGGCTTGGCGGCCTCATTCCAAGTGCCATAAGTCGTCGACGATCGCCCGTTGGCAAGTGGATAGCGGCGCGCTTGGCGTGACCTGCGCCAAAGTCGGCGAAGCCGAAGTCATGGCGGCTGGTGGAATCCAAGACATTTTGATCGCCAACATGATCGTGGGCGAGCAGAAGCTGCGGCGGCTAGTCGAGGTCCGCAAGCAAGCCGACCCGATCGTGTGCGTCGACTGCCTCGAACAAGCGGAACCGATGAGCGCGGCGATGGAGGCAGCCGGTTTGAAGATTCGCGTGATTCTGGAAGTCGACATCGGCCTGGAGCGCGTCGGGGTCGCCCCTGGAGAAGCGACCGTGGCTTTGGCCCAGCAAGTCGCCCGCCTGCCCGGTTTGGAATTGGCCGGCATCATGGGATACGAAGGCCATACGCTGGCCATTGCCGACATGGACGAGAAGATCCGCAAGGTTCACGAAGCACTCGACATCCTTGTTGATTGCGCGCGACAGATCGAGGCCGCCGGCATTCCCTGTCCGATTGTTTCCTGCGGAGGAACGGGCTCCTATTACATTTCGGTCGAGCACCCAGGTATCACCGAAGTGCAAGCGGGCGGCGGAATCTTCATGGATGCCCTCTATCGCCATATCTTACAAGTTCCCGATTTGGAGTACGCGGTGACCGTGCTGACCAGCATCGTCAGCCGGCCCACGACCGACCGAGCGATCGTCGACGCGGGCCGCAAGACCTTGAATCAAGAGCTGCACATTCCGCTGGTCCATGGCCGTGATGACATCACCGTCGAAGCGCTGTCGGCCGAACATGGCCGGCTGAAGCTGGACGAATCGGCGCAAGACCTGCGCGTCGGTGATCGCTTGGAATTGACCCCCGGCTATGTGGACTTTACGTCCGTCTTGCACGACGATTTTTATTGCTTCCGCGATGGCCGGCTGGAATCCATCCTGCCTATTGAAGGGCGTGGCAAGATTCGATAGTGCCAGGAATTGATAAGCTCCGGATCTGCGCGAGTAGTGTCATCACCGTTGAAGTGGTAGGCTGATGCCAGTATTCCGAGGCTCTTTGTTGGCCAACGGCCATCCTCACCGTAGCCTAGGGCAACGCCCTAGGAATTGGTGAGCCAACATCGCCATTTGGCTGAAGGCCAAACTCACACCAACGACGGTGAGTATGGCCTTCAGCCAAACAGCGCTTATGCGCCACATGTTCCTAGGGCGTTGCCCTAGGCTACGGTGAGATAGGCCTTTGGCCAAAATATACTCACATCCTTCGTAAACTAAATTCACTCCAATGATGCGTCTGTCACTTAAGGAAACAAGGCTCGGCCTTCGCAACTCGACGACGCGGATTCCGTTTCGCTATGGCAGCGCCTGCCTAACCCGTTGTCCGCAAGCCGTGTTGGCCGTCACGATTGAGTGCGATGGCAAGTTGCATCGCGGCTACAGCGGCGATTGTCTGCCGCCCGGTTGGTTCGACAAGTCGCCCGCGAAGAATTACTCGCGGCAGATCGACGACATGTTGGCCATCATCAAGCTGGCCGAAAAGACGTATGCGGAAGAATTCGCCAGCCCCAGCCAGTTCTTTCCCGCCTGGATGATCTCTTACGAGCGCATTCAAAGCCGGGCCGCCGAATGGCAATTTACGCCGTTGCTGGCCGGATTTGGCAGCAGTCTGGTCGAGCGAGCCATTATCGACGCCTTGTGTCGTGCCGCCGGGATGAGTTTCTTTGAGGCGGTCCGTACGAACTTGCTCGGCATTTTTCCTGAAGAGGTGCATGGTCAACCGCTGGCGGGCGTCGGCCTACGTAGTGCTCTGCCACCCGAGCCGCCAGAGTCAGTCTTTGTGCGGCATACCGTCGGGCTCGGCGATCCGCTTACTTTGGCGGATGTCGCTCAAGAGGATTTGCTGGAAGATGGATTTCCGCAAACTTTGGAACAATACGTCCAGCAGACGGGACTTCGCTACTTCAAGATCAAAGTTTCCAACCAGCTTGACCACGATTTGCAGCGGCTGGCCACAATCGCCGAACTGGTCGAACGACATCACGGCGCGGTTTATCACGTGACGCTGGACGGCAACGAACAATACAAGACCGCTGACCAGTTTCAACAGTTCGTCGATTCGATTCGGAATACTCCGCAACTCCAGACGATGTGGGCCAACACGATTTGCATCGAGCAGCCCTTGGAGCGCGGCATTGCTCTGGATCCCACACAGACGCGGGGCATTCACGAACTGGCCAGCGAGAAAGCGGTCATTATCGACGAATCGGACGGGACGTTGGACGCCTACCGCCAGGCAATCGAACTCGGGTATCGCGGCGTCAGCAGCAAGAACTGCAAAGGTCCCGTGCGAAGTTTGCTCAACGCGTGCCTGACTTGGGTTCACAACGGGCGGGGCCAACGCGCGGATTATCTAATTACGGGCGAAGATCTGTGCACCGTGGGCGTGGTTCCCGTGCAGTCGGATCTGTGCCTGATCGCAACTCTGGGACTATCGCACGTCGAGCGGAATGGTCACCACTACCATCCGGGCTTGTCCTATTTGCCGACGGAGGAGCGCCAGGCCGCCTTGGAAGCTCACGGCGATTTCTACGCCGAACAACACGGCATCGTGGCTCCGAATCTGGTCGACGGACAGTTTCAGATTGGTTCCCTTCAATGCGTCGGCTACGGATTCGCCGTTCCGCCGAATATGGATTCGATGGAATCGGCCGACGATTGGGAGTTCACTTCCCTCGGTCTGGAAGAACAGTAACAGAGAGATTCACAAACATGATCAAGACAACCGTTGTCGGCAGTTACCCGGTTCCCACTTGGTTGCAAGTATTGAGTACGCGCGAAAGCTTGCGTGACGCGATCATGGCGATCCTGAAGACGCAGGAGCTGGCCGGCATCGATGTGGTGGCCGACGGCGAACTGTATCGATGGGACGTGAATCACGCCGAAACGAATGGCATGATCGACTTCTTTGTCCGGCCCATGACCGGATTTTCCAGTACGTTAACCCGCGAGCAACTTGCGGCGTGGCGCGCACTGCCGGGCAATCAATTCCGCGCCAAACCGCCCGGCATTGTGTTGGGCGATTTAGGCTCTGGGACGCTGGACCTTCAATCCGACTATCAATTGTTCCGCGATCTGACGTCAAAGCCGAAGAAGTTCACGCTCACCAGCCCCTACATGCTGGCCAAGACCTTGGCCGACGCGCACTATCAAGATTTGGGCCAGCTTGTCATGGCACTCGCCGAAGTGTTACGTGAACAAGTTCAGGAAATCGACGCGGACGTGATTCAAGTCGACGAAGCCAACCTGACCGGCCATCCGGACGACGGCGAAATGGCCGCTGCGGGAATCAACCGAATTTTGGAAGGCGTTCGCGGCGAGAAGGCCGTGCATCTCTGTTACGGCAACTACGGCGGACAAACGATTCAGCAGGGAACCTACGACAAGCTGATTGATTTCTTGAATCGCCTTGAGACCGATCACGTCGTTTTGGAAATCGCCCGGCGGCCCGACGTGGAACTCTCCATCTTGAAAGATGTAAAGCCCTCCGTCGGCCTGGGGATCGGCGTGATCGACATCAAGGACAACGAAGTGGAGACGTCGGGAACGGTGGCCGGCCGCATTGAACGGGCCGCCAGCGAATTGGGCGCGGATCGTATTCAATACGTGCACCCGGATTGCGGTTTCTGGATGCTGCCCCGATCGGTCGCCGACGCCAAGATGCGAGCGCTGGTCGCCGGTCGCGATCTGTTCGAAGGCCGGGCGGTTTAGAATTTGTGGCCGGGCTTGGGGCCCTTTTTGGTCAGGGTGAGAACTTCCGGACCTTCCTCGGTCATCAGAATCGTGTGTTCGAACTGGGCCGACAGTTTGCCGTCCTTGGTTCTGATTGTCCAGCCATCCTTCGCGTCCGCTACCGAATCTTTCGTGCCGCCGTTGATCATCGGCTCGATCGTAAAACACAGGCCCGGTTCCAACCGTTGACGACGCGATGCCGCTGACGGGACGTGCGGAATGTTCGGTTTCTGGTGAAACTGGCGTCCCAGGCCGTGGCCGACGTATTTTTCAACGACGCCGAATCCGTATTTGGTAGCCTCGTCAACCACCGCTTGTCCGATGTTGCTGATCGGTGCCCCGGGTCCGATCGCCTGGATGGCCAAGTACAAACAATCGAAGGCACACTGCGTGAGATCGCGCGCGTCGGGGCCGGGCTCGCCGATGACGAAGGTTTCGCTGCTGTCGCCATGCCAGCCGTCGACGATGGTTGTCAAATCAACATTCACGATGTCGCCGGGCCGCAGTTCGTACGAGCCGGGAATGCCGTGGCAGATGACTTCGTTAATACTGGTACAACAACTCTTGGGATAGGGGCCATGTTCGCCCGGATAGCCCAACGTGGCGGGACGATGCCCGTGATCGCACGTATATTCGTGGGCGATGCGATCAATCTCCCCGGTGGTCGTGCCCGCTTTGACGTGGGTCCGAACAACATCCATAAGCTGGGCGTTAAATTTTCCAGCGCACCGCATCGCTTCGCGTTCTGGTTCACGGAGCCGTAGTTTTTGATACTGCCGTCGCAAGAGCATTTTTAGTTTGGAAGGTAGGAATAGTGAATGGATCTCGGGATGCGGAGAGGCGTTCGCCAATCCTGGAGCATCAGTTTACCAACCTTGCTGCCAATGTGGTACGCCGATGGCGGTAATCATTGCAAATCGCAAATTTCCGCTGCCAAGGCGAAATTCGTGATGGAAGCACGCCCCGCCCTTGCTCTATCGTGGCCAATTACGAACAATTTCTCTCCATCGACTTGCCGTTTGCCGGGCCCTGCAAGAGACCAACTCGTGGACCATTTGCCGATTTTTGTTTATGGCACATTAAAACGCGGTGAAGAGCGAGCTGGAATGTGGCCGCATGCGCCGGTGCGGGTTCAATCCGCCACCACTCTGGGCCGCCTGTTCGATCTTGGTTCCTATCCCGCCCTCGTTCAGGGAAACGATCGCATCGGTGGCGAACTGTGGCATGTTCAGCCGGACCACCTGCCAAAGACACTGGACGTGTTGGACGAAATCGAATGTTACGGAATTGACGACGTGGATCTGTATGTCCGGAGGATTGTGGAGTGCGTCACCAGCGACGGTCGCGTGCAGTCGGCCCATGCGTATTTCCTGGCCGATAGGGAACCGCTTCGCGAACAGACGCCTCTCGCCGCCGATGACGATGGCGTTTGTATTTGGCGGCGCTATTCCACGTCGTCGTAGGGGTCGGCCATCTTGCGAATCGTCTCGGCAATCGCGCGGCGGCAGGATGCGGGCGCGAGTACTTCGGCTTCTCCGCCGAGCGCCAAAACGCGGGGAATGACTTCCAGATCATGAGCCGCTTGGACAACTAGCACGATGCTGCCGTCCTTACGACGCTGCACTTCTTGTTTTGAATGCCACGGATCTTCGAGGACCCAAGGAGCGGCCAAGGCGCTGATTCGAATCTTGAAATTCCTTGGTTTGCCCCCGCCAAAAACGCCCATGCTTTCGCCCAGCCGGCGGTCTACTTCCTCTTCCTCGACTGGTTTGAACCACTCGTCGAGCGCCGTTGCCTTACGAAAGCGATCCAATTTCAGATGACGGATACGATCTTGATCCTCGGGCAACTCGTGCGCGGCGGCCAGGATATAAAGGCTCGATTGATAAAACACCACGGCGTACGGTTCGATGCGGCGAATCGAAGCCGGCTTTCCAATCGGCTGATACTCGACCTCGACAATGCGATGTTCCAAGATGCCGCGATTGATCGATTTCAAAACGCCGTGTTGTTTGGCATAAGTTTTGGCGGGCGTCCCCAGTACATGCAGCACTTGCCGATACTTGTCATAATGGTCCCACACCGAGTCGGGAAGCTGATCTTGCAGCTTGTTCCAAAACGTCTCGATGCCCTGCCAAAACGTCGTTCCCGCCAGCGGGTGCAGCAACTCTCGGCTGAGCGACAGCGCGATCAATTCGGTGGACGAAACCGAGATCTTGTGCGCTCCCTTGGACTGATCCCCCAGCTTCCAAACGCGGCCCCGCTGTTCGTCATGCACGGCCACATCGATCCCAGCCGATTGCAACGCGTCCAGGTCGCGGCGGACGGTGCGTTGGTGGAGCGAAGTTAAACCCAATTCGTCAACCAGTTCGTTGCGTATTTCCTCCAACAGCCGGCCAAAACGATAGCGCTCAAGAATCTGCAGAATCTTGTGTTGTCGAATCAGTTGTTCGTTGCGCGCCATGAAAGCGAACTCCCCGCATCCTGCTCCCGATTACCTTCGACTCAGCGTGCCCAGAGAGCTTCGAATGGTGTGAGTATGAATGGTAGAATTATCCGCCGTTCCCCGCCCGACACAACAGGGGGCGTGAAAGAATTGAGCCGGGCGGTTCCACGATTATGGCGGGTTCGTTTTGTTCGCGGAGCGAACAACGACATTCCAGGGGAACAGCCTATCGCGCGGGGCGAAGGCCAACCGCCGCCTCCCCGATCGCGGCTCGATAAAGTGTCGCCCGGCAATGATTTTCGACGCGAAAGATGTCGTCCATGTCCAACAGCGACTCGGAAGATCCGATGATCAGCGCACCGTCTTCCGCCATGACTTCTCGAATTCGCCGAAAAAGGTTTTGGCGTTCCTCATCGGAAAAGTAGATGGCCACATTGCGGCAGAAAACAATGTCGAACTTTCCCAGTTGCCCAAACGGCTTCCGCAAGTCCAGCCGCTTGAAGGTTACCAGCGAGCGCAGATCGTCTTTCACCTGCCAGCCGCTTTCGTTAGCGACGAAGTGCCGTGAAAGCTCGCGCGGGGCGAGCCCACGGTCCATTTCATGTGGCGAGTAGCGGCCCCGACTCGCTTGCTGGACGGCCGCATCCGAGACATCGGTCCCCGTGATGGAAATCTGATAATCGCTCAAGTTTGGGATCAGGTCGTGGACGGTCATGGCGATACTGTATGCTTCCTGCCCCGTACTGCAGGCGGCGGACCAAATGCGAACCCGGGCGCGAGAAGATCCGTTTGAGCGGGCGTCGAGCAATTCCGGTAAGACTTTGTGCCGGAGGGCCTCGAAGGGCGAACTGTCGCGAAAGAACAGCGTTTCGTTCGTGGTAATCGCGTCGATAATCTCGGATTGCAGTAGGCCGTCGTTGCTGCTTCGGGCACGGCGGGCCAGATCGGCGTAGGATTCACAGCCAGACCGCTTCACGAGATCGCGTAGGCGGCTTTCGATAAGATAGCCCTTGGACTCGTCCAGGCAGATCCCACACAGATCGTCGACCAATCCGCAGATCGCGGTCATGTCTTCACTGGTCAACGACATGGGACGGTCCCCGGGACGGCGATGGAAATAATGCTGCTGGAAAGTTGCTGCAACGAGTGGACCCCGTCGGCCAGTCCTTCTTCAACGATCCACCGTGGCATCCCGTACACAACACAACTGGCTTCATCTTGCGCGAGGATCCGCGCGCCCTGACGCTTCAGCAGCCGGCAGCCGCGCGTGCCGTCATCGCCCATGCCGGTCATGACAACCGCCAACACGCTGCCGCCGTAGACAAAGGACAGCGACCGAAACAGATAGTCGACCGACGGCCGGCAGTTGCGTTCCGGCGGGTGATCCGCGACTTGCAGCAGCGCCGCCGCCCGTCCGCCCACCACCTTCATTTGCTTGCCGCCCGGCGCGATGTACACCTCCCCCGGTTTTAGAACCATGCCATCTTCGCCCTCTTGGACCCGCAGCGCGCAGGCCTCATTCAAATCGTCGGCCAGCGATCGAGTGAACATGGGCGGCATGTGCTGTACGATCGTCACGGGTATCGGCAGATCGCCCGGAAGTTGTGGCAACAGTTCGCCCAGGGCGGCGGGACCGCCGGTGGAGACGCCGATTGTAATGACTTCAGGGCGGAACGGCCCGTTTCCACGGTGCGGCTGGGCCGTGACCGGTTGATGCTCGACCGACGTTGCAGGATCGCGGCCACGAAGCGCTTCGACACAACCACGAATCTTGGGAATCAGATCCTTGCGCAACATCCGCGTGCTATCGTCAAAGTCCGCGCCGCGAGGCTTTAGGATGAAATCAAAGGCACCCAGTCGTAACGCCTTGGTCGTCAACGCCGCGCCGTCGGCGGTGAGCGCGCTTAGCAAGATCACGGCGGGAGCGGAAGGCATCGCCTGCAGTTCCCGCAGCACTTCCATGCCGTTCAGTTCGGGCATTTCGACGTCGAGAGTTACGAGGTCGGGTTGAAGCTGGCGAATTTTCTCAAGCGCGATGCGACCGTTCGCCGCCGTGCCCACGACTTCAATGTCGGATTCGCCCTGGACAGCGTCGCGCACGACCTTGCGGAAGAGCGTGGAATCGTCGACGACTAAGACTCGCATCGTGCCAGCGTCCATGGTGGGGTGATGGTGGATCAGGGCGGAATGACGATTGAGCAGGGCTCGGTCCCCACAGCCGCGTTTACGGGGACGAGCCACGGCTCAGCCGTCTAACGAAAGATCAAATCGGCAGCAAATGACGGCCACTAGGACGCCAGAACTGTTTCCGACTTCCTCGTGGGATTGCTGGTTTCGCGTTGTGTTTTCCGGGTCGAAGAGTCGTCAACATGAAATTGGCTGACAAGGTCGTTGATCGATTTGGCCAACGCATTCAGTTCGTCGCCCGCATGCTGCGTCTTTTGCGCGCCGTCGTTGGTTTGCTTGGCGTTCTCGTCGATGCCGAAGATGTTTTTGGTAATCTCCTCGCTGGCCGAGGCCGATTCCTTGACGCCACGGGCGACCACATCGGCGGCTGAGGCGGCCTGCTGGACGTTCTTCGCGATCTCCTTGGTCGTGATGCTCTGCTCTTCCACCGCCGAAGCGATGGTGCGGGCAACGTCGTTGACATTCTTGATCGCGCTGCCGATCTCGGCAATCGCGCCGACCGTGTCGCCAGTGGATGCCTGAATCGCTTCGATGCGTTCGCGAATGTCGTCCGTGGCTGCCGCGGTTTGCTTGGCCAGTTCCTTGACCTCCGTCGCCACCACGGCGAATCCCTTGCCAGCCTCGCCAGCCCGGGCGGCTTCGATCGTGGCGTTCAAGGCCAGCAGATTCGTCTGCTCGGCAATGTCTTGAATTACCTCGATCACTTTGCCGATTTCGTCGGCGGCGGAACCTAGAAGATTGATCTTCTCGTTGCTAACTTCGGCTAGATTCGCGGCTTCGCCGGCCACGGTCGCGGACCGCTCGGCGTTTTGCGCGATTTCGCCGATCGTGTCCGTCATCTGTTCGACGGAAGTCGACACGGATTTCATGCGATCGGACATCTGTTCGGTCGAATCGGCCATGTTCTTCATGTTGATCGACATTTCCTCGGCGGCCGACGAGACGGTAGCCGACTGATTCTTCGACTGCTCGGCTCCGGACGAGAGGTCGCCAGCGGTCAAGGAGAGTTCGGACGAAGCATCGGCCAGCGTGGCGGCGTCACCGGCCGTCTTGGCCACGATACCGTGGATCTGTTCCAGGCATTGATTGAAGGCTTCGGCCATTTGGCCAAACTCGTCCTGGCGATTGACCTCAAGGCGTTTCGTCAGGTCGCCGGCACCAACTTCCTTGAGTACCTCGGCCGCATGCGTGACCGGTTGAACGATCCTGCCCGACATGAAAACCGCCACGACAATCAACACGACAGCCGCCAATCCGGCGATCCCCACGCTCCAATACACAAAGCTGCGGGTGGCCGACTGCGATGTTTCATGAATTTTCGCGACGGATTCGTAGGCTTCATCGACGCCTTGTTCGGCCACCAACGCCCAGCGGGTTCCCAACAATTCGACTGGGGCATAGGCGCTCAAGACACGGTTGCCCAGGTAGCTCACTTCCTCTTCGACGCCGGTTTGCCCATTCAGGGCGTCTTCGACCGCCTTCGATTTTACCGAGCCCTCGTCCGGATGGCGGAACGAAGCGATGATCGAGTGATTTTCTTGATCCCGGTAAGAATCGCTGCGCATCAAATGGTCCGCTCCGACCAGATAAGTCTCGCCGGTCTCACCCATCCCGGCTCGCAGGCCCATCACGCGATTGATGCGGTCGATGGGCATTTGAAACATTGCAATTCCAATCTTTTCATCTCCGTCGAACACGGGAGAAGCAATGAAACTGGCCGGCGCTTCGTAGGACGGAGCGTATTGCTTGAAATCCACCAAGACGAATTCATCCCGGTTCTGGATCGCATTGGCCTTTTGGAAAGCTTCGCCGAAGTTCGTGTTGGCGTAGGGTCCGTCGACCAGCGACGTCGAATAGTCGACTTCCTTGAACACGGAGTAAATGATGTCGCCAGTCTCGCAGTCGACGAGAAAAATGTCGTAGTATCCGAATTTCTCAAGATAGCTACGAACCACCGGATGGAACTGGGCGTGCAGCCGATCGTACTTGGTATCTCCGTCACCAGAGTCTAGCCGGTGTTTTTCGCCGAGCGGATTTTTGTTGGCTCGGATATACGCATGTTGCAATGCGATCGAGTCGTCGTCGAGCTGTGCGACGTAATGTCCCACGCTGGCCTCGCGTCCGTTGTTCTGATTCTTGTATTCTCCCGCGAAATCGCGAGTGTAATACGTCATGAGCTGCTGACGCAATTGCTCCACCTTAGCGTCATCCAGTTCGCGTTCGGCGCGATAATTGGGAAATGCCTGGCGAAACTCGCGCATCGCCTCGACGACCATTTCGTCGTGCGAGAAGGTGATCACTTGATCGCGGATGGTACCAAAATAACCTTCGATCTGGTCTTTCTTCATGTCGCGCATGGCGACCAGTTGGTCCTGGACCTTCTGCTTCAGGTCGTTGGTGACTTCGCTTTCCACCGCTGTCATGTTTTGACTGGAAACAAAGTAGCCGAAAGCGCCTATCAGTGTCATCGACACCAAGCCGCATGCCAAAAACAGGATCGTTAAGCGTGTACGAAGTTTCATGCGTTGATTCTCCAAAGGGCTAATAGCTAGTTGTCCGATTGATCGCTGGGCATGGTGAGGGGTATCGCTTCCTAGAGTTCAGGGTTGTTCAGGAATTCATCGAGCGCCAAAAGCACGATGATTTCGTCATCGGTCGTGTGCACGCCCCGGAAGAACCGGCCGTCGGCCGCGCCAATGTTGGCCGGCGGCGGCGTGATTTCTTCCGGCGATATGGCGACGATGTCCGCGATGCGATCCACCGCCAATCCGACCAATTGATCTTCCCAGTGGATTACGACGTTGCGTGAATTTCGTGTCACTTCACGTCGAGGCAGTCCAATAATCGAGGCCAGATCGAGAACCGTCACCACGTCCCCACGCAAGTTGATCACGCCCAAGACGAAATCCGGCGCGTGGGGAACCACCGTCACGTCCAGGTGCCGATTGATCTCACGGACCCGACTGATCGACAATCCCAGTAGCAGGTCGCCGACAAAAAATGTCGTGTATTGTGTCTCGCCCGTGCTGACGGGCTCCAGAGCGGCTGCGTTCATCTAGATGGCTCCCACAAGTTCTGGTTGTTGTTCCCGCTGTCGGACTCCCTCAAGTTGCTCGCCAACAAACCGATGGACCGCGGCGATCAGCCGCTCCTCGTCCATTTTCACTTGATACTCGTCCACGCCGCTCTCGTGGCCCGCCTGAACGTCGGCGTCACCGGCTAGCGAGGTCAAGGCGATCACGGGCAGTTGCGAAAAATCCGGATCTCCCTTGATTCGCCGGCATAGCTCAAGTCCATTCATGTTCGGCATTTCGATGTCGGTGACGACCAGATTGACGGTTTCCTCCAACGCGCGTAGTGTTTCCCAGGCAACCAGGCCGTCCTCGCAGTCGATCACTTGACAGCCGGCACCGGAAAGGAAACGGGACACCTGCTTGCGAAAGAAATCGGAATCCTCGGCCAGCAACACTCGGGGACCTGCCTGGTCCGCGCTGGCCGCGACTGGGTCGTCCATTCCGCCGCGGTGGAACCAATCAGGATAGGCGTTTCTCGTGATTTCTCGAATATCCAATAACCGGACGGTGGCGCCGTTGATGACCAGCGATCCCGACACGCCCGGTTCGCGAAGCGCCGCGTCGTCGACTTCAACAGAGACGTTGTAAATGTCTTCCAACTGGGGCGCAATCAGGCCGATTTCGCGGTCGCCAAATGCGAACACGATCACAAACAGCCGTTTCGCTTCAACGCAGGGCGCGGCGTTAATGTGGTCCGCCAGTGAAAGAAGGGGCAGGGTGCTGTCGCTGTATTGCAGCAGTCGTCTGCCTCCCACTTCGCTGATCTGTTCGCAACGAACGCGTTCAATGCGGGCGACACACGGCATGGGAACAGCGAATCGTTCCGCGTCGCCGTTGGAAAACAGCAATAGCGCCTGCGTGTCGCTGTGCAGTTCCAATTCAGTATCGTCGCAAGTCTCTTTTTCATCTTGGACCATACGCAGATCGCCGTAGGCGGCAATGCCCGGCACGTCCAGGATCAGGGCAATCCGTCCGTCACCTAGAATCGTGGCTCCCGACAGGCAGCGGCAATTCTTCAGTTGTCCGCCCAGCGGCTTGACCACGATTTCCTCGGAGTCGTGCAAATGGTCGACGATCAAGCCGTAACGATGTTGCCCCGTTTCGACGACAATGATGTTCAAACCGGCCTTGCGGCGAACGCGGGACCGGCCGCCGCCCTTGTGGGCGGTTGGTTCCGGCTCACTGAGTTCGGCGAGGTTGAGAGTTTGCGAGAGACGCACCAGCGGCAACAGCTTGCCCCGCAGTCGCAGCACTTCCTTGCCCTTCACGACACCCACTTGCGATTCGACTTCTTCCGCGCGAACGCGAACCAGTTCGGCGATGTTGACTTGTGGAATGGCGAAACGATGCTCGCCGGTTTGCACGATCAGCGAGGGAATAATCGCCAGTGTTAAAGGCAGCATAATCTGCACCGAGGTGCCACTTCCCAACGTGGATTCGACTTCGATCGATCCGCCCAGTTTTTCGATATTGGTCCGCACGACGTCCATTCCCACGCCTCGGCCGCTGACATCGCTGACCTTTTCCGCCGTCGAGAATCCAGGGTGAAAGATCAGCCGCAAAGCGTCGCGTTCGGAAAGTTCCGCGGCTTGCTCGGCCGTGATCAGTCCACATTCGGCGGCCTTTTTTCGGAGCTTCCGCGAATCGAATCCGCCGCCGTCGTCTTTGACTTCGATGGCAATCTTGCCAGACAGATGCGAAGCTCGCAGCCAGATGGTTCCCCCCGCCGGCTTTCCGGCGGACCGGCGCGTTTCCGGAGTTTCCATTCCGTGATCCACGGCATTGCGAACCAGATGCGTGAGCGGATCGGCGATGGCTTCGCTGATGGTCTTGTCGACTTCCACTTCCCGGCCCTCGATCACCAGTTCGCACTGCTTGCCGAGTTGCTTGCTGAGATCGCGGACCACGCGCGAAAACCGGCTGAAGACATTGCCGATCGGCTGCATTCGCGTCTGCATGATTGCGTCTTGCAGTTCACGGGTGACTTGATTGATTCGGGCGGCCACGCCTTCCAAATTGGCGGTTTCCTTGTTGACGACGGTTTGCACAAGTTGGTTGCGGCCCAGGACCAGTTCGCCGGCGAAGTTCATCAACTGATCGAGAGTTTCGACGGAGACGCGTATGTTCGAGTCCGAGCTGTTCTTGGGGGAAACGTCGCGATTCGATTTGCTGGACGTGAATCCGCTGGCCGACCCTTCCGCTTGGCCGGCAGTTGCAATCGAGCCGTTCCCGGCAACCGGCGGTGCCGATTCTGTTTCGGCTGGGCCTGGTTCATGGGATTGCTGGCTTTCGGCGATGGCTTCCAGTTCGGACACGAGTTCCGTCACATCGACTTCGTTAGACTGGTCGACGTCGAGAATCAGATTGCGGAGCGAGTCGGCGGCCCGCAACATGGTGTCGGTATTTTCACCGGTCGGTACGAGCTTGCGTTCTCGCAGCAGTTTGAGCAGATTTTCGAAACTGTGCGAAAGGTCGGTGATCGTGGAGAGGCCAAAGAAACCGGCCGCCCCTTTGATCGAATGCACGGCACGAAACACGGTGTTGACCAAGTCGATGTCAATGTCCGCTCCGCCCGCTTCGATTGCCAGCAGTTGGTTTTCTATGTCGGACAGGTGCTCCTTCGCTTCAATGATGAACTCTTGGAGCAGATCCGGCTCGTCAATTAATGATGCCATCGGTCGTTCCTCTGGGACTGCCCTCCGGTGGCTGCTTGGCGGTGAGGACGGTTGGCTCGCGTCACTGACTCAGCCACTCCGCCCTCATATCTGGCTGTGACATTGAACTGTTGAACTTATCTAGGTCCACGTCATCGACCCAGCAACTTCCGAAAGCTGATTTGCGGAAAACATCCAGAGCGGACGGTGATGGCAACGACGGTCAACTTACGCTCTGCTCTTTGAGCCTCTTGAAAGGGCGAAGCCACACTTTTCACGGCATTCGTCGCGTTGTGCGGTCGGGGGAATTACTTAAGCAAAACCCTCAGCCACATTGCGGATGCCGCCGTCACCGCAACTAGAGCCAACTTAGTCGCGTTCGACTCCGCAGTTGCCAAGCGGACCCATTTGCAATTGGTCCCAAATGCGCGAGTCGTTGCGAAAGACGCGGATCGTCGGACCAACGACGGATTCGCCTAGCGGATGCCAGAGCCGGCAAAGCTGATTCCAGGTCGCCTGGATCATCCCAATCTGATCGGGGCCCACCGCGCGCAGCGCCGCTTCAAAATAGCTGGCCGCCAACGTTGCGCAATCGTCGCGGCCGGATACGAGCGCGGCCTCGCCTTCCGTGGCGAAAATCCAATACGACTGGTCCGAATCGCCGTGTTCGAAGGCCGACTCATGGTCGTCTTGGCAGATGGCCAAAATCTGATTGGCATATTGCCGCGCTACTTCGTCTTGCCCGATCAGCAACCCGAGTGTCATCGCGTTGACCGCCGGAAAATAATGGCCGCTGATGGAAAAAGCGTCCTGATACATGGTGAACGCCTGGCGATAGAATCGCTCGGGCGGACGGCCGCTTATCTCGGTGAAAGGCAGATGGCTCTCTTCCCATTCCCGGTCGCCCAGATTTTTGAGTACGCGTCCAATCCGCGAGAGTGTCTCGTAATCGCCGAACACCAGGCACAAGCTGCGCAGCGGCCCGATCTTGTCGCGGGCTTCGTTCAGCTTGCCGGCCTCGGCCTGAATCAACGCCCATTCCTGTTGGATGGGAACGGCCAGCGGAAACTGCTCGTGCGACGACTCAATCAAAGCCAACGCCCCCGCCAAATCGCCCGCCTTCCACTTGCGATGGACGTGCCACAGCGGAATTCGATAGCAACAGCAAGGCCAGTGCGGTTCCGCGTCCGCTCGCAACTCTCGGCCAATCTGTTGGCTGGCGAGCTGAGTCCGTGCCAGCGCGACGCCCGCCGAAATCAATGCCGATTCGATTTGTGGTTCTTCGTAGTTGGTCCATTTCACGGTGTTCAGCCCATAAACGGCCAGGGCGAAATAGTACTCGTCGCGCCACCGTTGATGTCGGCCAGGCCGGTCGAAACCGAGCCACAGCGCCGCTTCTTGGCGAATGCGGATCAGAATCGACAAGGCACGTCGCACACGGAGATGATCACCAAACATCGATCCGTCTCCCGGCGGCTGGCGGCTTTCGGCATCGCCCCGCGCGAGGATCAGATCGGTGGCTTCGGCCAGCATCGATTCGATTTCAAAATCGAACGCCAGCCGCATCGCGCGTGGCTGTTCTTGTTCCAGCCGTCGTCTTTCGTCCGGCGATAGGTGGTCGGTGCTGAAATCGCTTCGTGGCGGTTTGCCCGATCGCCGTTGAAGCACGCTTTCCCGCGCGGCCATGTCCTCGAACAGCAACGGCAGCAGCCGCGTTTTCAACTCGGTTTCCAGTTTGACGAAATCCCATGCCAGCACGTTCCGGTCGTCCATTTCGCCGTAGTCGATCACGACCGGATATTCCGCTTCCTCGCGATGGACGCCGACCAACACGTTGCGGCCGTGCAAATCTCCGTGCGATCGGCCGACCAGAGTCGCCGGGATTCGTTCTTGCGCCAAACTCCACGCAACAAAATCGACGGGATCGATGTAGTCCGCCGGTTGAACGGAATCGGGGTTTTCATGTCCGGCTAACAGCCAAATGGCATCGCGGCGCAACGTGGCCAGCCACGTGTTTTCGACATCGCCCGCGCCGGACTTCGCCTGCCAGTGAGGAAGCGCTTGCCGCAGTCGTTGCTGATAAAACAGCAACGCACTCTTCGACTCGGACGAATCAACTTGATAAAGCCAACGCTGCAAATCGCAATAGACCTGACGAATCACCCGCTCGACAGACAATGCGTCCGGCCTGTTTTCCATAACTGACTTCTCGACCACGTCGTGCAGGAACTCAGGAACTTGGCTCTTCTGATCCTGACCGAACAGCGTGAAGGCGTTTTGGTAGATGGCCGCCGCCCGCTGGCCATTCAGTTGTTGATACGCCACGTCCACGAGAAGGCGGCTGCCGATGTAGCGATCTCCGGTACATTGCCGCCAGCCGTCGTAGTCGGGTCGCACCGACTCCTCTTCGCCGATTTTGACGATGTGCGTTCTGGGCGCGCCGTCGCCCGCCACCCAAACACCCAAAATCACTTTCTTTCGCTGGTCATTCTGGTAGCCCGAAAAGCAATCGTAGACCGAGATCTGCCGGGGATGGTGCTGGGCAAAAGTTTGTATCAACTCGGGCTCGACCAGTGCCTTGATGTCCGCGCCGACAATTCCCTCGGCGCGACCTTCCCAACGGACGATATTTGATTGGTCTTTACTCATGGATCTCCGGGCACAGGCGGTGAAAGATCTCCGCCGAATCTGTTTGGGTGGACGGCCGTCGGTTTAATCTCGTCGCGCTGTCGCACCACATTGTACGCCGAGGAGCAAGGCGAGTGGGAACGGCCGCATCGACGAATGCCCCCGACCCTAAGGCATTCGATCCGTGGCAGGAGGACATTTTTTCCCGCATCCGCTGATGCGCTATGAATCCATGCGTACAATGCATACATCGGTTCGTTAATGCACGCGCTGTCGTGGCCTGGCTAATTGATTTTAAGGAATCGCATGTCGGAAAAAACGCCTACGATCGAAGACTATCGAGGACTCGTTGCTTTCGCTGACACGGGCAGTGTTACCGCAGGCGCGAAGTTTCTGGGTGTGAAGCAACCCGTGCTGACACGACGGCTCAATTTGTTCAAGGGACGCGACCCGCTGTTGGTCACCCGGGGCAATCGCATGGATTTGACCGACAAGGGCTTGGCGGTGCTGCCGCTGATTCGCCAATTGGTCCAGCAGTTCGATGAAATCACCGACTTCGTGTCCAGCAGACGCAGCCAGCCGCGCGTGTTACGAATCGCGATCGGCGCTTCCGCCTCGCAATTGTTTCTGCCGAGGGCCATTAAGCAACTGACGGGGCAAAAGAGATTTCAAGGAATCGAAGTGCAAACGCAAATCATTCGCGGCTCGGAACGGATTACCGGCGTGGCGGAAGGACGCTTCGATCTGGCCATCCTCAGTCACGATCCCCTGCAGATCAACCTCTCGAACAAGCTGTTGGTGATTCGGGAACTGGCACGGCAGACGATGTGCGTCGTTGCCCACAAGGATTCGGACGAAGCACAACAACTGCGCCGCATCCTTCGTGGCCAAGCCGTGCCGGTCCATCTGTTGGCCCGCTGGACCATGGTGGGACTGGACGATCAATCCGGACTGCGTCGCCAACTGGAACGAGCCTTTGTCAGCCGCAACGACGCGCTCAACTTTGGCTCGCAAGCGGGCGGCTGGCTGGGGATGAAAGAGTTTGCCCGGCAAGGGCTCGGAGTCGGCCTGGTCCCGCTGACGCTGCTTTCCGAAACCGACCTGGAAGATCTTGAGATCCGCCGTTTAGACCCGGGGATCGGAGTCACCTACCAATTGATTCACCGCAAAAAACCAGCAGACGAGATCGTCGAGACAATGAAAACGTATTTGCTCGATTCGGCGAAACAACTGAACAAGGAAGTCGAACGCCGCTGGGATCGCAAGATCTGAATTCGTCCGTTCCGATTCACTGAGTTGCGGCACCAACTCAAGATCGGCCAACCTGGACTCTCGGGATTGCTGGAACCCTGTCATTCGCGGAAAGCAGCGTCATTCCCAAGCCGCACGCCATCAGCAGGAAGCTGGGGACAAACAGCCACCACCAGAAGCTGCCCGGTGTGTATTGGCTCAGTTCGGTGATGCCTCCATCGATGAGTACTTCAAGAGCCGGTTGAAGGAACGAAGCAAGTCCCAGGCCCACGCCGATGGCAAACACCGTGAAGCTGCGGGGTGTAAAGGAAATGCTGTTCACGGAACGCAGCGTCCAAAATCCCCAAGCAATGAACAGCAGTGAGATCATGGCGGGACAAACCCACGGGCCCAGCCACACCGTTGGAATCAGAAACAGCACGTCCCACTCCAGCCATGATGTGGGCCAGCCCATCAAGACTTTCAACCAGAAGTAGTAGAACAAGTCCCAAACGCCGAACACGAAGACGAAGGCGGCAAAGCTACGCGTGCGGGACGAACTCTCCGCCAGCAACGCGACGGTCAGAATCATCATGACCGTTGCCGCTTCGCGACTTAACTCCAGAATCGCGTCGTACGAATTGAGAAACTGAAGTGGAAAAATTTCCAGTGGGTCGTCGGCATAGTACAGACGGCGCATGTAGACGACAACCGTGGATTCCAGAAGTGCCATCGCGACGGCATATACGCTTAGTATCGTCAGGGTCCGTTTCGCGTTCATAAGATGGCGGATCTCGTTTCTTAAGTGGATGCGGACGCATGGCTCGTGCTGGTCGGGCGAGCAGATACGTCCACCTCGTTCGGGAAGATGGTTACCCGTGAATCGTGCTGGCTGGGGTGCATTCCTTCGCGCACACGTTCGTTGATTTCGCGGTATTCTTGTCGTCCTTCGAAGTTGACCGGCTGATTACGACGTAGAGCCTTGATGGCATAAAAGCCGTTCATCGCCATCGACATCAACAACGCACCGAATCGGAGCCGAAAAACACCGCGCAGCACTCGCCGGATCGATCGACGTAGAGAAAATGCTTCTTGCCAAAGATCGCGATGCGCCGTCAGCAACTCGTCAGGCGACATCCGTCTAGGTTGAAAGGCCACGTTGTATCCGTTGTAGAACTCCCAGCCTCGCTCGGGCAAGAGACGGCCTTGGTCTTGGTACCGTTTGTAGTCGGGCGTTCCACGGAAAGGAGTCAGAATACTGAGAAACGGGACATCGACACCAATGTCATCCAGTCGGCCCGCCATCGCGCGAATACTCTCCGGAGTGTCTCCGTCCAAACCGGAGATGAATCCAGCCTTGACGCAGATTCCCCGTTTGTGGAGTTCCGAAATCTTCCGCCGGTATTCCCCGACCTTGTTTTGAGACTTGCCTGCAAAATCGAGCGACTCGTTCCCAAAGGACTCGATCCCGAAGAAGATCCCGATACATCCGCTGCGCTGCATGAGGTCGAGGAGTGCTGGATCGTCGGCAATATCCATGCTCGCCTGAGTCAACCACCATCGCTTCATGGGAACCATTCTGGTCAACAATTCTCGTACCCATTTTCGCTTGGCAGTGAGGTTGTCGTCCCAGAACCACACGATCTTGCGTTGCCACCAGTGGGGAAACTTATCGTAGGCAATGTCCTTGAGCACTGCGTCGACCGGACGTGTGCGGAAACCTGGATTCAGTGTCGGCACCGTGCAGAACGAGCAAGTGAAGGGGCACCCGCGGGTCGCCTGAATCACGCGAGGCACGAAGAACGACTTTGGCAACAGGTCGTAGCGCGGCGTTGGCAGATCGTCCAGCGCAATTGCTTGCCCTACGTATCGCGGTCGGAGCGAGCCCGCCTCGGCATCGGCCAGCAAATCCCCCCAAACAGACTCGGCCTCACCGATCACCATGCTGTCGAAAAACCTGCTGGCTTCATCTGGTGAGAAGGTCACATGCGGTCCCCCCGCCACGACGGTCTTGCCTCGTTTCCGAAACTCGGTCGCCAAACGGTACGCCTCTGGCGCGAACCCACTAAAGAACGAAAGGGCGACGAGATCAGCGTCGGTATCCAGATCCGGCTGCTCAACCTGCTGATGAATCACGCGAACTTCGTGTTTCGCGGGCGTGATAGCGGCCAGATAAATGCCGGTAATCGGCGGCACAAAATTGCTTTCATGTCCGCGTTCGCACCGCTGCACATAGACCACAATGATGTCAATCTTCATGGCGTCTGGTCCTTTTCCTCATTCCGGCTCAAGGCAATTTTCTCAAGCGCTTGGTGAACCGCGTCGATCGTTTCGTCAAGCGTCGAAGTACCGGCGGTTAACCCGACGGTGTTCACGTCATCGAACCATTCCTGCTCCAGTTCCTCCGCACATTCGACATGCACGGCTGGAGTCAGATGCTCGTGGCAGAGTTGAACCAGTCGACGCGTGTTATTCGAGTTCCGCCCGCCGACAACAACGACGGCGTCCACACGGTGCAGCAGTTCCAGCATCGCGCGCTGCCGAAGCTTGGTTGGCTGGCAGACCGTATCGATCAGCCGTATGTCGGCCAGCGGATTATGAAGGTGGATATGCGAACAGACGTCGGCGACGACGTCCGGCGGCGTTGTGGTCTGGCAGACGATTCCCAACCGCCGGCTCTCGTAGCATGTGACCTCGTTGGCGTCGCCAATCACGTCGTAGCTGTCCAGGTCTTCGACAATTCCCTGCACTTCGATGTGGCCGGATTTGCCAATCAGCAGTACGTGTCGGCCTTCGGCCTGCAGCTCCAGCGCGACTTCGTGGACTCGGCGAACTAGCGGGCATGTCGTGTCAATCAACTCCTTGTCTTCAGCTTCCAGCCGCTCGCGTTCCGCGTTGCTAACACCGTGCGCCGTGATCAAGACTAGCGGTGTGTTGGCGGCACAGTCGCGATTGTCCTCAGGCAATTGCTGAAACCCCGCCTCGGTCAAACGTCCAGTGACTTGTGGGTTATGGACAAGTTCGCCGTGAATCGTGACTTCCGCCGGGTCGCGGACCGCATCGGTGATTTGCAATGCGTCCCTGACGCCGAAGCACATCCCCATCTCCTCGGCTCGAATGACCTTCATCATCGAATCCTCTTCGCGTAGACACTTTGCAATGCAAAGTAACAAGGTAAAAAAAAGAGAAACTACGCTGGTGCCCAGCCCCCCGAAAAGTCTTGCTGCTCAGGTTCCGGCCGCGCTTCTGTCTGAGCATCGCCGACAACCTTCTCCAACACGCTGATGTAATCAGCAAACCGTTGTCGGCCGCTGGCCGTAAGTCGATACATGGTTTGCGGCCGTGGTCCGGTCGTTCCCTTCCAGATTTCCACCAGTCCCGCATCGCTCAGTACGCCCAAGTGGCGGCTTAGATTTCCATCGGTCAACGAACAAAGCTGTTTCAGGTCGTTAAACAAGAGCCCGCCGGCATGGGCAGCGAGAGACGCCAAGATGCCTAACCGCGCCTTTTCGTGCATGACGCGGTCGAGGCCCTCATAGGAAAATCGTCCTTCTCCGCTACTTGGCCGGCCCTCCATTGCCTTGTTCGTCTTCTTTCTCTTACGAGACATTTGATCGCTCCAGCGTCCAGTACAGAATCATTCCGGTCAGGATTTGGCCCCCGCCAAAACTAATTCCCATCAGCCACCCAGAAAACGCGTTATCGCCCTGCCCCCACAGCAAACATCCACATCCACACAAAACGTAATACCATCCGACGAAAAAGACTTGCCGAGGTAGCAGCCGGTGCGAGGCGAAAACGC
Source organism: Planctomycetota bacterium (assembly GCA_029259935.1). The sequence goes on from JAJDEH010000357.1 coordinate 40,679, forward strand.
CAAGCCCAAAAACCAGCGACCACAAACCCGGCAGCATCCAGGCAACTTGCGGCGCGCCACCATAAATGCAAAGCGTGAGCAGCGTTCCCACCACAACACACGGCAGGAATTGCCCGACCGCCAGCAGCGTCAATTGTCGCGCCAATCCCGGACCGGCACTCCGCGCCCTCCAGTACAACTCGGCCCCCGCCACGATCAGGCTGACCGCCGCAACACTGAGCCAAAGGCATAGGTATTGCCCTAACTCGACTTCCGCGGATCCGACCCACTGCGATTGAGACGCCGCGGCCAGCAGCCCTAGAACGCCGGAAAAACCAACCGTTATCGACCGATAACCACGAAACACCTCGCTTTGCGCCATCTGTTGGCGAATCTCGGAGATTTGCGACAAGGCTTCGCGAAGTTCCATCTTGGGCTGTCTACTTCGAACCTGGGATTAGTGACTTTGTATTGCAAAGTAGTGAATTGCCGTGCGGTTGTCAATCCAGTTTTGCTCGCCCCTTTCACGGGTGCCGGCGTTTTTCGTCGTTTCGGCGCGTCGAACGGAACGGGAGTTGCCTGATGCACGTCGGTCATGAACATGTCATTTTCTCACAAGCAACTGATGGAACCGTGGAACGTATATGCTAAGTTATGCGGTCATGATTTCCGGCGATTCTATTCAGCGCGTCCTCATTGTTGGTGCGGGAATTGGAGGATTGACTGCGGCGATCGCTTTAAAGCGGGCGGGCTTTCAAGTGCAGGTGTTGGAACGTGTCCCGCGGATTCAAGCGGTCGGAGCCGGGATCACTCTGCAGATGAACGCGATGGCGGCCTTGGAACGGCTCGACCTGTGCGAACCTATCGTCGCGGCGGGGAATTTGATTACCGAAGGGCGGATTCAATATCGGACGGGGGCGACGTTGTCGACGGTTCCGTTCGGCGAAATCGGCGCCGAACTGGGGCAGCCTTTTGTTGCGATTCATCGCGGACGACTTCAATCAATCTTGCTGGAGGCACTGGGGAACGAGCATGTAGTGACGGGAGTTGACGTGAAGCAGATCGAAACGATCGAGGACAAAGTCCGTGTGCCGCTTGCGGACGGAGGCCACGCGGAGGGTGACCTCCTGATCGGAGCCGACGGGTTGCACTCGTACGTTTACAAACACTTATGGGGCGAACGCTCGATGCGTTACTCCGGCTACTCGGCTTGGCGAGGTCTTTGCAACAATCCTCATGCCTGGCCGCGGGAAGTTTTTACGGAGACTTGGGGTAACGGCCAACTGTTTGGCTGCGCCGTGATTAACGAAGACACCGCGTATTGGTTTGCCACCAAGCTGACCGACGCGGGCACTGGCGACGAGGGAGATCCACGACAAGAGATCCTCGATCGATTCGCGGGCTGGCCAGAACCGATTGAACAAGTTATCGCAGCGACGCCAAAGGAAAATGTGTTTCGCAATGATTTGTACGATCGCCCTCCCCGTTTCCCTTGGGGAAAAGACCGAATCACGCTGCTCGGAGATGCGATTCATCCCATGACGCCAAATATGGGCCAAGGGGGATGTCAAGCCGTGGAAGACGCCGTGATCCTGGCCCATTGTTTGTCGCGAGCGCCGACCCCAGTCGAGGGACTGCGCGTCTACGAGCAGCAGCGGCATCCACGGACGAAGAAGTTTGTGAACCATTCGCGTCTGTTCACCGCCCTGGCCCACGGCCAGTACCTGTGGTCGCGCATCGCACGAGCCGCCGTCTTTCCGTGGTTGCCAGCCGGATTTCGCAACCGGCAAATGCGAGAACTGTATCGCTTCAAACTGGATTAGCTAAATCGCGACCATCTCGGACGTCGAAATCTGCCGCGAACGCGTCTCCCCCCATCGCAACGCGCGGTCGTTCCCGCCCTTTGCAGGAGTGGGTCGAGCAGGTTCCATAAAAAATCCAGGCTGCGGCTGTAACAGCGGCGAAGGCAGGCCTAACAAGAGGGTGAAGCGTGGCAGCAAGGGCTGCCGCGACAAACCGCTCACACTTGCCAGGAGTCATGTCATGGATACGCCACAAGTCGATTTCGCCGCTCCCGAGTTCAAAGAAAATCCCCTTCCCATTCTGGCCGAGTTGCGCAACTCAGGTTCGCTCGTACAGATGAACGTGCCCAGTTTGGGCGCTGGCTGGGTGGCCACGACCTACGAAGCTGTCAATCATGTCCTGCGTGACCAGAAGTCTTTTGTCATGGATCCGAAACATGTTGGCAAGAAGAGCGTTCCTGGCGTCCCCCGCTGGCTACCACGATTCGCACGCGTTTTCACCAACCATATGCTGAATCGAGACGGATCGGATCATCGCCGATTGCGTAGTCTTGTCGAGTTGGCGTTTCGTCGCCACAGCGTCGATCAAATGCGAGATCGCCTGGAGGCACTGGTGTCCGATCTTTTAGATCGCATGGCGGAAAAAGCAGACGCCGCTGGAAATGTCGACCTCATGGAGGAATTTGCCCGCCCTTTTCCACTCACCGTGATTTGCGAGATGCTCGGCCTGCCGCTCGAGGACCGCCCCAAATTCGTCCGCTGGGCAGAAACGCTGATCACGGCCAGGACGCCGCTGAAACTGCTTTTGGCGGTACCGACCTTCTTCAAGCTCAATCGCTACTTCCGCAAACAGTTCCGACTCTGTCGCGAACAACCTCGCGAAGGACTAATCTCGGCACTCGTTGAAGCGGAAGAATCCGGTGATCGGCTGAATGAGGATGAACTCACCGCGATGGCGTTCCTGCTGCTGATCGCGGGTCACGAAACGACCGTCCATTTGATCAGTACGATGTTGCTCACGCTATTGAAGCATCCCGCGGAAAAAGCGGAATTAATGGCGGATTGGAGCAAGGCGGGAACCGCGGTCGACGAGAGCCTACGGTTCAACACACCGCTGCAGTTCGCCAGGGCCCGCTATGTCAGGCAAGATATGGAGTTCCACGGCAAGCAACTGAAGCGAGGTGAGATTGTGCTGCCTTGTCTCGCGGCAGCGAACAGCGATCCCGCCGAGTTCAAGGATCCGCAGCGGTACGACATCAGCCGCTTCCCCAACCATCACTTGGCCTTGGGCGCGGGAGTGCATGTGTGCCTGGGAATGAAACTGACCCGTGTGGAAACATCGATCGCGATGGAGGGTCTCTTGACGCGGTTCCCCAACTTGAAATTATCCGTCCCCGAAAGCGAAATTCCTTGGGGAGAAGCGCTCGGATTTCGCGGCGTCAAGTCGCTGCCCGTAAGCCTTGGCATCGACAAATGCCAACCCCAGGAGACGGCCGCGAACTTATCGGAGTCGTCGATGAGCTGTGCTTGCTAGTTATGACTAGACATTCGGAGTTGGCGCGAGAAGCCCGCCTGATCCCGACAGGGCGGGCTTTCTTGATTCTACCTTTGGGGCGGCTCGAACGAAGAAACCTACTTGTCGTCAAGTCGCTCCAGCGCCGGACGGCAGTATTCCAATAACTCCAGTTCGATAAGCTCGGACTCGATGCTGTCGCGGTTAGGCTGATCAAGTGTATCGGCGACTTCTTCAAACAGCAGGCGGGCGAATTCGTCCCGCGCGCGATGCAGGATGACTCGCAAGTTGGCCGACGTGATAGGCTTGCCAAGCTGCGTTGTCACCCGTTCCGCCAATTCCGTGGAACTCAGTTGCGGGCCATCGACGCGAGCCCGCATGACCGTGAACAGCGGGCGGCCCGATGTCTTTTCCAAATCGGCTAGCGAATTCCAGGCACGCTTCAGCAATTCGTCGCACCACATTTGCCGGAATTGCTCGTCGCTTTCCGATTCGTCAACCACGGCCGGTTCGGGAATTTCCTGACCCAGTTGAGGCGTCGTCTTCCGCTTTTTCCGTCGGTGGTGTTCCACAATCAGGCGATAAAGAATCGTCTTCAGGAAGCTGCGAAAGCGACCCCGCTCGGGATCCGCCGTGTGATAGTCTCCTTGCACGAACCGCAAAGCAAACTCTTGATAGGCATCTTCCGCCGCGGTTTGATCGCGAAAGGCCCCCAGCAAATAGCGAAAAATCGCTCCTCCATAGCGGTCGATCAAGTCTTGTTGAGCGGCTTTCGCTTCAACCGATTGATCAGAATGGGCACGCCGAACGATGGACCAACGAGTGTGAATCTGGCTGAGATGGTCGTCGCCGCCCGCCATGGCTTTCCCTTTTTCGCGGTAAGAACTCCCCTTCTCAGGAAGGAGACTGAATCGAACAGCCTACCAAACGCTTGACTCGCGTACAATTTGAATGCGGATGGCTGGCTTCTCGAAACGGTGGCCCCTCTTTAGGATAGACGGCATCTTCGCCTCGGCGCTCTGAAAGATTCATCGGAAATGGACGACTCCAAAGATCGAGATTTGCTGTTTGGATTTGCGGCCGTTGCGCGGCGATTCGTACAGCCCAACGATCTCGTGGAGGCCACCCTTGCCTGGACCCAGCACAAGAATCAATCCTTGGTGGAGGTTCTTGTTGACCGGGG
>JAJDEH010000358.1 GCA_029259935.1 Planctomycetota bacterium
CGTTTCTTTCACGTATTTGATGTCAACCGGAAATGGCATCGTACTGCGTGTCCTGCAAATGTCGATGTGAACCTCAAGCGGCTCCGATGTTCGCAATATACCGAAACTGCGTCAGCTTCATCGTCCGACGCAGTTTCATCAGACTCCGCGTGAGTGCAGGAACGGTGTGACTCCGCCGAAGGTGAGATTACCAACGGCGGGCGATGTGCCCGTTCCTGTAAGAGTTTGTCAAGCGAAAAAGGTTTCCATCGCCTTTTTTTCGTAAGGGTAGCGCTCTGCGTACTCGCCTCTTTTCGTGTTCCGGCTGATTGTAGGTGGAGATCTTTTATGCTTGGACCAGCCCCGTGTAGCCCTGCTGTCGTCTCGCCGTCGCCGTACGCTCTTCGCCCAGCCCCTGAGAGCGTATGGTGGCGGCGAGACGTAAGGCAGGGCGGCCCTTGCTGTTGTTGAGCCCGAGCTGGGGTCCTGCATTGTTTGATTTGTGATTCGTCTCGGTCATCGTCGCTGCGGGAGGTTGCGATCGTTCTTGTCAATGCGCGATTGCTCCCAACACATTCCTTCGCGGGTCGCCGCTCACGTCATGCGTGAGAGGCTCTGCCAATCGTGGCAGACACTGATGTATCTGGTGCGAATTCCTCACCGCGAGGGCCACTCCATTCACCGCGACGTGCGGCTGGCTTGGTAGCCAGCTTGAGTACGGCTGAAGCCACCGCATCAACGGGCACATTCGAGTTGGCCCAAGCGGGAGGGATCTCGTGTTGCCCTCAGGCAACTCGGATCGAACAACCAGGCGAATCTTGATTTGGCGTGTCTCCTCTGTTCTGTTGGTTGACGTTGCTGCATGACTTTGGTTGGTACGACCTCAGTTGGCCGGGATCGCTCGGCACTCAGCGTATGCCTTCTTTTTCATCAACATGTGCCAAATGGTTGTCGCCAGCTTCCTCATGACGGCCACTCTGGCGATGCTGGATCCGCGTCTGCGTTTGATACGTGTGAACCACTCCCGTAGTGCAGGGTCTTTCCGCAACACTTGACGAGTCAACTGCGCCAACAGCCAGCGTGCCATGGTACTGCCAGCTTTGGTGATACTGCCTGGCCGCCTGGTCTCGCCGCTATCGCGGCAGCCGGGGGTCAGCCCCCAGTAGTTGGCCAGGCTGTGAGAACGGGGAAAACGCTCGACCCGACCAACACGACATGCCAGGGCCGTGGCGGTGCATGCACCCGCTCCCGGGATGGTCGCGAGCAGGATCGCTGCATCACTTGAACCGCAGCGCTCGGCGATGACCTTCTCCAGCTCATCCTTCCGCCGTTGGACATGTTCAAGATCGCTCAGCAACTGATCCATCTCCAAGCGATCGATCTCGGGTAACACGAGTTTCTTCAGCCAGGCAATTGCAATTTGAGTCGGGAACGTCTTGGTTGGCATGTCCCAGCCAAGGTTGTGGCAGCGCAGGATATGCTTAATGCGATTGACGACCTTGGTGCGTGCTCTACCGGCTTCCTTGCGCAGCGTGGTGAGTCGCCGGTTCTCGCGATCGGTAGTCGAAGCGATGTCGACTTGGCGTAGTCCGCGGACCGGCTTGCCGGCGAGCAGGCGGCCGCGGTTGACCCAAAGCAACTCGCTGAGCGAAGCAGCATCCCGTCGATCCGTTTTTTGCCTGTTCCTTTCTACAGGTTGGATCAAGATCACCTTGTGGCAGCGGTAGTCTTTAAGCATACGGATTAGCCAATCATTGAAGCCACAGACTTCCAACACGGCCACGAACGATTCGTTATTACGTAGTCGCTCGCGAGTGAGCTTTTGAAAGAATTCGTTGATCTTCGTGGGCCGAGTCGACACCTGCCGAGCCAGCACCACATCGCCATTGTCATCGCGCAGTGAGACGGTGATTTGACGTGCATGTTGATCGATTCCGAGGTACAACATCGTAGTGGTTCTCCTATTGTGGGAATGGTTAATTCGACTGTTTTAGATTTGCCTCTTGTTTATGTTCAATGGAGCTAAGCGATTACGTTGTTTCCAATGGTAAAGGCGAGCGAGTTCGTTGCGAATTAGCCACTGCTCCCGTTCGCGCAGGATGCGGGAGTGAATACCGCATCCGTAAGCGCGGTGCAGGATGGAACTGAGGCCTTCGCGGATCTGCGGCACTGTGATCGCCGGTGTCCATTTTTTTCCCCCGCAGGGCTTCTGTCACCAAGAACCATGTGGCAATGAGTGAGAGTATTTGATGATGGTGCCAGCCCTTCCAGTTGCGAACCTCGTAGTCAGCCAGGCCCGCTTCGCTCTTAGCGCGCTGAATACATTCTTCGATGCGATGTTCGGCTTTGGCCACGCGGGCGAACTCCGCTTCGTGGGTATCAGCAGTTGCGTTGGACAAGTAGTAATCGGTTTGGACGACGCGCCGCGAGTCACGTTCCCGGAAACGGATGACGACCAAGACTTCTTCGTGACCTTCCTGCCGCTTGTCCGTTCGCGCGACCACGCGACGCTTGACCACCTCGACGACGAGCGGACCCTTCGAGCCGTCGCGCACGTCGACTTTGGTCCAGGCGCGTTTACTGATCGCTCCAACCCACTTGTCGACGCGTGTCCACGGCCGCTTCGGGTAGCGCCCGCGACCCGAATACTCTGGCGGTTCGACTTGCAAGTCTCGAATCTGTGTATTGGACTGAACGGCCAGCAGGTATTGCTCGTCGAGCATGTCCAAACGTCGGCGAAACCAGTACGGGCGGCCCATTTCGTCGTCGCCTGCGATCCATGCGTGCGGCAATGTTCTGCCATGCAACGTGAGCATTTCCAGACACAACTGATGGCGTGTACGATAGCGGACTTCTTTGGGCACGCCCGCCTTCTTGCGACGATCTTTGTCTTTCGTCCACTCCTTGGGAAGGAACAGTCGCGTATCGACCAAGGCATGTTCTTTGCTCGACACATATCCCATGCAGACCGCCACTTGGCAGTTGTCGACCTTGCCGAGCCGCCCACACCACTGCCGTGCGACGCCGACCGATTCTCGACCCGATTTGGGAAAACCCGAGGGATCAAAAACGATCACTCCATCCTGTTCACCCAACTGCTCGCCCACTTGACGCACCAACTCGTCACGCAGTGGCTCGTGACCCCAATCCGATTTGCCAACAAACCATTGCAACGGCATGCGTTCCTGACCAAAGCGATATGCAATCGATTCCACATTCTTGTGCTCAAGGTTCGAGAGCAAGCCTTGCACAAACGTGCTGGCATGCTCGCATTGCTCCTTGCGGACCAAATTCTCAGCAAAAGGTTTCATAAACCGTTCCAGCCGCGGCATCACCCGTTCAAAAACCTGCGGCGCCACTGTGCATTCATCCAACAATTCTTGCTTGCGTGCTTCGTATTTCGCTTCCATGCGAACGCTCCTTCCGTGGGACATCCTCTCGTCAAACGTCACGGAAGTTGCTAATAGAAAGTTACTTACATCAAGTCAATAGAAATCAAACAGTCGAACTACCTGGTAGACGACCAAACGATCGAAGCGGTGACGACGGTTCTCAAGCAGGTCGCCCCAAACGGCTTGATCGGCGTACCGACGTCCGAGACGGCGGCGGAAGAAGTCGATAAGTACATCCAACGGGTCGACGGAGTCATCGCGTCTGCCTTTTTTCGACTCGAAGCGCCGGACTTGGAATTGCAATTAGCTGCGTTCTTGGAACACCATCTAAACGGCTGCCACACCGGTCGTATTGTCCCGCCGCAGGTCTCAGTTC
>JAJDEH010000359.1 GCA_029259935.1 Planctomycetota bacterium
ACCCAAGCCGGCCGACCCCCAACGCGACGGCGAAATCGCAAAAATCGGCGCGACCGGGTGAGTTCAAGACAGTGCAGACTACGGACCGTTGAGGCAGTCGTAGTAAAGCTGCTCCAAAGAGCCGGCTGCATTCCACGCGTCGATGTAGATCGTGTAGGCAGCCTGCCAAGCGTCGTATTCAGCCGTGCAGCTTCCCATCGACTCGGTCGGCGAGTTGCCGTCCCAGTCCTTAATCAGTCGCTCCAATTCCGTCATGGCTTCCTGGCATTTCTCAGTTAGGGCCTTGACCTGCTTCCGGAGGAATTCTTTTTGGGCCGGTGTCAAAGGGTCTTTCATGACGTTGTCTGACATCTTTCATCCTTTCTTCTCGTGCTTTTTTAGACTCGTTCAAGTGGAGTTCCAGCAAATCTCTTGCGCGTTTGCGGTCCGCCTCATCAATTGTGTTCGTTGGCGGTTCCGATCGCGCCGGCGAGATCTCGCTGTAAAACGATATGGAGACCAGCGCCACGTTGACGCTGATAAGTGCTATTTTTAGCTGCGTTTTCCAGTTGTTCATTTCCACACCATTCGCACGATGAACCATGTTGCATTGACGCATGTGATCGCGATCCAGAGCCACAATGGGCCTAGCCCCAAGCGATCGCGAACTTCAACGTGAGCCCGCCATCCTCTGTCTCCATACAGCACGTTGCATCGGGCCGCGATGCGTTCTCCGTGCCCCGCCCGAACATTTCGAGTACTGACACGGTTGCCGTCTTGATCGACAATCACGACGCGGTCGCAATTCCCGCCACGGTCGTCGCCAAAAATTCGGTTTACCATGCTACTTCCGCCCCTTGCGAGAATCCCGTCGCGATGCTCTTTCCGTGCGGCTGGCTCGTTTCTTCTGCGCCAGCCGGAGTTTCGCCACCAATTCCATCAGGCCTCGGTTGAACGACTGCAGCTTTTTCAGCGAAAGCTCGCCGCTCAGCCACCGCTCAAACTCGATTTGGTCCTCTTTCCCGGCTAGATCTTCCAACTCTCCGACGTAGATTTCCGTATCGAGCAGCGTGTCGTCAAACTGCTGGAAGAACTCCCGGACTTCGGCAACAGTCTTCATGATCTTCGTGGCGCGTCCATCGCCGGTTTGCTCCTGAACTTCGATCATTGGTTTAGCTCTCTCAGGACAGTTTTTTCCGAAACAGTTGGTCTCAATAGAACAATTGCGAACCAGTTCAGAAACTCGCGCGAAAAGTCAGAATTTTGCCAGCAAGGAAAACCCCTGCGTTTTTGACGACCGTTCGGTGAGCCGTTAGAACGGTCTTGGGAGTAGCCATTCAGACGGTGAAAGGGAGCGGATGATCTACGTCGACTGCCCCAAGTGTCAGAAGTCGCTTGGGCTCAAAGATGAGGCGGCTGGGCTGAATGCGAAGTGCCCCTCATGTGGCCTTTGCTTTCCGTTGCCCAAGAGATCTTCCGCACCTCCGGCTCCACCTCCAGAGCCTCCGCCAAAACAGAAGGTCAAGCCCTGTCCCCATTGCGATGAGCTAGTGCCGCTCGACGCGCGAAAGTGCCGGCATTGCTTCGAGTGGATCGCAGAACCTCAGACAGGACGTCCGGGAAAACCATGTCCGTTTTGCGGCGAGACGGTCTTGATGGAAGCGGCCAAGTGTATGTACTGCAATGAGTGGTTCGTCGACGAGGACAAGTATAAGAAGCAACTCGAACGGGACGCGGAGAGATCCCGAGAGACGGACAAAGAGAATACAAAGGGTGGTCACACCGAAACTGCACCGGGCGGAGCGATCGCGGCCACGGGTTGTCTTGGGATAATTTTCGTCGCCGTGTTTGCGGCACTGTTTGGGTTGCTGCCGTTGAGTGCCGTAACCATCTCGGTGGTGGCGTGCGTGTTGGCACTCATTGGGATTGGAGCGGCTGTGGTTCTTCGCGACCAAAACTCGGAAAAGTGAGAGATAAAGACCACCGGATCGACAGTCCGGTCCCTTGGCAGCGGTATCGGTGTTGGGCGTTTGTCGTGGCTGGCGGGACAAGGATGGTTGGTGGGGTGGCGGCTGGTGGGACGGCGAGGGCGGCGTTGTCGTGCCTCGCGTGACATTCGGGCCGCGGCGGCGAAAAGCAATTTCGAGCTGCCCCTCGTTTGGCAGTCCGGTTAGCGTTTCGAGTTGGCTCGGGCGCGGCGGAGGATGTTGGTCAGCTCGGCCGAGGCGCTCACGTTTCGTTGCTCGGCGCGCGATGCGAGCCATTCGGCAAGCTCGGCCGGGATCGTGTACGACTTGGGCACCGTGCTACCTTCGCCATGCAGGACGGGCTGCCCGCGGCCGGGCTTTTTTTTTTCTCTCATTTTGGAAAACTCTCAAAGATTCTTGTTGACTCGCCGAATACTATCATATACAATTCGGACATGGCTGGCAAAGGCTGGCCGATCTTAACCACACTTGGCCAAGGGCCGGGAGAAACACGATGAATAGCTTTACAGTACGCGACGTCGAGACCGGGCAAGAGACCGTTTACGACATCACCCAAGATGACGGCACGTTTAACGCTGTACCTCGTGACGAACCTTACGGCGACGGCGTCTTAGATGATCGCTGCGCGACCGAAGATGAGGTCATTGACGACGTGATCGAATATCACCAGCAATCGGGGAGTTCTGTTGAGCGCGTTGGTCAAGGGCCGGGAGAAAAAACGATGGATTATCAGCTACAAGAAATCGACCCAAGCGACATCACGGCCGGCGACCTGATGCAGGTAATCGCCGACGAAGGCGGCTACGAAGCCTACCGCGTTTTCCGCATCGGAGATGATGGGTATCAAGATGGCGTTGCTGGCCAGATGATTTACAGCGTCGACCGAGCCGGGATTTTTTTTGGCGGCGATAGCGATTGGACCGACTGCTCGTCTGCCGAGGATGCCATGGAGAGATGGCTTGGAATCGACGGCAAAGAAATGGTCAACTGACATCTACGGCGGCAACGTCAAAACCGCAATCAACCGAGCCATCCGCGCCGAAATGCCGGGTGGCTCGGAGTTGCTTGGCCGGGAGAAAAAACGATGGACGAATTTCGCGAAGATAGAATTTATGAGCTGGCGGAAATCCTCGGCAGACCAGCGGACGAAATCCGGAAACTGATGGCAACAGCCGAAGCAAACGCCAAGCACGAAGCACTGGAATCGCTGAGTGACAACGACATCCCCGGCGCAGTCGTCGCTCTGGTTACGCTCGCTGAGATGGCGACCGGACAGGCCGTCCGCGCGATCAAACGCACGACTTGGACGACACACGATCCGGAATCGCCGGCAAGCGATGGGTGGCAGTTTCGGCGGTTATCGTACACGTTGCAACCCGACGACCCGCCCGCCGTGAAAAACAAACACGACGGCTTCGCGCTGATCACTGACGGCAATCCAATCATGCTCGAATCGTGGTTCGAAGCCCAAGGGCTAACGGCGATCGCCGACCAACCAACCGTTTGCCGTATGGAGATGCCCGATGCGGCAACTGACTGACATCTACGGCGGCAACGTCAAAACCGCAATCAACCGAGCCATCCGCGCCGAAATGCCGGGTGGCTCGGAGTTGCTCGATGCGATCGCCACTACAAGCGAGCGGTTGCACGGGACGGGAGCCGTCGAACACCAGCAGGCGATGGACCTGCTGATGGATATCAAAGAGGCAATGATCCAAGCCATTAAGGAGCGGTACATTGAGCAGGCTGGGCTTAGCGATCCGCCAGGTTAGCCCACAGATGGCTGGTAAGTTCTTCCCAGGCATCGCCGCGTTCTTCTAGGTCGAGTTCGAATTCCGCTTCTTGGTGGGCTTGTTGTTGGATGGTGGGGGCCGCTTCGTTGATTGTGATGAGCTGCGCGCCGTGGATCGTCAGGTGTGATGGTGACTCGAATTCGAAATAGACTCGGAATTGCAGCTCGTCGTCGTCTGGTGACCAACACCAGTCGATCACGTCGGCGTTGCGGGCGTAGCGGCGGATGAGCTGCTGACGGGCTTCTACGGCCTGCTGGGCGGCCGCCTGGTCGAGGAGGGCTTGCGGCAAGGGGTTCGCCGATCGGCGGGGCTCGGGAAGCGGGAGACTGCTCATTGGCTTTTCGTTTGTGGTTTCGAGCGGGCCACCGTGCGCCGAGCAATCTTCCGTGGGTGCTAGCATACGTCGGGGCCGCCGCTTTTCAACTCCCCGCACGTAACACGTGGAACGGTCCGCGGACGCCGGCGCTAAACTCGGCCGCCGCTGATAACGCCATCGTGATCCGGTCGCGCGGCTTCAAATCAAACGCCTCGGTTGAATGCAAACTGCCTAGCGCCAGATCCTGACCGCAGCCGCACGCATGGTACGTCTGGCGAATGCGGGCCACTTGGTAGTCGTCTTGGATCTGGTACAACTCGCCCCGATAGCCAACCAAAAACGTTCCGCCCGAGTGTTGACCATCTTTGACGGTCTGGAATCCGTGTTTAGACAACACGTCCTTCACGGTCGGGATGAATCGCTTGATCATGTAACCGATCCCATGTTCGCCCTCGTAAGGGGGCGGAGCGGTCAAATGATGCTCTAAAATCTGGCCCATCCGAAACGAAGTTGTGTACCCGATTACGAACTCGCCGTTCTTGAAAACTTTTGGATCAGATCGCGTTTGCAACGACATCCCGCCAACGCCGGCGGAATCGCCTCCGATCCAAACCGAGCCCTCTTCAACGATTCCCGCGATTGCTGTCATGTGTCAATCTTAGATCGGGCTTGATGCAAATCTAGTACTTGAGCCGTTCTCCCAAATCTTCGATGGTCTCAGCGATCACGTCGAAGTCGCCCAAAATATAGGCGTCCGCAACTTCGGAGATTTCGAGTCGTTTCCCGTGCAGTTTTCCTGCGCGCTCACGCTCGACAAACAGAGACCGCTCATCCGGCCGCATGAATCGAACGGTATCGCCGATGGGAAGATCGCGAATGAAATCGGTTAGTCGGGTGTCCATGAGTCCTCTCGACTTGATGGCCCTATCGACGCTGAAATAGCCAATCGATTTGACGATAGTACTACATGCTCTACGATTTACGCGGGTAGGACAACCGAGCCGCCAGGCGGACCACTGCGCCAACCTCTTACGAAACCGCCGTCTTGCAGATGGCGGACTCGGTTGTATTTCTGGAGTCCTTTCTCCGTCGTGGTGTTGTGTCACTTCGTGGCCTGGTAGCGCCGCTCGTCGACGCTTGGCGGTACGTGATCATTCCAAGGGCCGCTACGACGTTACTTTCGCAGGTAGCAAGCATGGGCTGTGAGTCGACCACAGCCTTTTTAATTCCATGCGTCAATTCGCCAAGTCAGTTCGAAAGTTTGGTCAACATGCCGTGGCTCACGTGCTGCTGTCGTTGGCGGTTGGCTTGGCGCTGTTCGCAGCCGTCTTTCAGACAGTGGCGGAATCGATCTTGCAAAGCGGTCGCAGGCTGGTTGTTGATGTCCGATGGGAGTCGAGGCAATGACCGCAGTCGAATGGTTGAACATCAGTGTTTTGGTTCTGCTCACGCTGCTCGGCGTTGGCGCGATTCCATGGGCAATCACGGTGGAACGCAAACTCGCGACGTTGGTTTCGCGCGGAACCGTGGACCCAAAAAAGTTCGCGGTACTGCAGTCGCGGATAACCCGAGAGCTGGGCGACGACCAAACCGACGGCAAAGTGTCCCAACGTCTTGACAAGATCGAAACGCGAGTCGCGAGTGTGGAAAACGCATTGAAGTAGCCACCCCCTTGGGTCCTCCGGAGACACTCCGCACCAGACGCAAGGACGCAATGCCGCGTGGAATGGCTGGATATCGAGTTTTGAAAATTAGGGCGAGAGCGCGAAATTGCTGAATCTGAAAAACTGCCGACGGTCGCGGCGCTGGCGAATTTTTGTGGTGTCGGCGAGTCGACCATCTACAAGTGGCGGAGAAAATTCGACGACTTTCCTGACTCAGGCGCAGACGGCTGGGATTCGGATGGGGTTCAAAATTTCTGCCGCCGCAATCAGTTGGGCCAATTTCGCGAAAGCGATGAAGACGGCGCGGGTTCGATGGGTTCGCTTCGTGCGGAGTTGCTGCAAGAAAAAATTGAGCGTGAGCGGCTCGCTAAGGAAACCCAAGCGATCGAGCTGGCCAAGAAAAAAGGGGAGATCCTATTGGCGGACGATGTCGCGAGGTTTCATTTGCAGCTTGCCGCCACGCTCGTCACTACTCTCGAAACCTTTCCGGAATTGCTCGACCGCGAACTGCCGGAAAAGCCGCCGGCAGAAAAAGATTGGAGCGAAATCCGCGCGCGGGCCTTAGCCAGCGCCGATCGAATTGTCCGCGACTGCATGGCCCTCGCTCAAGAATTCACCCACGACGGGAAGGAAAAGGATGCTAGTCCTATCGAGAAAGAAGAATGAACAGATCGTCATCAACGACGACATCGTGATCACGCTAGTTGAGATTCGCGGCGACAAAGTCCGGCTAGGGATCGACGCGCCCAAGGATATTCCCGTTCATCGGAAAGAAGTCTACGACGCGATCAAAGAGCAAGCGAACCTATGACCGTCTTTCAGTACTTCATCACTGTTCAAGCGACCGCCGGCCTGATCGTGGTCGCCATCGGTTTGATGCTCGGCCGAAAGGGAAGTTAGACCAAACGTGGTAGACCTTTCCGAAACCATCACGAAAGCCGCCGGCGATAACTTCGCCAGGCTGCGCGGCCGATTGGCCAATGAATGGCGACCGGTCGATCCGCCGCCCATCTGCGATTGGCTCGAAGAGAACTTGCGCTTCGGGCCCGGCGATCGCGGCGTCCGTCTCGAATCGCGTGTTGGCCCCTTCACGTTTGCCGACTCCCCTTGGTGGCGGTTTCCTTTACGGTGTGCGGTCCACCCGCGGTGCCGATCGCTGGCCATGCCGGCGGCGACGCAAGTTCACAAGACCGTTTCGCTGTTGTTCGGCGTGGCCCTCTACTTGGCCGAGTTCCGCCCGGGCCCCGGCATGTTCGTGGTTCCTGACGAGTTGGAGGCCAAGAAGGTCCGCGATCGAATCTACTTGATCGTGCAAGAGTCGCGCAAGTTCAAGAAGTTCCGCCGCCTCACCTGCCCGCGCGAGCATAAGTGGAACTTGCAAGAGATCGACCTCGGCTCGATGGCCATTCACCTGGCGTGGGCAGGCAGCCGACAACGGACACGCGGCAAGCCCTGCTACTACGTGTGGTTTACCGAGCTGGACGTCTACCGCGCTTCGGACCCCAAAGCGGGCGATCCGGTCGAGGCCGGCAAGCAACGCACCAAGGACGTCTTCGCCTACAAGCACTTCTTCGAGTCGTCCCCCAGCGAATGGCCGTCGACCGTCTGCGACGAAGAGTCCTTGCAGGATGCCCGCTGGCGTTGGCACTTCGAATGCCCGCATTGCCGCCGCAAGCAAGAGGCCCGCTTCTTCCAGCACAAACAAGGTCCCTTCGCCGGCCGCGGCGGAATCGAACTCACGCGCAAAGCCATGAACATAATCGGCGGCGACGGTGCCGAGCTGATGGAGCCCGCGCAAGCTCGCCAGCACGCCTACTATGTTTGTGAATCCGGATGCAAGATCACCGATCCGCAAAAGCAGTTCGTGATCGAAGGCGGAGACTGGTATCCGTTCGGCTTCGATCCGGACAAGGACCCCGAGCCGATCCGCGAGCCCTCGGAAAGGGTCGGCTTTCATTTGTGGGGAATCCATTCGCCCTCGGAGACGTTCGGAACGCTGGCCGAAGACTACTTGCGGCACGTCAAGAAGGGCATCAAGCGCGACTTCTACGGCAACCGATTGGCGCTCAGCTACCGGCCCCAAACCCGCGTGCCCAATTGGAAGACGCTCGGCGAACGAGCCGCCGGCAAGAATTTGCGCGGCACCGTTCCCGATTGGGTCTGGTTTCTCACGTCGGGCATCGACAAGCAGGGAGACGCCAACGGGTCGCGCTATACGGTTCGCGGTTGGGCACCCGGCAAAACAAGCTGCCACATCGATTGGGGCTGGATCACCCGTTATCCGGAACTCGAAAAGAACGGCATCCATAGCGATCTGCTGGAAGTCGAAAACCAAGTCTTACGCCGCCGCTTCGCAATCGTCGACGAAGACGGCCGCCCCGCGACCAACCCGCTCGGCAAGAGCGACCTGGCGGTCCGTTTGGGCAACATCGACACCAACCACCTGCCGATGCAAATCCACCGTTGGATGCGGACGCTGCCCGAAGAATGGGTCGATCGATTCCTGGCCGGCATGAACGACTTGGAACACCTGCTACCCGGCCGCGTCCGCAACATTCGCGGCGACCACAAGGTCAGCCCCGACGTCCGCTTCCGTCACAGCCTGGTGGAAAACAACAGCCGCGGCGAGCAGTACGAAGGCGGTCTGCACTTGTGGGGCGTTTGCGTCTATCCCTTCTACAGCGATCTGACCGACTGCCTGGCCGGCCATCCCGGCGGCCTCGGATCCTGGTGGCTGACGGCCGACGTGTTGGCCAAGGGGCGCGAGTACTTGGAACAAGTGACCAACTTCGCCTACCGCGTCGAGTACGATCCGAAGAAGGGCAAACGCGGCGTGTGGGCACCCAAGAACGGCCGCATCCCGGTCGACTATTGGGACTGCGAGATCTACGCCACGGCGGCCGCCGAAATGGTCGTCGGCGACATCGGCTGGAACGAACACGATTGGAACCAATGGCTGCAAGGCAAAACCCAAGCCAGCCCACCTCGCATCGAAACCACCAAACCACCAACCGACATTGGAGCCAGGTAATGTTCTCCGCTCCGTTTGGCAAACTCTATCAGTTCGATGATGACGGAAACTCGGAACTCGTTGGTGTGGTCCGCGAAACCCCGGCACTTCCGTCAGGATGCGCTACATCGACAAGACCAAAATCGGGCGCTAGTCGCAAGCCGATTTGCTCCGAGTGGTCGTTCGAATGGTCGTTTATCAACTGCTTCGACTTATGGTTCGAACAGACTTGGAGAAGGAACGAGAAGCAAGCCCAACGCGAAATACGAGAATCCAAATCATGAGCGAGAATCCGCTTACCCCGGGCTTCAGTGGAGTCTCCGAGGAGGACGACTTTCACTATCTGATTTCGAGAGACGACGGCGATCCCGACACTGTCCGGCTGATACTTATCGTTGGTAGAGAGTTGCGACGGTCCACGTCCAACTTCCAATTGACCAGACGCGACCTGCGCGGTCTGCGGAAATGTATCGATGACATTTTGAACGACCGCGACGGAGACGGAATCCATCCAGACGATGTCGATGCCAATGACTCCTGAAGAGTTACAAGCTCTAGCGCGAAAGCTGGGCGTTGAGATGGATCACGAATCAGCGAGGCGGTGTCTCGATCGCCTCGGTTCGTCGCCGCGAAGAAAGAGGATCTGAGTTCCCCGCAACGGAAGCACCGTGTGTAGCGTTCCCCAGAAAGAAAGTTCCATGACCAATCAGGCCAACCAGGCAATGGGGTTCGACCCCGACGACGATCCGAAAGACAAACCCAAGGACGGCACGAAAGAAAAAGACGATCCCAGCCAGCAAGATCCAACGGGCGACACGCTGATAGGTCCAACGGCCGACACTGTCACAAGCAAAGCGGTGCCGAGCGACACGGACGGCACGCCGTATTGCCCGCGGCACTTCTGTCGCATGAAGCAATACAGCGGACCCAAGAAAGACCAGCCCGGAGCCCACTATCGTTGCCGCGTGCAAGGCTGTAAGGAAACCGGCAAGCGAGTCAGTCAGCGCGTCGAACGCGCGGTGCCGGTCGAGCCGACTTACTGCCAGCGATGCCGTTGCAAGAAACCGTGCCAAGTCGACGACGAAGCGAGCGATGCAACCAAGGTGATCCTAGTTTGCGTCGACTGCGGCAGCCGTCTCTTACCCAAGCCCACACCGGCGCTGCTGGAAGCTCGGCTTAACCAAACCGGAAAACTGTAGGCCAATTCTTTTTCACACCCCCACTCTTCAAGGGAGAAAACCATGTTTGTTATCGTCAGTAAGCAAGAGATGCCCGCAGTGATCGCCGGCGTTTGCCACACTCGCGAAGGTGTCGATTGGTGGCTCGCGAATAAAACCACCGAGCCTCATCGGTATTGTGTCGTGGAAGCTGAACTCCTTGATCTTGACGAATCGTTCCCCGAAACGGCTAACCCGGCCGTCGGGAATGAAGAACCCGCCGACGAGGCACAAGACGAACCGAAAACCAACGGCGTCGACGAACCTCCCGCCCCATGATCGTGGTGTTGCTCTGGCTGTCGACGTCGTGGGGCTGGCGTGGTCATCTTCCAAGACGGCTTCTAATAACCAGCACGAGTACGACCGTCATGGCAACCAGCAGCAGCGCGGGAATGATCATCTCCCAGTAACCGAGTCCGAACATGATTTTCACCCAATCTGAGCCTAGGCAACCGAGGCGCACAATCACCTGAGATGTGAGAGCGCTTTGAAAATGAAATGTGTGATCGGACTCAACGCTCCCGAAACAATACTTTGGCCAATAAGCAGCAACGATTTCCAATGAAACGCGAGCATCACCTTTCGTGGGCAACGTCCCGCCGCCAGTGCGGTAAGTGATTCACGCTTCAAATCCTCATAGGCAGGGTCAAATCCATTCTTCTTCGCAAAAGCGGGAAGCAGCCTCACCAACCATTCTACAAGCTCAGAGTGGATGTGCGGACCTGGTTGGCCATGGACAACCGTCCCTTCGTGATCCGCTCGACGAGACCCTTGCCCGCAATATCGTTTCATTTCGCGTTCAACCATAATCGCTTTTGCAAATTCGCCGTTTTGGTAATGGTGGATCATTCGCAGGTGGAACTTCTCGATCATTTGTAAACTCGGATCGTAGCGTTGAACGATCCGCTTGTATTCGTCAGAGTCCGTCACCGAAGTGAATTTCACGCGCGAGTCCGATCCACTATCTGACATAATGTCGCAAACCTCTCAGAGACAGGACTCTTAACCTTCAATTCCCAGATTCGGCAATCGACGTGCAACGAAACGTCCGTAATCCGCAACAGCTCGCTTTCCCGCGCCGGTCAGTTCATACCGCCGCTCCCGGACTGTCTGCCCAGCGATCTCCACGCTCTTGTACTCACCGGTGACGTACTTCCCTTCCTCAAGCCGAGCCATGAGTTGGTAGAATGCTGGCCCGGACCTTCGAACGCCCTCCTTCTTTAGCGCAGCCCGCAATTCATGCCCCGCGCTCTCACCGGACATCAACTCGCTCAGGATGAAGAATTGCAATTCAGTAATAGATGGTAATCCCATTCGCGACCTCGCTCATTCGCATCCGTGACCATAGTGACTCGACTCAAATAAACCAACTGAGAACACTTTGAACCCACATGAAAAGCTTCATAGCAACCCATGCCTGGGCGGCTTCCAGTACCATCAATGCAGCGTTCCAGTGAAAGCACAGATTCAACCATCTTCGACTCCACGTTCCCGGAAACCGAGAATGATAGTCCATCAGGTGTTCGCGTTTGTGGTCCTCGTACGCCGGATCGAACCCGTTTCGCCGGCATCCCGGTGGTAATGCTCTGGCGACTAAGTCCCAGAACGAGTGCATTTTCCACTCTTGTCGCTCAGTTGACCTTCTTTCGCTCTGCACTCCCGCGATGTAACCGAAAGCAAGTGCAATATTCTCAGATGAGCAAGGCTTCGTTTGATACACGCCGCCTTGCGATCCGGAGGTGGAAAAATAGATCTTCATGTATTCACGGTAAAACGTCACTTCAAGTTCGTGCATCTTTTCCACGGGTTCGTGAAAGTCAAAGAGTCGGAGGACTTTATTCGCCGTCCGCGAAAATCCGCCCCCTTTCTGAGCTGCACTGAGAAACTCTGCGATTTGCATCTCCATCTTAAGCATCGTGGGCATCGCGATGGCTCCCATTTCAATGACATAATGCGATGTTAGGTAATGTAGCATTTCACAGACTCGAAGTCGAGAGTTTTTCTGAAATTCCGTACCCAATTGGGTAAGCAGGCGGCTTAACCGGCAACTGGACACGTTCGTAGAGTTCAAATGGTGTGGCGTCGATCGAATCCGATCGTGAGCCTCTGCCATGTGGAAACGTTTTGTCGAGACGGTGGCCTCCCTGTTAGAGAGGATGGCCGTCGCGATCCAGAAAGAGCCCGTCGTCACGTTCCAGGCGATCGCGGCTTTTGTCGAAATTCTCATCGCCGCGATCGTCGTCTTCGGTTTCGACGTCACTCCCGCACAGACGGCGGGAATCCTGACGACCATCGTCGGCAGCGGGCAACTGCTCGCCGCTCTGCTGGGGCGCACCTACGTCACGCCGACGGCCAACCCCCGCGCCGATGACGGCCGAAAACTCAAACCGTGGTGAATCGTGAGAGCTTTCCTATTCGCCGCCGTCATTTCCTGGGCGGCTTATGAGTTCTTGGAGCTGGCGTTTTCGATTGGGAGATTCGCGTATAGATGGTAGCCAAAACGAAACAGTTAGACACGTTCTTCTGCGCCACCAAGGCGAGCCTGAATCGGCAAGCGTGCCAGTGGCCGCGGGGACAGATTGTTACTTGGAAGGTCGAAAAGCCGATCGCCAAGTTTCCGCGGCGCGACTACGAAGAAA
Source organism: Planctomycetota bacterium (assembly GCA_029259935.1). Next base: position 12,607 of record JAJDEH010000359.1, read on the forward strand.
CCTGCCGCATGGCGCTCGGCCAGTGGGAGGCCGAATGCGGGATTCGCTTCGAACACAAGACAACGCGCGGCCGGGCCAACATCAACATCACGACGCGCGACATCGACGGCCGCGGCGGAATCCTTGCCGAGGCGGAACTACCGTGCAGCGGAAAGAAAGCGTTGACGGTTTGGGTCGACGTTGGCGAAGACTGGGTCCACGCCAAAAACCCGATCGACGGCACGATGGATCTGTTGCGCGTGCTAACTCACGAATTCGGCCACTCGATCGGCCTCGGCCACGCGCCCCAACGAAGCCGCAACTTGATGGCTCCGACGGTCAGCCGCATCCGATCCCCCCAAGTCAATTGGGACATCCCACAAAGCCGCATGAAGTACGGCGACCCGATGCTAACTCCGCCTCCGCCCGACATGGAAAAGAAAAAGGGCGTGTGGGTTTTCGTCCCCGATGGAATCGTAAAAGAAGTCGCATGAATCGTCTAATGCAAGCCGCAATCCTCATCGCGTCGCTACTCCTCGGTGGCGGACAATCCGACGCCGCGCGAGCCCATCGGGCCAAACACTTCGCGCCCAAGGAATACGGCTACATCTATTACGTCACGATACGACAAACGTCGGCCATCGATGGCGAGTCGAAAGCGGCGCTGGTCAATCAGTCGCGGTTCACGATCGCCAGCAGCAGCTCGCAACAGATCATCGAACGCTGCACGCCCCGGCGCGTGGCCCCGGGCCTGTACTACATCGACCTCCGCGACCTGCGATGGAACTACAAAGACTTCCACCAGGTGCTTGCCAAGTATCCCTATTCAACGGCCCGTCTGCCGCTGATCATTCGAAGCGATTGGCTGGTCGTGCAACTGGGCGACGAATCGAACAGCAACGCCCGCCCATTGTTGCTCTACGGCGACGACAAGTTCACTCGCGACCAGTTTCTAAAGTTTTGGAAGGTGGCCAATAACAAAGAAGATCACTTCGGCTACAACGAAGGTGACAGCGGAGTCGGGGTGGCCAAGAAACGGTTTATCGAAAACCGGCCCACGGCGAAAAGAAGTTGGGCTTGGGGCACGCGCGACTCGGCAATCATCGACCGCGATAGCGATCCGCTGGAACATCCCGATAACAATTTCGACCACGACGCCGAAGAGTGGTTGGTCGGCATGCCCAAAGTCAGCATTGAAACGCACGCCCGCGGCGTGTTGATGGATTGCCTGCTTTGCGACGACAAGGGAGTTCGCCAAACGATCGCTCCCGCGAACATCGTCAACGGTGGTACCAACTTTCGCGGTGTGACCCAAATCCAGAACTTCGGCGCGTGCATTGTTTGTCATAACGGTGGCCTCAAAAAGCCGACCGTCAACGAACGACGTGAATCGTTGGCGGCCGGGTATCGGCTGTACGCCCAAGACAAACGCAAGGCCGAGCAGGCCGAACTATTCCACCTGGGCGACGTCGTCGCCGCCATGGAAAGCGATACGAACTTATTCGCGGCCGGCGTCCAGCTCTGCAACGGCCTGGAGATTGCCGAAAACGCCAAACAGTTCCGACAGGTGTTCGCCCTCTACGACGCCGACGTGACGCTCGGGCAAGCGGCTCACGAGCTGGGATACAGCGAGGCCGATCTCAAGTTGGCCATCGGCCACGCCACGAACATTTATGACGACCTCGGCGCGCGAGTCGCCACGCTGGCCCAAGGCCGGGCGATGCGTCGAACGAGCTTTGAGTCCGAATATCGAAACATCTTGAAAGCCTTGCGCTACGCCAAGGCGGACGGAGTAATCCAATGATCAGGTTAGCCATGCTGTTGGTAGTTTTGTCGCCGCTGGCGCTGCAAGCCGGCCACGGCTGCCAGAATTTCTTTCGTGGTCACCGCGGCGTCGGGCACCATCAACACCGGACCAACTTTCGGCACGGCGCTCATCACGATGATTTCCACAATGATTTTCATCACGCCGTCGGCGAGAACTTGAGCCGAATCGCCGCGCAAAAATACGAAGTCGCCAACGATCCGGAATATCTCGAGTTCCTCAAGACCGAGGCGCGTTTCCGAGAATTCAAGGCGTATCGTGAGGGTTTGAGGCAAGGCGGCAAGAACACCGAACCGTTGACCAACGAGCTGCCCATCATCAAAGCCAACTGCGCAAGCTGTCACGGCACGAATTTGGGATCCCCACGCGGCGGCCTGTTCGTCGGCGCGGGTTCGCCGTTGGAAGCTTCGCACATTACGAAGGTCATGCGCTGGCTATCGGGCAAGGCCGACCCGCCGGCGGAAATGAAGTCCGTCATCGAAAAACTAATCCGAGAGAAACAACAGGGGGCGGCCCTGGAAGAACTCTTGACCCTTGAAGGAGAAGACGAATGAGACCCATCCTATTGGCACTAGTCGCACTCTCGGCGCTGGCGATCGCCACGCCCGCCCAAGGCGGCGGATTCGGATTCGGCCAAGCAATCCGAAACTTCCGCGACGTCCAACGCCTGCGCTCGCAACAACTGCGAAACGAGCGGCTGAACGCTGAACTGAACGCATTGGAATTTCGAAATGAATTTCGGCAACAGCTTCGCCGCGAGCAATTCCGGCAGGATCTTCGGCGCGAGCAGTTTCGCCAACAACTTCGACGCGAACGCCTTCGCCAGCAACTCAACGGCTCCGACGACTTCGGCCATTGCACTCAGTCGCTGGAATCGTCTTGCGATGCGTTGTTTGGGTACTGAGACAAGAATCGAATCATCCTAAGACGAATCCAATCAGCGTAGCGATAGCCGCGAGAATGGGGAGGAACGCGACTAGTATCATCAAACTCGATCGCCAAGGCGATGCGTTCCACCACTCGTTGAACTTTTCTCTGTAATTTGGTCGCGGGGGATATTCCATGATCTTCGACGTCGGTATGAAACTGTGGCTTGTGAATCGTTCCGTCAAGCCGTGTTTTTGGTATCTCCGAAGCCGCTCCTGTAGGTCACCTAGGTTGATTGGTCCAATGGCTTCTTGCACGTCTGTAAACGACAGTCGCCCCTGGTTTGAGTCGTAGCTCTCACTCAAGTAGCGCAACAAGCGATTGTCAGTCTCGTCAGTCTTCATTGACTCCTCCTTTTCATCCGGAATTGCTACTTTTCGTCCGTACTTGGCTCGTGCCTGCGCGGTTGCCTTTTTCGCATTCTACGGGCTCCTCAACAGACCAGTAAATCATCCAACTTAGGACCAGTTGACCTTTTTCCAAGATTCCATACCCAATTGGGTAACAAGCCGGCTTAACGGTCCGCTGGACACGTTCGTAGAGTTCAAAGGAATTTCACCTTTGATCGACTCACGCAACGCAACATGCCCACGTTGACCGTTAATAGCTTGTCTCGCGATGGCGTCGACGACGCCGGAGTCGCCGCGGACGCCGGCGGTGATCAATTCGCCAACTCCGGTGCGGAGTTCTTCCGCATCCACAACGGCGGCGGCGCTCAAATCACGGTCACGATCGCCACGCAACTTGCCGTCGACGGCGAAGCGGTCGCCGACAAAACCGTCGACGTCCCGGCCGGCGAAAGCCGTGTGATCGGACCTTTTCCGACAGGGCTCTACAACGACAGCAGCAACAACATCCAGCTTACCTATTCAGGCGTGACCAGTGTCACGGTCGGCGTGTTCAGCGTGCCTTCGGTCAGCTCACCCTTCCTGACGGTCCAATAAATCATGTCCCTACTCGCAGCAACCACGATCACCCGCGCCGGTATCGACGACGCCGGAGCGGCCGCGGCCGGCGGCGGCGACGAATTCGTGAATACGGGAATCGAATTCGTACGGCTCAACAACGGCGACGCCAGCCCGATAACTCTGACGGTCGTGACGACCAAGACCATTGATGGCAAAGCGGTCGCCGACCATACGGCGGTCATTCCCGCCGGCGGCAGCCGCGTGCTGGGGCCTTGGCCCAAGGACACCTACAACGACGCCAACAGCCGCGTGCAGCTCACCTATTCGGGCGTGACCAGCTTGAACGTGGCCGTGTTGCGACCAGGCGGATAAATGGCCGCGCCGACCAATCAAGAACTGCTCGACGACGTACTGACGGCGATCCAATCGATCGTCCAAGGCAAGAACGTCTCCGCGTCGGAAGGCGCTCGGGCCATGACCCGGTTATCGATCAACGACCTTTACAAATTGAAAAACAAGTTGGAAGACGAAATCGCCAACGCGGCAAACCCGCAAGTCTTCTTTCCGCTTGGCCGCGAATACTAAATCCGCATGTTCAACTGGCTAAAAAACGCGTTCTCCAAAACGGCCCGCCCCGGCTCGCGCGGCTTTGCGCAAAAACTGCTCGCGCAAGGCTGGACCGAAGCGTTCCGCCTGGCCCGCAAAGATCCGCCTCGGGACGCCTATCAGCCTTATCCGTTCAGCGGCGACGCGGCGATCGCCAGCAGCCACGATCTGCTACACCGCCGGGTTCGCGACCTGGCCCGCAACAACGCACAAGCCAAACGCATTGTGGGGGCGCTAACCGACTTGGTGGTTGGCCAAGGTTTCCAAACCTTTAGCTGGCCCTTCGATCCGACCGAAACGGCGATCGTGGAAGCCGAGATCGACCAGCTCCTCGACGGCGGCCAACTCGGGCCTCGACTGACGTTCGCCTTGGAAAGCGACGATCTGTTCACCGAATGGGCCAACGACGAAAAGCAAATCGACGTCGAAGGCCGGCTCAACTGGACCGATCTGCAGCGGATGGCGATGGGCGAATGCGTACAAGTCGGCAACGGCTTTCTGGTCCGCTCGATGAAAAAAGATTTCGACCTGGTTCCGCTCGCCTATCAGATCTTGGAGCGAGACCAGCTCGACACGACGTTCGACCGGCCGCTTTCGGATGAAGAAAACAAGATCGTCGGCGGCGTCGAATTGGACGCGCATAACCGCGTGGTCGCTTATCACTTTTTCCTCGACCATCCGCACGATCTGTTTTTCGGCACCTCGCAAAGCATGCTCGGCGGAGCGGGCCAGGCGTTTGGTGTCGGCCAGCGCCGCGCACGCATTCCGGCCGATCGAGTGATCGACCTGGCTCTTTTCCATCGCCCGAGCGCCTCGCTGGGAATTAGCTGGTTCGACGCCATCGGCGACAGCACGTTCGATCGGCAGAGCTACACCGATAGCGAAATCCGTTCGGCGGCGCTGGGAGCTGCCTTTATTCTAGTCGCCCAGTTGATGGACAAGGGGGCGGGCCAATTCGCTCCGGACCTCGACGACCTGATCGCCGACAATCGCGGGCGAAAATATCAAGTCGGCAACTCGCCGATGGCCCAAGTGGTTGGTCCCGGCGAGTCGATCGAAATGGTCAGCTCCGATCGGCCCAACGCCAACGCGCCCGCCTTTCTGAAGGTCATCGACCGCGACACGGCGGGGGGAGCTGGTATCAGCTACTACACGCTGACCGGCGACTATGCGTCGACCAACTTCAGCTCGACCCGCGCGGCCAAGATGGACGAAGACGTCCACATCAGCGCGCTGCAGCAATGGTTTGGCCACCACGTCGCCTTGCCCGTCCGGCGCGATTTCAACCGAGCGGCCGCGGCGGTCGGTCTGTTTAAGAGCGTCACTCCAAAAGAGTATTTTCGTCGGCAGCGAACCTATCAGCGCTTCGACGCGATCGGCCCGGGCCGCGGGCTGCTCGATCCGCGCAGCGAAACCGAAGCCGTGGTCACGCTCTTGCGATCCGGCCTGTCGACCTACAAAGAGGCCTGCGCTCGGCGAAACGTCCATTGGATGCGTCAACTGATCCAGATCAGCGCCGAGCGGCGAATCATGAAGCGGCTGAACGTATCGCTCGACTTCTCGAAAAACTCGACGGGAGAAACAGAGGCGGGTGCCGTCGGCGACGAAGTCGAACGAGAGACAGTCGAAGCGGGAGGTATGCCCAATGCCTAGCCGCCAATCCGATCGCCGCACGTTGTCGAAACTGCGCAGCACGTTTTCCGGACGGCCCTGGAACCTCGATCCGAGTTTCGTCGGATCGGTTCTAGAAGCCATGGAGAACCGCGACCTGAACGCCGTCAAGAACCTGGCTTCGACCATCGACATGGCCGCCGAGAAAGTCAACGGCACGGGCATCGCCTTGATCCCCGTCGTCGGCGTGCTGCAAGAAAACGAAGACTGGTTTTCGTACTACACCGACAGCAGCACTTACTCCGGCATCGAAACCTCGCTCAAAGATGCCGCCGCCGATGAAAAGACCAGCCGCGTCGTGCTGTACGTCGATTCGCCAGGTGGCGAAGCGATCGGCTGCAAACGCATCGCCGACCTGGTCAAGCAACTTGGTGAAAAGAAACCGATCATCGCTTACGTGCAAGGCGGCGCGTGCAGTGCGGCCTATTACATCGCTTCGGCCTGCCAAAAGATCCTGGCCACGCCCGATTCGCTGGTCGGCTGCATCGGCACGATCTACCCCCACGTCGAATCGAGCAAGATGTTGGAGGAATGGGGCGTCAAGTTCACCGTCTTTACGAATGCCGAGTCGCCGGCCAAGGGATACGGCAACAGCTACGAGCCGCTGACCGACAAATCGACCAAGTCGTTGCAAGAGTTCGTCGACAGCTTTGGCCAGCCGTTCATTTCCGACGTCGCGCGGTTCCGCGCCGTCGGCCGCGACAAGGTCTTACAGGATTTTGGCCAGGGCGAAAGCTACATCGCTCCGCTGGCCCTCAAGCGAGGCATGATCGACGGCACGGTCGCCGACTTGGAATCAGCCATCGCACAAATCACCACCACTTCGTCGGCCTCCGCGCCTTCCAATTCCAACGGCCGCTCACCCACCCCTCGACGCGACACCATGCGAGAACGGTCCCGGGTGAGCGGCCGCTCTTCAACAGGCAACAGCACCATGAAAAAGATCAAGCAACTCATGAAGAAGATGGGCCTCTTGAACTCGGCGAACGTCGACGACAAGGCGGTTTTCGCCAAGCTCAAAATGTACTTCGGCCTGTTCGGAGTGAAGATGCCCCGGACGATGGGCGAAGTCTACAAGCAACTGCGGCAGCTCCAAGGCCCGCAAGCCATGGACGACGACAAACCGGAAAACAACGACGACGAACCGGACAACATGGACGACGAAGAGCATCCCGAGAACAACGGCGAAGACGATCCGATCCCGTCGGACGATGACGACCTCGACAACGAAGAGGATAACGACGACCTCGGCGCGGAAGGGGACGATCCGGTTCCCGATTCCGAAGGCGACGACGACACGCCCGAGTCGCGTGCCCAACGCGTGCGGACTGCGGAATACGCCGAAGCTCGCCAAGAGATCCGTCAGCAGGAACTCGATCGCTTGGCCAATTTGCGCGCCAGCGGCCGTCTGCTGAACCAAGTCGCCAACCGCACGGTGATCACCAATTCGATGGTCACTGCCGCTTTCAATCGCGGCGAAACCCCTCAACAAGCCACGAAGAAATGGGGTAAGGCCATGTCCAACGCCGAACCACCGCTCAACACGACCCGCGTCAATGTTACCGGCCAGGGCAGCGACCGCTTCACGATCGACGCCGTCGATGCGCTGCTTTACAAGTCCAGCGGCGGAGCGACTCCACTGAGCCAATCGGCTGAGAACCTGGTGCGCAAGCCGTTGTGGGCCATCGCCGGCGAGTGCTTGCAGATGCGCCGCGGGCAAAACGTCGACCTGTTCGGCGATCGTGAAATGATGGTCCGCGACGCGATGGAAATGAACGGAACGCAACGGGTCACCAGTTACAGCGAAAAAGAAAAACGGCACTACATCGGTGCCACCGGAGGCGGACCGGCTTCGCGGCCTGGCGACTTCCCCAACATCCTTTCCAATTTGGCCAATAAGTATCTCGATACGATCGAACTCGACGAGTTCAGCTATCCCGAATACACGGCCATTTTGCCCGCCGGACTGAACGACTACAAACCGGCTCCGCTGATCAATCGCGGCACGATGGAAGAACTGGACGTCGTGAAAGACGACGAAAAAATCCAACAGATCGGCATCGCGGAGGAAGTGCTTTCCTACATCTTCCTGCAGAGGTTCGCCAACAAATGGGGTTGGACCGTCGAGCTTATCGCGAATGACGATCTCAACGCCTTCGCCGAGGGTATGCTCGGCTTGCAAGAGGCCTGGGGAGCGACTCAAAACCGCTTGTGCCTGGAGCATTTGACCGGCAACGCGGCGCTACTGGATGGCAATCTGCTGTTCAGCGATCGCGGCGGGACGCTGGGCAACAACGATCGAGCCGCCGGCAATCCGCCCAGCGATACCGAATGGGGCGCGATGGAAGAACTGTACGCCGACATCAAGGGTGTCGACACCGAAAAACGCGTCCGGGGATCCCTGGATACGATCTTTACCCCGACCGGCACGACCGAACACGAAGCCGTGCGAACCTTCGCGCCGTTGAACATCTTGGAACCCAAGGCGGCCAACACGACTGGCAATGTCGGCATCTTCCGCGACAAGGTCAAGATCCTCAGCGAAAGCGAACTGCGGCGCACGTCGAACATCTTGTACTACGGATTTCGAAAACCCAAAAACCTGCGAACCGCGACGATCATCCGCGGCTATTTCAACGGCATGGGTGAGGGGGGCCGGCGCGAGCGTTGGTACGACCCCGAACGGCAAACGACCTGGACAAGTATCACCGGCGCGATCGCCACGGCGGTCAAGAACTGGCGCTACGCCGTTCGCAACGCCGGCACTGGAGCGTAACCGTACCGTGGCGTGACCGCGAAGCGACCCAACCACCAAGACCAACAACAGGACGAAAACCATGTCCAAACAAACCAGACAGTACACGTACCACTTCCGTGGCGCGCACGCGCCGCCGGCCGTCGCCAGCCGCGAAGACGCTTTTTGCAGCCTGGTCGTCGGCACGGGGGGAACTCCCACCGTGCAGGCGCTCGACGGAGCCATGCGGCTGGCCCTTACCGCCGATGACGAAGTGCAACGCGCGGCGCTCTATATGGGCGACGTCCTGCCCTTTGACGTCGACGACATTCAGCGCGTCGACATTATCGCCCGCGCATCGGCGATCGGCGCGACCGAAGACGTCGTCTTTGGCGTCGCCTCGGCCCGCAATAACACGCTGGACAACGTGGCCGCCCATGCCTGGTTCCGCATGGACGGATCCAACGCCCTGGTCTGCGAAAGCGACGACGGAACGACCGACGTCAACGACATTGCCACCGGAGTGACTCCCGCAGCGGCCAACTACTTTCATTACGGGATCGACTTCGCCAGCGGGATTCATTCGCAAGATCCGCCTTCGTTGTCGCTGGGACGCAAGAGCAATCTGCACTTCACGGCCAGCAACAGCTTGGGAAGCCATCGCCGAGTTGCCACGGGAAGCCGCTTCAGCTTGTCGCAATACAGCGCCGGCGTGCAGTTCCTGTTCGAGTTGCAAAAAGCCAGCGGCGTCGGAACGCCGACGTTCGACATCCTCGAATGCTCGGTCGACGTGAAACTGCCCAGCTTCAGCTAAGCCCTTCGACGTCCGGAAACAACTTCGCTCAGCCATCAACAAGGAACCACCCATGAAACGCTTTTTCCTGATCGCCGCGGCGATCGCGGCGCTGGTTCTCGCCGCTGAAACCCATGCGCAAGTCGTTCACCTCAAGGCCGGCGAAGGACTGACCGCCGTGATGGGCGGAGCCGCCGCGACCACCAACCCGACTTATCTGGTCAATGGAAGCAAAAGCGGCAGTTTGAACGGAGCGACGGCGGTCACCTTGGCCAACGATCCGCAACTGGAAAGCGACGTTCGCTCCGTTTTCGTTTACAACGCCGACACGGCCGACGTCACGGTCACGTTCACGCACGACAAAGCAACGGACGTGACGCTGGCGGCGGTTACGCTGTCCGCCGGCGATATGCTCCGCTGGGACGATCAAGGCATTCGTGTGATCGACAGTGGCGGCCAGTTACAACAAGGGACCACCGCGATCGGCGGCACGGGAGCCGCGGCCGGAAGCGGAGTCGTCGCCGCCGAAGACGGGCATGGTCGCATCCATCTAACGACGCTGACCCTGACGAATACGCCTGTCGTGTTAGCCGACGAAGCCGGGGTGATCGCCCACGGCGGCTTGAAAATCTACGATCTGCCGGCCGGCGCGGTGCAGGTCCTGGGCGCGGTTTCCGATCTCGATCTGACGCTGAGCGCGGCGGGCGTCAACGCCGATTGGGATGGCGACGTGGCGCTGGGAACGGTTACGGCCAGTAACAACAACACGCTGGCCTCCACCGAAGCCAACTTCATCCCGTCGACCGCCACGCCGCAAGCGGCCGCCAGCGCGACCACCGCCAACGCTCAATCGACCATTACGCAAGCCGGCACGGTGATCGACGGCACGACGACCGCCGCCGACGTGTATTTGAATTTGCTGGTCGACGACGCCGACCACACCGTCGGCGCGACACCGACCAACATCATTTGCAACGGCACCGTGAAACTGGTCTGGGTGCAATTAGGAGACTACTAACGGGAGATGTCCGAATTTCAAACCGATTTCCAGGCCGACGCCTTGCCCGCGTTGCAAGAGACGTTCGGCTGGCCATCGGTTTACACCAGGCCCAGCACGGGTCACAGCGCGAGCATCACCGTGATGCTCGACCAACACATCCAGCAATCGTTCGGAGGTCAAGGCGCGTTTTTTGAAACCCGATCGATGGTCTTTCTGATCGAAGCCGTCGACCTGGTGCTGAACAGCGTCAAGACCTTACCCCAACGGGGCGATCGCCTGCTGATCAACGATTTGACCGGAAACCAAAGAACTTACGAAGTCGCGCCCGAAGGGGGCGCGCCCCTGCATGCCTTCAACGATCAAGCTCACGCGCAATTGCGCGTGCCCATGTCCCTGATCGCCACCGACACCACGACGACCACGACACCCGCTCCCTAACGAAACCATGCCGAAGATTCAGGTCAAAATTCGAGACGCGGTTCACTCGGCTATCGCCGCCGCCGTGTTCGCCGACTTCGCGGACGCTTCGGTACCGGCGGTCGTCAAATCGTACCTCTTTGACCGCAAGGCGGAAGACTTCCAGCCAGAGCAAGCCAAACCGATTATCAGCGTGTGGATCTCCGGAATCGAAAGCGGCGGGGCCTCGGCTAGGAGTGTGGTCCAACGCGATTACGGAATCCCGGTTCGCGTGGAAAAGCTGCTCGACATGGACAACCTGGAAACCGACGTCGACAACCTGACGGGCCTGGTCGAGGAGATCCAGGCATTGTTTGAGCCCAACGACGAAGAAGACCCACCCAAGGACGGTGTCCTGGAGATCGCCGGCGAGGACTCGGCCGACTGGCAAAACACGACGACCACCCCGATCAGCGACCAAATGCTGGCCAGCAACATCTTCCAGCAGGACATCCTTTTCACCTATCGCTACTAATGAGGCAACACCATGGCCAGAGGTTACCGAGGCGGAACCGCCAAGCTGTATCAAGAAGCAACCTGGGACGATGGCGAAGATATTCCCGGTTCGCCTTCTTGGACCAACATCGCCCGCGCGATCGACGTTTCGGCCGCGATCACCCGCGCCGAAGCGTCCGTGCCTTCGCGCGAATCCGACTGGAACAAAATCGTTCCCGGCCTGATCGACGGCAAGATCACCGCCGGCTATCGGCTCCGCCAGCTCGCCGACGCCGTCTGGGACGGACTGCTCGCCGAACTGCTGGCCGCCACTCCGATTCTGATCGCCATGATGACGACCAACATTGCCACGTCGGGTAGCAAAGGCTGGCGCGTGCCGGCCGTCGTGCTGGACGCCAGTCCCTCTCAACCGCTTAACGACGGCGCGAGCGGCAACCTGGTGTTCGGACCCGCCGACTCCGAAGACGCCAGCGGCGCGGTACTCGATCCCGCCCGCCTGGTAACCGCCTGATCCAAAACGAATCGCCGATCGCGGCGCTGGAAACGAACCATGCAAAAAGTTGAACTGAAGCCGGGCGAGCCGTTGACGGCCGAATACGTCGCCGCGATGTGCGTCAAGAATCTGGATCTGACCACGCCCGGGCTGATTGCTCGGGCGCGGGAGTTCGGCCGAAACGCTGATCCGGACGCCGTCGAGAAGAACATGGTCGTACAGATCACGCCCCTCGGTATGTTCTTGCTTTGCGAAACGGTGTTCCAACGGGCCGGCGATCGCCGCGACCAAATCTGGGCCGAAGTCGATCGGTTACTACCCGACGAGATGACGGTCGAACACCTGGCGGCGCGGTGCTTGAAGAAAGTCACGTTGCAAAACGCCGGCTTGATTCGTCGGGCCAAGAAGATGCGCAAGAACCCGGCCTTGGTGCGAGAACACACCATCGTCCAGATCAGTCTGCAAACGCTACGGCGCATCTGTGAAGCGGTCCTCGACGGCGACAAGGAGCAACGCGAACAAGCGGCCGATCCGGAGCCAACCATCATGAGGCCGAAAGAATCGGTTGCCGATCCGCAATTCGAACCGCCGGCGGAATCCAAATCCGAAGCCCCCGAGTCTCCGCCTTCCAAAAAAAAACCGAAAGGCTAAACGCCACCCATGCCCAAGTTCACCGACAAGATCGGGACGGAATGGACCGTCGAACTCGACCTGCCCATGATTCGTGCCATCAAGGCCAACGAGCATTTTCACGATGAAGAAGGGAATCCGCTCGACCTGCTGATTGTCACCAAGGACAAAAAGGCGGGCAAAGCGATGTTCGAGCGCTTGCAGACGGATCTCGAATTGATGGTCGATCTGCTGTTCGTCGTTTGCCAAGAGCAAGCGGAAAAGGCGAAGGTCCCGTCCGAGGACTTTGGACGCCGGCAAGACTTGGAAACGATCAAAAACGGCGTGGAAGCGTTCATGGAGGCATACATCGATTTTTTCCCCAAGGACCTCCGTCAGAAGATGAGGAATGCGCTGAAGATCGCCAGGGAGACGACGGAGGTTACTACGGGGAATTTGACGCCGGAGGAAGCGGAGGAACTGCGGGCGTACATGAGGGAGACGGAGGAACTGACGAAGTTGGAGGCGGAGATCGAGAAGGCGGAGACGATGAATTCGCTGAAGACGAGGAAGCAAGAGCTGCAAGCGCGGCTTGCGACGCTTGGGAGTGGATCGACGGAGTCTACGGAATCATCGGATACCCCGTCCATGAACGAGGACTCACCCTCCGACGACTCTACACCATGCACGTCCGAAGGCGAGAACACGACTGGAAGCAAACCGCAAGACTCTGCGCCGTTATCGCCGGCAGCCTAGGAGGCAAGGCGGACGAACTGGCTTTTCTGCCCGACGACCTCAAGAAGCACGTTCAAGGAGGAATTCCGATCAACGAAAACACGATCGACGCGCTGGCCGGCGTCTTTCTCTGAGTAACAAATCATGCCGTTCGGAATGACCATCCACGAAACCGTGCAGGACTTAAACGTCCGCAGCGGCCAACCGGTCATCGTCGCGGCCGAATCGCACGGCCAAGGATTCAAACCCGCGCGGCGACTTGCCGACCTCGTCGGCCAGATCGTCCGTGGCGGACCGGACCCCGGCAGATCGCGGCAGGCCAGCAATCAACCGCGCCGCACTTCGGCGCTCACGCCCAGCAGCCCCCGCGGCTTCGCCCCCTCGCCGCCAGTCACCGGAGCGGCTCCCTTTTTGAGGAGCAAGGCCAAGCCGCCACCGGCCACGGTACCATTTCGCGGCGCGGATGGCCGCGCCATTACCGCGCCGACGCATTTCACGATCGGCGGCGAACGGTTCGAGGCGCTGACCCGCAGCACGCCGGCGCATCTTATCCGCGCTGGCGATCCTCCCGTTCAGTTTTCGCGATCGTTCTTCGGTGCCAAACAACCGGGCTTCGCTTCCAGCGGTGCTTTCGGTCAGCATCGCGTCCACCTGAACGGCTTTCAACTCCTGAAGCCCGCTCTGCAATCGGCGGGGCGGCGGCTAGACCGGGCCGTCCAACCGCTAACGCAAGGACTGCGGCTCGATGCGATCCTGAACATCAATGTACTAGGACAAATCAAGATCGATCGGCTGGAAGAACAAGCCCTGGCCGCCTGGGCTCGAGCCCTCGCCAATTTGTCGGTCGAAAGCCAAATTCAAACCGTCGGCCCCGCGCCGATCGGCTTCCCGCCTCACGCCCACGCCGGACCCAAGGGCGGCCTGCGGGATGTTCAATTCGCGCTGACTCGCGGGCCGCAAGGGCAGACGACCGCGATCGTCGGTCCCGTCGCCAAGCACAGTTCCGGTTCGGTCGAGATCGAAGGATTGGGACGATTCCTGAACCAAGGCATTCCGGTCGCACGATTCATGGAACAAGGCGGCACGCGTTTCCACAGCTTCCCGCTCGACAATCCCAAGACGTGGAAAGGTCCGATCATCTACATCAACGGCCGTCCGCACGCCGTGGCCACCGTGCGTTACGGCAAGCGGCCTTTCATGCGTCCCGCTTTGCTGGCAACCAGTAATTAGGGGCCACCATGACCACAGCCGGCGACATTCGAGCGGGCGGAGCCTTTGTCGAGCTGAACATGCGCAGCGACGGCTTCAAGCAAGGCATGGCCGAAGTCGGCAGCATCATCCGTGGCGTCGGGTCCGTGATGGCTGGCATCGGAGCCGGGATGGCGGCCGTCGGAGCGGCAATCGCCGCGCCGGTCGTGATCGCTCAGCGTGCTTTGTTCCAAGTCGCCAACGACGTCGGAGCCAAGCGGGTGGAAGCGGTCTTCGATCTCTCGTTTACCAATCGCAAGAGCGAATTCGAATCGCTTCGCGGCGATCTGGACACGCTCGGCGTGGTCGCCAGCAAGTCGCTGGTGGCGACGTCCCAACGCGCCAGCGATGCGGCGAAGCTCGGCCGCGAAGGCTTTCGTGTTCTGGCGGCCGAAGTGGGATCGTTCCTAGCGCCGTCAATGATCGAAACCGGCAAACTGATGGTCGCTTCCGCCCGTTTCGTGCAACAGCTTCTCAAAGACAACGAAAAACTGGCGGCGACGGTCACGATGGTGATGAAGGTGCTAACGCCGCTCAGCTTTGCCTTCATCGTTTTGGGAACGGCCATCTTTCTGACCGGAACCGCGATTACCCAGCTAACGGCGATCTTCGGCGCGCTGCCGGTCGCCGTCATGTTGGGCGCGATTCTGTCCCTTTCGCTGGCCGTGAGCGGACTCGGAAAAGACATCCTTAACCGACTGGGACCCGCCGGCCGTTTCATCGCCGATACGATCGACGAAGTTCAGAAAGCGATCGCCAGCGGCAACAGCGTGATCGACGTATTCCGCGATCGCCTGAATGTCGTGGTCGACGCGGTGCAGCAGTTTATCGCCAAGCACGGCAAGGCGATCCAAACCACGTTGATGTGGGCCGGAGCGATCGCGGCGGCCGCCGCCGGCATGTTCACGCTGACGCGACTGCTGGGACCCATCGTTAAGGGGATCGAGTCGCTGCGGATCGTGCTGACCAGCGTGCTAGGCGTGATTCGCGTGTTGGGAAACATCATTCTTGTGCCCTTCGTCGTGCTGGCCAATGTCGGTGTCTTGCTGGCCCGTTCGCTAACGTTCGTGATCACTATCGTGCAGATCCTGGTGACGATCCTCAACGCCGGCGCGCGAACGATCGCGCTCACGTTCCAGGTGATCTTTATCAAGCTGTTCTTGCTCAAGACGGCCCTCTTTGGAATCGTTGGCGCGTTCAAGGTGATGTGGACGGTGGGCAAGGCGGTCCTGACGGGACTGACCACGTTGTGGACGTTTCTTAACGTGGGAGTCGCCACGACGTTCAACCTGATGGGGATCACCATGACCGCCAGCATGGTCGCGATCACCTCCGGACTGTTGCTGGCCATTACCGGGCTGTTGATCGCGATCACGCTCATTGTCACCGGTTGGGGGAGCGCCATTTTGGCGTTCTTTTCCGATCTGTTCTCCGCGGTCGCTCGATTCGGCAAGCTGATCCACATAGCCATCTTCGGCAGTCTTACGGAACTGTTCGCGCATCTGGTCGAAACCGAACTTACCGGCGCTTTGAAAGTGATGCAGCGGATCGGGGCGGCGATGATCGACTTGTGGAATCGCTTTTCAGGACAGATCGCGGCCGCGTTCAGGGCTGGGTTCGCGACATTTTCCGATCGCTTCGAAGAAGTCAAAGCGGAATCGGCCGCCACGGCGGCGGCGATGAGCGCCGATGCCAAGGGCACGGCCGGCAAGATCAAGGACTCCAGCATCTTGGCCATGGGCAGCCTGGGCGCGGTCTCGGAAGGCTTCAGCGCGGCGATCGACAAAGTGTTCGGCAGCATCTTGCGCTTTCTGCAGGCGGGACAGTTTGAAGCGGCCTTCGAATCGCTGAAGGCCAACGGCCTGGCCTTGTGGTTCGACATGACGGCCGGCATCCAAGAAGCCTGGATTGAAATGTGGCCCACGCTGTTGGACAGCATCGGCAACTTCGTGGCCAATCTGGGACCCGCCGTCGAAACGATCATCAACGCCTTCAAGGATCTGGGAAAAGTCGTCGAGGGGATCGTCGCGGGATTCGAGTTCGTTTCGGGCGCGACCCGGGCCATCCGGCTCACCGAATCCGAGGCGGCCGTCGAAGGACGCGACCAATCGATCGCCGAGTTCAAAAAACTGATGGCCGCCAAGATCGAACTAGCGGAAGCTCTCGAATCGGAAAAAGAAGCTGACATCAAAGCCGCTCGGGACAAGGTGTCGAGCCTGGTCTTGTGGGTTAGCGAACGCGAACAAGTCGTCGCCTCGGCGGAACGGCTGGCCAAACGGGCCGAAAGGGTTGGCAAGACCGTGAAGGAAGTCGTGGCGGAACTGGATGCCAGCAGAGGATCGAGAGCGCAAGTCCCGACGAAAACGGAAGCGATGTTCAACAACATCGCCGACGGAATCAAGAAGGCGGCGGACACGGCGCGAGGTAGCACGGGCAAGAATATCGACGACCTCAAGAAGCGATCCGAAGAAGCCAAGGCGAAAGCCGCCGAGTTGTTGGAGAAGGCCAGCGAGCTGCCCGCGTTTGACGCCGGGGCGTTGTTTGGCGTCAAGGGATTTCTCGAAGACATCCTCGGCCTGGGAGACGAATTCGACGACATCTTTAACCGCTCGCTCGACAAGATCGGGGCCAGCCGTGATTTCAAGGATTTGTCGGACGCCATCTCCGCGCAAGGAACCTTCTCCGCCTTCGAGGCCGGCATCGTGGCCGCCGGCCGCGATCCCGTGCTGATCGAAGCGGTGAAGCATCGCAAGGTTAGCGAAAAGATCGCCCGCGGCGTCGATAAGTTCAGCAAACCCAAATTCGGCAGCTAGTGATATGCCTTCCCATCGCGAAGATGGCGGCGAACCGCGCCGCGACAGTACCAGCCAAGGCAAGCCCAAGGACGCGACGTCCACGCGACGCTTCGTGGTGTTTCAGGTTAGCAGCGAAGCCGAGGCAATCAGTTATTTGCAATCGCAGCCCGACGTGATTTCTTACCAAGGAGCGAACGGCCTGCTGGTCGCCGACCAGTACACGCCCACCGACCGGCTCAACACGGCGACGATGGCCGTCGAGGTGAGCTACAAGAACGAAGAGGACGAAGACGAAGATCTCGAAATCGGCGAATGGGAATTTAGCTTCGATACGACGGGGCGAACGGTCAATCGCAAGATCTCCAAAAAGACCGTCGCCTCGGGCGGTTTGGAAAAGGTTTTCTTTCCCGACGAGTATGAACCGACGATCGACTTCCGCCAGGGTATCAACGTGTCCAGTGACGGCACGGTCGAAGGTGTCGATGTCACGGTTCCCAACTTCAAGTTCGAAATCACCAAGAAATTCAACAACGCCCAGCTCACGCTGGCCTTCGCCGACGACCTCGAAGAATTGACCGGCAAGGCCAACGACAAAAAGATTACCATCACGCAGACGGGCCAAGACCCGTATTCCTTCCAAAAAGGCGAGCTGCTGTTTCTAGGCGCTCGCGGCACGCATCGCAAAAAGATCACGAAAAAGAACACGACTCAAAGTTCTGACGTGCTCTACTTTTTCCACCGCCAACGCAACAAATCGAACTTCCAACCCGTCCCCCAGCTTAAGCCGATCGAGCATAAGTCCGGGTGGGACTACCTGTGGTTTCACTTCGAGGAAAACATCGTAACTGACGCCGACGGCGAAGACGTCGCGGTGTTACCGGTGGCCATTCAATGGAATATCGAACAAGTCGTCGAACTCGGTGACTTCGCCAAACTACAACTTTTCTAATCCCTTCTCCTTTCGCTTTTCCGCAAGCCTCACGTCTTAGGACCTCGCGTCCGCTCATGGCCGAACACGACAAAGTCTCTCCCGGCGATCCGCTGGATGAAGGTCTTTCCGCCGCGGTGTGGAATGACCTGGTCGACCTGCGCGAGCAGTGGGATCTGACCGGTTCCGAGCTGAAGACGCTGCTGGCCAAGATCGACCAAGCTTCGCGCACCAGCACTTACGTCGGCTTGCGCAATACTACTTGCCAGGCGCTGGGGCACTTCGCCGTCGTGCAGCTCGATGGATTGACCATCCCGCCGGATGATGTGCCGGCCGCATTGGGTCCGTTCAAAGACACGCGCAACGTCCCTTGGTTTAACTGCAAGGTGCCCGAAGCCGACGACAGCAAAGTCGTTGTCCTGCAAAGCGTCTCGCCGACTTGCAAGTTTCGCAAGGCGATCCTGGCCGGCGTGACCCGCTGCCAGATTGAAGTCTCCGACGAAGATCATAGCCGCGCCGATATCATCGCCGGCGACACGTCTAAATTCCGCAGCGTTAGCGGCGGCGGAGTCGGAGCGATCCTGTGGAAAGAGAAAGGCACCGGCACCAAGTGGGCGCTTGTCGAACTGATGTCCGCTCAGTTGATCGAAGGCACGACGACCACGACCACCGCGACTCCCACC
>JAJDEH010000360.1 GCA_029259935.1 Planctomycetota bacterium
GCCGTCGGCTTTGTGAAGAGCTCCGCAGGGGCACGCTTTGATGCAAGGCGCGTCCTCGCAATGTTGGCACGCCATCGGCAGAAACAACCGAGCTACGTTCGGATACTCGCCAACGTCCTTGTAGATGGTTTGACGAATATACTGGCCCAGGGGGACATCGTTTTCCGATTTGCAACTCACCTCGCACCCGTGGCACCCGAAACAGCGCCGCGTGTCGACGAACCACCCATATCGCTTGCCATCGTCCGGAGCTTGCATTCGGTCCTTCCAGAAGTCTTCTGGCTGGAACTTCTCTTCGGACACCGCGCCTTCGTCAGCGGCCAATCCCTGCTCGGTGGCCATGGCACCGGCCCCGAGGGTCAACGCCGCGGATGCCTTTTTGAGGAAGTCGCGGCGGTCGGTATTTCCTTCTGACATCAGTTCTCCAAGGCAGCAAAAACGTCATCGTGCATAAGGCCAGAACAGTCCGGAAAAGGCGAATCACACGATAACGAAACGTGATGGACAATACAACAACTCATTAGAAGAATGCGTTTCAGAGTCCACCGGGCGAAGCGAGTTTGTCGTGGAATCAGGCAAGAAAGCAAAAAGGCCGCAGGGCATCATCATGATGCGCTGCGGCCTTAGAAGCCCCGTTTGGATCTGGCGTCTTCTGCCTCATAGTCGCAGATCCAATTCTCTTCTAATACTACAATTGCAATTCCTGGCAAAAAGTGGCGCTGCAATCGGAAAAAAGTTTCGTTCCGCCCAGGCTGTACGGATTCAATTCGCCTTAACTAATGGATATTAAGCGACTTACGGCCACAGATGCTAAATGAAAAAATGTAGTCTAATCCACTACGGCCCGGCACAATTCGGCGATGCCCTCGCCGCGCAGGGCACTAGCGCGAAGCACTCGGACCGGGCGGCAGCCAGGTAGATTCAGCAATTGATTTAGCTGAGCTTCGGTCTTATCGGCCTGGGGCAGATCGGACTTGTGAACGACAATTACGTCGGCGATCTCCAAAACTCCGGCCTTTTCCCACTGCAGTTCGTCGCCCGCTTCGGGTTGCACGAGAAGCACAACGGACTCGGCCACCTGACGAACCGCCGTGTCGCCCTGGCCGGCTCCCACCGTCTCCAGCAAGATGAGGTCGAATCCATACACCAGGGCGAGCTGAATAGTCAGGTCCAAATTGGCGGCCACGCCCTGCTGGCCGCTGGGAACCGCCAGGCTGCGAATAAACAGTTCGTCGTCCGGTTCGGCCGTCATGCGGATGCGGTCGCCCAGCAGAGCACCGCCGGTGAGTGGGCTCTCAGGATCACAGGCGATCACGGCCACGGATTTCCCGTCGGCCCGAAGTTGGTCGATGACTTTGCCTACCAGCGAACTCTTTCCCACGCCGGCACTACCGGTGAAAGCCACGACTCGCCCACGTCGCTCCTCGCCCTCTAACGCCGCACGGATCTCGTCCACGTTTTGACCGCGCGACACAAACGTCATCAATCGGGAGAGCGCCAAGCGATCGCGCTGCTTGAGCCGATGGATCAAGTCGTCAAGCATCCGTTCGGCTCCCTTGGTCGCGGAGGAAGTCGACAATCTCGCTGATCGCCGTGCCAGGGCCAAACACGCGATCGACACCCATCTCGGTCAGTTTCGGAATATCTTCCTCGGGAACGATACCGCCCACCAAGACGCCAACTTGGTCGAGTCCGTGTTCCTTCAGTTCCTGCAACAGACGCGGCACGAGGGTCAAGTGCGCGCCGCTCAACAGACTCAGCCCCAACCAGTCGGCATCCTCGTCCGCCACGGTTCGAGCGACCGCGGCCGGCGATTGCCATAACCCGCTGTAGATCACGTGAAAGCCGGCGTCGCGCAGTCCGCGTGCAACGACCTTCACGCCTCGGTCATGGCCATCGAGGCCGATTTTGGCGAGTACGATGCGAAGTGGAGTTGTGGTTGCCAACGAATCGGTCTTTCCGTGTGTGGTCAATTGAATGACTTGTCTTTGTGCGATCAATCTTAGATGCCGCGTGCCCCCCTCTAGCTCCCCCTTGGCAAAGGGGAGAACCAGGCGGGAACTCAAAACCCTTCTATATGACTGCTGATTCGTATCGGCCGAAGACGTCGGCCATGGCGTTCATGACTTCGCCGACGGTGGCACGCGCCTTGGCTGCTTCCATGATTGGAAGCATCAAATTCTGATCGCTGGACGCGGCGCGGCGAAGATCATCCAATGTGCGATGCACATCGTCGCGGCTGCGGTCGCGCTTAATTTTTTGCAGCGAATTCGTCTGTTGCTGTTCCACCGCGGGATCGATCGTCAGCAGCTCCATCGGTTTTTCGTCGGGCTGCTGAAATTCATTCACGCCGACGACTATCTTGTGCTTGGCATCAACCGCTTGTTGATACACGAAAGCCGCTTCCGCGATTTCACGGCGAAAGAAGCCGTTTTCGATGCCGGCCAGCATGCCGCCCAGTTGTTCGATTTGCCCAAAATACTTTTCCGCCTCACCGCGCATGTCGCGTGTCAGGCTTTCAACAAAGTAGCTACCTCCGAGCGGATCTACCGTGTTGGTAACTCCGGTTTCGTGGGCCAGGACCTTCTGCGTGAGCAAGGCCAGGGTAACGGCGTGTTCCGATGGTAACGCAAGTGTCTCGTCCATGCTGTTGGTGTGCAGCGATTGGCAACCGCCCAACACTGCCGCCAGCGCTTGATACGCCACTCGCACCAGATTCAGCTCGGGCACTTTATCTTGAAGCGAACATCCGGCGGTCTGCGCGTGAAAACGCATTTTCCAGGATGCTTCGTTCTTGGCTCCATACTGGTTCCGCATATGGTCCGACCAAATTGCGCGGGCGGCGCGGTACTTACCCACTTCTTCAAACAAGTCGTTATGGGCGTTGAAAAAAAAGCTGAGCCGGTGGGCGAAGTCGTCGATCCGCATATCTCGTTCTAAACAGCAATCGACATAGTGCAGTCCATCGGCCAACGTAAATGCCAACTCTTGCGCGGCCGTCGATCCGGCCTCGCGAATGTGATAGCCGCTAATTGAAACTGGATACCATTGCGGTACATGCAGGGCACAAAACTGCATCACGTCGACGACCAGGCGCACGTGCGGCCGCGGTGGAAAAACGAATTCGTTCTGTGCGTGGAACTCCTTGAGAATGTCGTTCTGAATCGTTCCGCGCAGCGACTTGGCGTCGAGACCACGATTCTCGGCGTTCGCCAAGTAGAAGGCCATGATCACGATCGCCGGCGCGTTGATGGTCATGGAGACGGAAAGTTGGCCAATGTCAATGCCGTCATAGAGCTGACGAATATCGTCGATCGTGTCGACCGCGACGCCCAGTCGGCCAACTTCGCCCAACGACCGCGGGTCGTCACTGTCGAGCCCCATTAGCGTCGGCAAGTCGAAGGCCGTACTCAGCCCCGTCTGCCCTTTTTCCACGAGGAACTTGAAGCGTTCATTGGTATCCTTCGCCGTGCCGAAACCGGCGAACTGCCGCATGGTCCACGGTCGACTGCGGTACATGCCGGCGTGGATGCCGCGTGTGAATGGGTATTGGCCGGGAAGGCCCAGTTCGTGATCCGCATCGGCGTCCGCTAGACACTCGGGTGTATAAAGCGGATCCACCAATCGACCGCTCACGGTCGTCGGCGGTTGGGCAACAACGGGAGCTTCCTCAAATTGCTGCCGCCATTTTTCAAACGCGGCGGATCGAGTAGTACTCACCGAGGTAAGGCCTTTAATGGTTGGCTTTGCGCTTTTTCCATTGGTTCTTTTTCTAGCCGCTTGGCTTCGTCGCGCAATCGTCGCGCAAGCCGCCGTAAACGACGCGCCGATTGGAACTCTCGTCGGATTTCGAATTCGCTCGCCTGGTAATCCATCGATTGGCTCGTCCTGCGAAGCGTTGTTGCCAGTTCAAATCGTGGATCCGCGGGGCCGTCGAAGCGGTCTGACTGCCACGCCGGGCCGCCCGTCGGCGAGGCCAACTGCACCTTTCTAAGAGCACGCGCGAAGTCTTCGAATGCCTCAGCCTTTTCGGCAGCGTTGTCCAGAGACGAGCCTTGCAAGGGGCTCAACCTCAGGCGCTGCCGCACATGCAAAATCTCGCGCAGGTTCATCTCGGTCTGCAAGTCATTCAATTCATGACGGGCACTTTCTTCCGCTGGCTCGCTCTTTTGTTCGAGACCATCTTTGTCTTGTGCGATGGCCGCATTCGCGCACACAGCTAGCACGACCATCATTGATAGCAAGGCAACCTTAATCTTCAACACATTGCGGCAGACATCCTTGTCCGTTTTGTTATCCATGGTTTTTTTCGCCTTATGATTCGCGAATACCTAGTTTCCGGCTGTGGGGCGGCCCTCCGAGTCGGTCGCACAACGCTCTCAATCCGTCTCGAACCTCGGCCCTCCACGAATTATAGGAGCCAAGCCGAGTTGCCTTGAATAGCAATCAGGCTTCACATTGACAGTTCCGGCGTTCGACGACATAATCGCCCCGCTTTTCACCTGCTCTTTTCCGAGATTTGGCCCGGTCCGCGCTCGTCAGGCCGAGTATGTACGTACAACTCCCTTCTTTTCGCATTCAGTGGACAGTTGTCCTCGCCCTTGCCGTATGCGCATGGCCCGCCTCGATTCTGGCGCAATCCGAGGAACCCGAACCTCCACCATGGTTGCAACAAACGATACCGGGCATGACAGGTGAGATTGACGTGCGGTCGGCTTTGCCTGGTGGCAGCCTTGATTTGCAAGGTTGGTCGCCCGAGCAAGGCGGTGAGCCCAATCCAACGGAAGAGTACTGGCAGTCAGAACTATGGGACCACCGTTCACTGTTGTTTCGGCACGGCAATCGCGACCCGAACAGCCCGATTCGGCACGTGGGCAAGGGCGAGCCGCTAGTGGGCACAAGTTGGCTTAACCGCCCCTATCATGTGGATGCCTTCGTAGGCGGGCTGATGGGAGATGACTTGAATCGAACTGGTCTGCGACAACGTGGAGCAGTGTTTAGTGGACTGCGGCTGGGATGGGACGCCGACCACTACTGGGGACTTGAATCGCGTCTGGGTATTTCGGACCCGAACCTATCGAATGGCCGGCGTGGTGAAGTTCAGTTCTTCGACTTGCACGTCATGTATTTTCCCTGGGGCGATGCTCGCTGGCGACCGTACATGGGGCTGGGATCGGGCATCGCGCGGTATTCGATCTTCGACGATGTTGGACAGCCCGTTGCCCAAACATATTACCAACTACCGATCAGCGCGGGCATGAAGTTCATGTTTCAGAAATGGCTGGCCGTGCGGGTCGATGTCAGCAATAACATCGCTTTTGGCACCGCGGGATTGCGATCGGTGAACAACGTTTCGCTGACCAGCGGTCTGGAGTGGCACTTTGGCGGGAAACGCCGCAGCTACTATCCTTTCGACTCGTACATTCGCGCCCGCTAATCCGTGCCCGCTAACTCGCCCCCGGCGTCGCTTGCCGGTGTTCATGCTCTGGGCCGACCTCACGATATTCGCGGCCCTGCCAGGTCTTACGTTTGACGAACTGGTCGTCAATTGCCTGGCGGATGGCGGGCTTGTCTAGACACCACGCTGGACCGACAAAGTAGTCGCGGGGTGCTTCGCCGCTAATGCGTTCCACGATCGTCGTGGGTGCCTGCAGTTCCAAAAAGTCCACCACCGATTGAACATAAGTGTCTCGGTCGACAAGCCGCACTTCGCCTCGCTCGACCTCGTCGCCCAGGGGTGTGTTTTTAACCGCGTACAAGTTGTGGATCTTTACCGAGTCGACCTTGAGGCGGGCGACTTCCCGAGCAGTTGCCAGCATGTCCTCGCGCGACTCGCCCGGGATTCCCAAGATCACATGCGCGCAGATTTCAAAGCCTCGATTGCGGCTGCGCTGGACCGCGTCGACGAAGCTGTCATGGTGGTGTCCTCGATTCATCCAGTCCAGCGAGCGGTCATGAATCGTCTGCATCCCGAACTCCACGGACAGATAAGCGCGGCTTCCAAGTTCCTCCAGCAGTTCCAGGACATCCTCCGGAACGCAGTCGGGACGCGTACCAATGGCCAACGCCACCACCTTGGGATGGGACAATGCTTCTTCGAACAACGGTCGCAGTCGCTCGACCGGCGCATAGGTATTCGTCGCCGGTTGGAAGTAGGCCATGAATTGGTCGACGTCGTAACGCCATTTGAGACGGCGGATTCCTTCGTCGATCTGCCCTAAAATCGTTTGGCGCGGCAAGCGGCGGCTGGGACTGAAACTGCGATTGTCACAAAAATTACATCCGCCGGTGGTCACGGTCCCATCCACATTAGGACAAGTAAAACCCGCGTCGATGCTGACCTTTTGAACTCGCTGCCCAAACTTTGACCGTAAAAAGAAATTATACGCAAAATAGTGGTATCCCCGACTCCGCCAATCTAGTGGATTTTGCTTCGAAAGATCTGATTTCAAACCAACTTGAGTCATACGTTTCGAGGATCGTTTGGGTTCTCTATCGGTGTTCGCGCGGATGAAATCCGGGCTCTTCGAGGCGTCGGCCACGGGCGCAAAGTTGACGAAAGTGGGTCAGGCAACTAGATTTAATAGGTTGATGAAAGTGGTCTTGCGGGCGGTTGTGAAGCGTGATTTCGACTGTTCTTATTATCATATCGGTGAGTTGTACTCAACACGCACGCTCTGCCGCTGCCTGCCAGTAAAGGTATCAGAGAAGATGTTTGGAGAGCTACTTCCGGTGGGCGGCGGTGACCCGATTCCGCTGCTTAAAAAGAGCTTGCGCGTGGGGCGTCGCGAGAGTTGCGATGTCGTGTTGCGATTTCCCAATGTTTCTTCGCATCATTGTTTGATGAATGTCGATGAAGGATATTGGTTCATCAAAGACCTCCACAGCCGCAACGGTGTGAAGGTGAATGGCGCGAGGCTGGTGGGCGAAAGCCGCAAACGGCTGGACCCTGGCGACATTCTGACGATCGCCAAGCATAAGTACGAAATCTCGTATTCGCCAGTTGACCTCGGTGCCGTGGGGCCTCCACCCCAAGAGGAACGTCCCGAAGATTTCTTTGGACAATCGCTGATGCAGCGAGCTGGACTCGTCCGCCGGAAAAAGGACCGCGAAAAGCCCGAGGAAGAGAAACGCTTTGATGTGACCGATCAGAGCGCGGGACAACTTGGCAATCGAGATCCAAACAAGCCCGTTTAGAACGCGCCGATCGAAGGAATCTCTACCGAGCGGCACCTATCGACTGGCACTTTTCGACTGGCACCCAGCGGCAGGCCCATCCCGCACGCTCGCGGCCAACGAGCCAATAATGGAGATTTGGTATGTCCGGGGACGCGATCGGGATCATTCCAGCCCGGCTTCAATCGAGTCGGCTGCCGCGAAAGCTGTTACTCGCGGAAACCGGCAAGCCGCTGCTGCAGCATACCTGGGAATCAGCACGTCAAAGCGCGTCGTTAGGCGATGTGATTATCGCCACGGATAGCGACGAAATCGCCGACACGGTACGTGGCTTTGGCGGCAAGTGTGAAATGACCGGCGAGCATCCCAGCGGTACCGATCGGATTGCCGAGGTCGTGGCACGATGCGAGCCGAATGATCGGTTGATCGTCAATATTCAGGGCGACGAACCGGAACTGGACCCGGCCAACATTGACCGCCTGGTCGAGTCGCTTCGTCGGCACGACAACGCGGAGATGGCCACGCTGGCCACGCCGATTACCGATTCCGCCACGTTGAACGATCCGTCGTGTACCAAAGTCGTCTGTGCAGCCGATGGACGAGCGCTCTATTTCAGCCGCAGTCCGATTCCCTTTTGTCGTGACGCCGCTCCTGACACTCTCATCGCTTCCTCGGAAAGCGAATCGCCCTTTCTGCTGCACATCGGTGCCTACGCCTACCGCCGCGACTTTCTCCTTCAATTGACACAACTTCCACCGTCCCGGCTCGAGTTGCTGGAAAAGCTCGAGCAGCTTCGCGCTCTGGAAGTGGGAGCAACCATTCAAGTTGCCATCGTGACAGAGCATGCCGTGGGTATCGACACGCCGGCGGACTATGCGGCATTCGTCGAGCGGTCGTCGTCAGTCCAGCCGGATTGAGCGGAGCCGCAATGCATTTCCGATGACCGAGATGGAACTGCAGCTCATCGCGGCGGCGGCGAGCATCGGGTTCAACAGCCATCCGATTCCAAGCAAGGGAACCAGACAACCGGCCGCGATCGGCACGCCCGCTCCGTTATAAATGAAGGCTAGGAAGAGATTTTGACGAATATTGCGCATCGTGCCGCGGCTCAGCCGAACCGCCCGCACGATCCCGCGCAAGTCGCCCTTGAGCAACGTGATACCGGCGCTCTCGATGGCGACGTCCGTTCCCGTACCCAT
>JAJDEH010000037.1 GCA_029259935.1 Planctomycetota bacterium
CGGCTGGCCGCCCTATAACTGTTTGGGTTGGTGGTGCAACCGGTCGCCCAAACCGCCCATCACAAGCACCTCGATCGCCCGTTCGCGACGCCGCCGGGCCGAGGTGCGCTTATTGTACAGCAGCGGCAGTTCCACGTTCTCGATCGCGGCGGTACGCGAAAGCAGATTGAAATCCTGAAACACAAATCCAATGCGCGAGTTGCGAATGTTCGCCCGCTGGTCGCGCGACATGTTGACGATCTCCGTTCCCGCCAACAGGTAACTGCCGCCCGTCGGTCGATCGAGGCAGCCGAGCGTGTTCATCAATGTCGACTTGCCGGACCCCGATTGGCCCATGATGGCCACATACTCGCCTTCTTCGATCGACAGCGAAACGCCGCGCAAGGCATGCACCTTGACCTCGCCGAGGTCATAGGTCTTTTCGACACTCTTGATTTCAATCAGGGACAAAGAGAAACTCGATCGAGCAAGTTTAGAAGCGTGACGTGCGTCTTTTCCATCCTTGAAACTAACTCGCATCGATCGGAAACGCCAGAGTACGATGGAGTGAACCACCGTGGTGTTCCCCTTGCCAAGAGGAAGCTGGAGAGGGCCCGCTCGCCGGTCCCTACGGCTTGGCAGCTAGCGCCTCCTTGCGTTCAATAAATCCGTCTTGGTTGGCGTCGAGCTCTTTGAACTGTTTTTCGTCCCCCAGAAACTCGCGCAGCGTCAAATCGCCGTCGCCGTTGCGGTCCATGTGCGCGAACCAGAGCGGTCCCCGCGCGTCGCCGGACGGCACGGCACGTGGCGTTCCCGTTGTTGCCCTCGGCGTTTGCTGGCCTTCGCCCAGCAACTGATTGGCATCGTAGCCGGTCGCGATCGCCACTTTGATCGTGTGCGGAACTTCCTTCGCCGAAATGAGTCCATCGCCGTTGGCGTCGGCCTGTTTGAGATTTTCCGATGCGGCGCGCATCTCGCGGAGTCCGATCCGCCCGTCGTTGTTGGTGTCGATGAGGGGCACCAGCCAACCCCGGCGGTCGACCGCTCCAACGGAAACGCGATTCATGGTGACGCCCACGCTGCGCTCGTACATCGCTTCGATTTCGTTCGGATAGACCTTCGCATCGCCGTTCGCATCCCAGAGCCGAAACTGATTGGCCAGCGACGCTTGTTCGCCCAATTCGTCTTTTTCCAAGTATCCATTCTTGTTCTTGTCGTAACGTGACACGACGCTTTTAGCCTGAGCTTCATAGCTGAACGTTGGATACGCCCGGCTGGCGGTAAGCAGTTCAATGTTGCAGTCGCCGATGACCAGTGTCAGACGAGCGGGCGAAGTGGCCGATTTTTTCACTTCGATGTCCAAATCCTTGGCGATCGACTTCACGGTCACGACACTCGATCGATCTCCGGCCCGCCCGAAGGCCAGATTCAAGTGCAGATGCGGCTTCATCGTGAGCAGGTGATTGAACTCCTGGTTTTCCACCGTCTCGTTGCCGTCGTCGTCGAACGACTTGAAAATATTGGGAGTTCGTGAGAATTCCTTTCCCGTCAGCTTGCCGCCGCTGCCATACTTGGCGACCAACGTCCGGTAGAGGGTTCGAAAGTCCATGGTCGGATACAAATGCACCACCGTCGCGCCGCCGCGTCCCACTCCCAGGGAAGCTTGCACGCGCGGGTTGCCGATCGTCCCGGTTAGTTCGCTGAGCGTCAAGATGTCGTTGTCATCGGCGTCGCGGGCTTTCAATTGCCTTTCGGCCATTCCGATTTCGCTGGCCGAGACCGTGCCGTCTTTATCTTGATCCAGTAGTTTGACGACGGGCGAGCCCCCGCCGTAGGCAGAACCGTAACTGGTCAGCGAGAACGCCGGAGCACCGAAAGCAATCGACAGCAGGACGCGCAGTTCCGTCTTATTTGCGAGCCCGTCACGGTTGTAGTCGAACTGTTGAACTACCCGCTTGCGTGCCGCCGCGTCGTTGCGGACCGCGGCGAAGCGGCCGGTGGCGAACGTCGGATAGCGGAAGACTTCGTCAAAGGTTAGCCGTCCGTTCTTATCTTCGTCGGCCTTGTTGACGATTTTCTCGATCACTTCTTCACGATAAACTCGAAAGGGCCGGTCGTTGATGGTGGCGTCGATATCCACGACCAACAACCCGCGTGGAATCATCAGCAACATTCGCTCGGTCTTGTCATCCGGATCCACTTGATTGGGAATCGCGATCACGCCGGTTCTCGTGCGAACGGACCGGTATCCAGCGTCTTTAGCGGTTGTCTTTTTCTCCCGTTTTTCTTCGATTTGATTGTTGGGAATCTCGACCACGCGGTCCGTACCGGCGACCTTGAGTTTCGTCACACCGCTGGTATCGACGACCGTACCGTTGTAGACCTTGCCATCGCTGGTGACGATCACCACTTTTTTCTTCTTGGATGCGGCCTCACGCGGACTCTCCTGAGCAACAACGAACGGCGAACCGACGGCAAGAAGACCCAGGACGATGGAAAGGCGATACATGAGGTATCTCCGTCGAGGTTGATGGTTTGTTAAGGAGTTTATTCCCTCATTGTGGTGCAGCCGTCCCGGCTGCCGAGGGCAGGCGGGACGCCTGCACCACAAGTTGCTCCGTTCGTGGCTCCAATCACGCCAGCACGTCTTCAATCGGGTCGCCTTCGGCAATGCGAATTGGCCGCCCCATTTCTGAAATATTCTCGTGATCGGGCGGCACCCCAAGGGCCGAACAGAGCGTGGCCAGGACGTTCCCCACATCGACCTTGCCGTCTTCGACTTTGGTTCCGTCGTCGCTGGTGCGGCCATGGGCTTGGCCTCCTTGGATCCCGCCACCGCCCAGTACGCACGTCCAGGCGGCGGGAAAGTGATCGCGGCCGCCGTTCTGGTTGATTCGCGGCGTGCGGCCGAATTCACCCATCCAAAGAATCGTGGTCGATTCCATCAGATCGCGCTCTTCCAGTTCGCGCATCAGCGTCGACCAGCCGGCGTCCAGTTCTTCCGACAATGACTTGACCGTGGCGAAGTTATTGCGATGCGTGTCCCATCCCAACGAGCCGCCGCCGATACTGCCGAGCGACACTTCGACAAACGCCACCCCTTGCTCGATCAAGCGGCGCGCCATCAGACAGCCCTGGCCAAAACGTCCGCGTCCATACGCCGATCGCACGTCCTCGGATTCGCTAGATAGGTCAAAAGCCCGCGCCGCCTCGCTGTCCATCAGCTTTAATGCTCGCTGGTAAACCGTATCATGGGCTTGGGGCGACGCCGTGCGATGCGTGGCCAGGAATCGATCTTGCAGCGAGCGCCACAGTCCGACGCGGTCGGTAAACTGCTTCTTGTTGACGTTGCCCGGCGGTTGCAAGTCGTCGACCTTTAGCTCGGCGTAACTGTCGTCGGTGGCTTGCGGCGCTTGAAAGACATCGGTGGCTCCCACCGTCAAAGGCGCATATCGGGGCCCCAAGAATCCGGGCCCAAAGGCCGCCTGATTGAAGGCCCGGTAGGGCGAGATGCTGACATAGCTGGGCACCGATTCGTCTGGTCCACCAAGTTCCTTGGAAAGCGAAGAGCCGATGTTCGGGTAGCGAATCGGGCCCATCGGCTGTTGCCCCGTGCGCATCAAATACGTGCCTCGGCCGTGGTCTCCCTCTTTCGTGCTGAGCCCGCGGATGACCGCCAGCTTATCGGCATGCTTGGCCAAGCCGGGCAGGTGCTCGCTGAATTTGAGACCGGGAGCGACCGTTTCGATTTCCTTGAACTCGCCGCCATTGGCATGATTGGGCTTCATGTCAAACGTATCGGTTTGGGTGGCACCGCCCGTCATCCACAACAAGATGCAATGCCGGCGGCGGCGCGGATCGGTCGCGACCTCTTGAGCCAAGGCGGGCAGCCAGCCGCTGGCACTCATGCCAAGCAGGCCGGCACCACTGGCTTGCAACAGTTGACGACGATTGATTCGGGACATATTCGCCTCTCTTCTTCCAAGGCATCAATGATTCAAGGTAAATTCAGCGCTGTTCAGCAGCGCCCACAAGATGTCGCTGAGTGCTTCTTGCTTGGCACTCGACGACTCGCGCGAAACAACATATTCAACGAACTGGCTCTGCTCGCCAGCGGTCGGATAACGGGACAAGACGGCCAAGAACAGTGTCTCCACGCGCTGTTCGTCGCTAAAAAACGGCGCGCTCAACGAAACCAACAAGTCGCTCCGTTTCAAGCTCGTTGCCGCGTCGATCATGGTGCCGTTCATCAGAGTGAGGGCTTGAGGAATGCCGGCGTGGTATTCGCTGGCGCCGCCCGGATTTCGAAACTTGTTGATGAACGCGAACCGGCTGAAATCCACGGCGGCATCAACCGCCGCGGTATACATTCGCGGCCTGGAATCTCGCAGCACCGTGGCATCGCCCAGGGATTCGTAAAGTTGTTCGGCGGTTAACGACTTCAACGCCATTTTTGCAAACGACTCGGGCGGCGGCGCGGTTTCTCCCGCATAAGAACTGGCCAATTGATAGGCCTCGGTATTCGCGATCGCCCGGATCAACTCCCGCATATCGAACCCCGAGGCAACGAAGTACTCGCTCAACTCGCGCAGCAGTTGCGGGTGGCTGGCCGCGTTATGATCGCCGAAATCATCCACCGGTTCGACAATGCCCCGCCCAAACAACATCGACCAGACGCGATTCACGGTCGTCCTGGCAAAGTAAGGATTCTCGGGCGCGGTCAGCCATTTGGCCAATTTTTCACGGCGGGTCACACCGTCGCTGGTGTCGAACATGTCTTCGCCGTTCAGCACGCGCGGAGCAATGATCTGATCGGTATCGGGCAACACCGCCTCGCCAATATCCGCATCCTGTACATTGGCGATAAACCGCGCTCGGCCATTGGCACGATCCAGTTGCGCAAAGAACGCCGCGAAGCCCCAAAAGTCTCGCTGCTTCCAATGGTCAAAGGGGTGATCATGACATTGGGCACATTGAATTTGTACGCCCAAGAAGGCTCGCGAGGCGCTAGCGGCCAAACTTTCCGGTTTGGCTTCCAGCACTGTGTAAAACAAAACCGCCCCGTTCTGGTTGAAGTTGCCCTTGGCGAGCAGTAAGCTCCGAACGAGTTCGTCGTAGGGCGTGTCTTTGCGAAACTCCTCGCGCAACCATTTTTGAAATTGAACGCCGCCGCCGAAACGTCGCAAGTCGGCCTCCGTGGGAAGTACGAATTTGCGCCAAGTATTTGCTAAATGCGTCCAATGATCGGGTTTTCCCGGCAGCGGATCGGTGGGGTGGTCGGTGCCCAACAACGAATCGATCATGCGGGCGCGGCGATCGGGCTGCTGGTTTGCCAAGAACGCGCGCACGTCATTGGCACTCGGCAAGCCGCCCGTTAGATCCAAATAGACGCGGCGAAGAAACTCTTCATCGGTGGCATTCCGCGCGGGCGTGAGCCCTTTCTCTTGCCAATACTCGGCGAGCAACTGGTCGATTCGCACGCTCATGGCGTCCGCGTCGCGCGGGACAGTCGACGAAGCTTCGCCACCGGTTCCAATCGTCGTCCAGGTTAGAAGGAGGACGACCGCCCACATCAAACTTCGCTGCATCATTGCATGGCACCCGTTGAAAAGAAGAGAAGATAGAATCGACGAGATTAGCCCTCTTAGGCTACTCTCTTGGCAATTGATATTGCAACCAAAAAATCTCAGAAATGAAACCGGAATCAATTCACACTGTTGCCGAAATCATGGTTCGTTGTGTTGTGGACTGTTTGTTCCCCAGCGGACCGATTTCGTTCATTTTTCCGATGAGAGTTGACAATGCTCGCGGCCCCCTGGCCATCGCGACAACAAGCGACCGCGCAAGGAAAAAGGCTTGATCGGCCGTGGCTCTTAGCCGATCAAGCCCTATCCGCCGTGAAAAGACAGCCTAGCCCAACTTCGGGCAAAATGTTCGCCATACCCCGGCGACTCAGTGCTTAAGATTCACGGTGCATCCTTGTGCAACTACCTACCTCACACCCTAAGACCTACCTTAGCTCGTTGAATTGAATTGTTTGATTGCCATGAAATCAGGCGACGAGTTCCAGGGGCGGGATTCCCTGGAACTCGTGGGTCAGCGGGATCGCCTGATCTGTTATGCCTCTATCGCAACCGGCGTGCCAAAAGTCAGCCACCTGCCCGCGGACAGGAAAACCGCCGACATACCCCGCGCCAACCGCACAAGTTGCCAGATTCTTGAGTCGAAATTGCAAATCCGATCACATTAAGAATGTAATATTTACAAGCGCCATCACTCGGGCGATTCCAAACTCTCCCGCTCAAGACTCACCGTGATCGCCTCGAAGACCCGTCCTAGTTGGTCAAATTCGCTGTTTTCCGCCTGATAGAAAACCAACATCGTACGGCCCGCCCCTTGATAGCTGAGAACCCGGGCGGTCACCACGAGATCCAGACAGTAGAAGTTCATCTCCTGACCCACGGCGGTATAGGCACCGATCGGTTCGGAAACCTCTTCCGCATCCAAATCAGGGTATTCTTTCCGCATCAACCGAACGGTTTCCGAGACCAGGTCCGCCGGTTCGCTTTCTTCACCGTATACATGGACCGACCAAAAACCACCGCCCGGCGTTTGCAGCAAGACCTCATAAGGCGGCGTGCTAGCTTGCTCGCGGGAAACTTGCCAATTTTCCGGATACATGAACCGGATACCCAAATTCTCGTAGATCGCCATGAGGTTGCTGCTGGTTTGAAGGGGATTTCAATGTGAGTTTGGGCAATCTGGAAGCTTCGTGGCCAATAGTGAGAATATCTCAGCGTCGTGGAGTCTGGCAAGGCATGACTGTCGAGCCGCTGTCCGAGCGTGCGGCCGCAAGGCAGCATCATTCGAGCGACGTTCTGCTTGTTGCGAATCATCTCATTTGGTACTGTCCTCCGCCACTTGGTCGGCATGGTTATTGCATTGGAGCGTTGGAGCCTTAGGTGCATCATTCGCACAGCGCTCTGCCGCTTGCGTTGTGAGAAGCTACGCGTCCGCCGTTGGCACTGCCGGCCCAGGCTGCAGTGGCACCCAGATTTTTATCCTGGGAAGCATCAGTAATAGCGCTTCCCTAAATCCAAAACACACTAGAGAAACTTCCTTCGTGCCAGAACAGCTTGCCAAACACGGGGAAGCGAACCTGCGAACGGAATGCAAGATCGGTCCGCCGATGCTTGCCGCCTTCGCATTGCTCGCTTTGCTTGGTAACGGTTGTTCGCTGCGCACACGGGGCGCGGTGGCGGAAAACGTCATCTCCGCGCGCGAGCTTTCGCTCAGCGGCGAAGCCGCTTTGCAGGACGGTCGCTGGAACGAAGCGGAAGTGCTGTTCTCCCAGGCCATCAAGACGTTCCCCACCGACGAGCGAACCCACAGCCTGTATGCCCAGTCGCTGTGGCGTCAAGGAGAAACCGACAAGGCGATTGAACACATGCAGGAAGCCGTCAAGCTTTCTGGCGGCGACGCCCGACTGCTCGTTGAGTTGGGGCAGATGTACTTGATCCTCGGCCACGTCGATCGCGCCAGCCCCATGGCCGATCGAGCCATCGCCAGCAACTGCAGACTGGCCAGCGCCTGGGCCTTGCAAGGCGACATCTTGTATCATCGCCGGCAACTGGACGAAGCCACGGCCAGTTATCATCGCGCGCTCAGTTTCCAACCTCATTATCCTCATGCCCAGCTTTCGTTGGCTCGCATTTACGACCAAACCAATCGCCCCCTACGAACCCTCACGACGTTGGAAGTACTCGGCAGTCGTTATTGCCCCGGCACCGAGCCCGTCGATTTGCTGGTGCTGCAGGGTTTGACGTTCAAAAAACTGGGCCAATACACGCGTGCCAGGGAATCCTTGGCCGCCGCCACCCGGCGCGCTCCTCCTTCCGCCGAACTTCAGTTTCATCTGGCCGAAGCCCACCTGCTGGCCGGTGATGATGCTAGTGCCCGCATGGCCGTGGAAGGCGCGTTACGATTGCAGCCGAACCACGAGGCCAGCCAATCCCTCGCGTCCAGACTTGGCAGCCGCCTGCCGAACACCGCGGCAAAGTTACTGCCGCCGGTGCAGTTCACTCAGTAGGCGCGTTGGGCTTGTACTGGCCGTACCGGTTGTACGCCTTGAAGCGCCTCACCTACTGGCGGGTACCGTATGCTTTTCCTGATTCCGGTCGTGCCACGCCGCTTTCTATTTGACCGCCGCCTAAACGGGATCTAGGTTTGCATGGCGTTTCGGTGCGCCCCCGCTGTAATTCCCTAGGAAAGATTCCCATGTCTCAAAGCACTGCTTCCCCTCCGTCGAACTTTATCGATCGTCGAAGCTATGAAACCGGCTTTGGTGCCCCCGTGCGGGAACGCCGCCAGTTTACGAACAGCCACGACGACCTTTCCCCGCCCGCCCGAGAATTGGCGCAGGCCATCGACGAATACAAACTGCGACATCGTCGCCGCTTTATCACCTATGAAGAAATGCTGTCGGTGGTTACGGGGCTGGGTTACGGCAAAATGTAAGTTCCGGCCCGTTGTTGGAAGCCTTCCGCGAGCAATAACTTTATCCGGCTCGGAACAGCATCTCGACCAGCCGGCTCGCGTTCAGAATTCCCACCGTCTTGCGGTCGTCGTCAACGACGCGTGCCAACGGTTCTTGCTTGCTCTGCAATTGCATCAGCGTGGCGCTGAACGTTTCACTCTGGTGAATCTCCAACAAGGGACGTACTTCCGTGACATGGTCGGCGGGGTCGAGGTACAAGTCGACGACGCGGACGTAACCAATCAGTTCACGGCCGTTCGCCGCGCTAACGGGAATGGCGAATAGCCGCTGCCGCCGAGCGAGCCGCAAAGCTTCCGACTTTGACACGCCCTTTCGGATCGACACGACACGAGCAACCGGCGTGCAATCGCGCAGCACGGGATGGCTGGCCACGGAAAAGAGATTCTGCGCCAAGGACTGCTGGGCGGGATGCAGCACGCCGGCCTCCTGTCCTTGTTGAAACACTTGCTGCAATTCCTTGCGAGCCAGCGACAGGCGCGCGTGTTCGGGCGCTTCGCCAACTAGCCATTGCAGCACCCGTCCCAACACCCACAGCAAGCACGCCACCGGCGAAAACAGAACCATGAACAACAAGAACAAGCCCCCGCCGCGGCGCAGCAACAAATTGGGCGCGTGAAAGTAAAGATTCTTGGGCAGCAGTTCGCCGTAGACGAACAGCAACGGCGCAAACAGCAACGACGCCGTGATCTCCGCGGCATAGGATTCGACGGCCATGAATCTTGCCACCAGAATCACGATCGCCAGGGTCGTGAGATAGTTCGCCAGATTATTTCCCACCAGTGTCGTGGCGACGAACCAAGAAGGGTTGTTCGACAGCCACAGCAAACGCCGCGCGACTCGGCTGCCACTGCGCGCGTCAAGAACCAACCGCACTCGCGAAACGCGATAGAACCCCGTTTCCGAGCCACTAAAAAAAGCGCTCAGCAAGATTCCAACGACGAGTAAAATCAGCGCCAAAGTCACGCCGGCTCCTTGGACATTCGCGTCAACTCAATCAGCAAATGGCCTCGCTGAGGGGCTTCCAAAACTCGAAAGTGAAACGGGCCCCAGTCGCATTGATCGCCGACCTCCGCCAGCTTTTGCAGTGTCTCTTGCACCACGCCGCCCACGGTGACACTCTTGCTGGGCGGCAGTTCGACGTTCAAGTACCGCGCCAGCCCGCGCAAGCTCAGCACGCCGGCAACCAGCCATTTTCCCGGTTCGATATCGTGAATCGGATTGCGGTCCAGGATGCGTTTACTACGGCTGGGACTGTAATTGCAAATCGTGTCCAAGATGTCTTCAAAAGTGAGGATGCCGATCGTCTCGCCGTATTCATTGACGACGGCGGTCACCTCTCGGCCACGGCGCTGCATCTTCTCCAAAACGCCGGCGACCGTCGTACACCAGGGCGCGTAGAGTACCGGCTCGGCATGCTGTTCTAGCCGCTGATCGGGCAGGTCGGTCGCGGTACGCAGATTGGTGGCGGCCGCAATTTCTTCGGAATCCGGCTCGGTGATCAGCAAATAACCGCTGGGAGTCATGTTGCCGCCAAGATCGGCCAACGAGACCGGCGGTTGAAAGGAATGAAACTGGCTTCGGGGACGCATCCATTCATCGACGCGAATATCCGACAGCATCACGATATTGCGCAGCATCGCTTGCTCTTGCTTCACCAGTTGGGCGTCTTGCGTCGACAGTTCGACGGCCCGTTCCAGATCGGAAATCTCGAATTGTGTTTCCGGCTTGAATCCGGGCCAGATCAAGCGTCGCGACAAGACGTTGGCAAACCGCAGCACCGGCATCAACGGATCGACGACGCGGATCGCCACGGCCAGCGGCAGGCTCACCAGACCCGCCAGCCACCGGGCGCGCAGCACCGCCACGGTTTTGGGAACCATTTCGCTGCAGAAAATAATGACCAACAACGCCCCGAAGGCGAATACGAACGCGCCCGTGGATCCCAGCCCCGACCGTTCCAAACGCATGCCTACGATCGAGGCGATCGCAAAGTAGCAGACGTTGGACACGAGGTTCCAGAACAAAACTCCTGATAACAAACGATCGGGGTCGTTCAGCAAGGCGGCCGCCAACTGTTCCCGCGAGTTGCCTGCGCCAAGACGCCGTTTGTCCTGCGGGCGTAAATAAAACATCGCCGCTTCGCTGGCCGAAAAGAAAGCCGAACAAGTAATCAACAGCCCCATGGCCGCAATCCAAGGTAACAATGCTAACAGCGGACTCATGTTCACTTCAAAGTTCGGGCGAAGTCTGGGTCTCCCTCTTGCCAAGGGGGAGTTAGAGGGGGTCGCTTGACGTCAACGCAACGGTCGAATTGTACGAGAATAAGCCGCCACCGAACAGCGCGCCGAATCACACCGCCGCTCCGTGCGTCAATTCTCAACGAAAGATCAGCTCGTCGAGCCACTGGTTGCGAAACACGCCTTCCGGATCCCGTTCCCCGCACACGCGCCGAAATTCCGTCAAGTTCGGGTACAAGTCTTTGACCAAATCTGCATCGATCGGGCACACTTTTCCCCAATGCGGTCGAGCGTGAAACAGCCGTGCGGTGGTTTGGGCCAGCACTTCGGCGAACCTGAAAAAACTGTCGCGTTGTCCGGGGCGATTGTAATTGATGAAGCTCAACGCATAATACGATTCGTCGTCACCGCTGGCCATCGAGATCAGCGTCGCATCCGGCAATACCTTGCGCACACAAATGGGATAGTGATGCGTGTAGCCGTCTCGCAACTCGCGGACCGAATCCGACAGTCCAAATTCATCGAAGCGATTCCACGTTATCTTGTCGATCGCCGCTGCGTTGCCATCGGTATACTCCAAAAGCTGTCGCACAAATCGTAGAGCGTCGACGACTTGCGAACGTCGCACAAACATCTCGATTTCGATATGGCGAAACAGTTCATGTTCCATCGTGAGGGCGTGTTGCGACTTGTCGACCACCTTCCAACCACGGGGCACGGCCAACGGTACGACCCGCCGAAAAAAGAAACGAATCAGCCCACGAACGCGGAGCAGCCTCGTCAGCGTCACCAACACCAAATGCAGCCCAACATCGATTCCCAGAAACCAATAGATCCGATAGAGCGAGGCGAGCCGCGAGCGCCGGCCTTCAATCTCTCGCCGATGCTGGGCGAGAAACTTCCACAGAAAGGGTACGAAGAAAAACTGCTGCAACGGAAAGTCCTCCTCCGCGGCCAGAACCTCTTCGGCGTTGCCATGAAGGCGAAAGTGCTCTTCGACTTGGTACTGAGGCCGGCAACGAAATGTTACGGACAAGATAACGCCCAGGCACCCCAGCGAACATCGTCCGGCGAGCAGTTCCGTGTCGTCACGGATGTCCCTCACGATGGGCTCACCGGTTTCGACATCGTAGGTGGCGATGGACATCTCGTCGACATAGTGCGATAGGCTGTGCTTCCCCGATC
>JAJDEH010000361.1 GCA_029259935.1 Planctomycetota bacterium
CGGTCCGATGCCGCAGACGAAGG
Organism: Planctomycetota bacterium; assembly: GCA_029259935.1. The sequence continues at coordinate 24 of JAJDEH010000361.1, forward strand.
AGCACGTGCTGTTGGCTCGCCAAGTCGACGTGCCGGCCTTGGTGGTTTTCATGAATAAGATCGATCTGGTCGACGATCCTGAATTGCTTGACCTGGTCGAAATGGAAATTCGTGAATTGCTTGATAAATACGACTTTCCTGGCGACGAAATTCCGATCGTACGCGGTAGCAGTTTGCCCGCCTACAATAATCCAACCGACCCCGAGGCGAACAAGTGCATCGGTGAATTGATGGACGCGATCGACTCGTACATTCCCGAGCCGACTCGGGAAGAGGATAAGCCATTCCTGATGGCCATTGAAGACGTGTTCTCGATCGAAGGTCGAGGAACCGTGGCAACGGGCCGAATTGAGCGTGGCATCATCCGGACTGGTGAGGAAATTGAGATCATCGGCTTGCATGACGAAGCCCGCAAGACGACCTGTACGGGTGTCGAAATGTTCCGCAAGATCCTCGATGAAGGCCGAGCCGGAGACAATGTTGGCTGCCTGCTTCGTGGTGTCAAGCGGGATGAGATCGAGCGTGGCCAGGTGTTGGCCAAGCCCGGTTCCATTACTCCCCATACCGCGTTCGAGGCGGAGGTCTACTGCCTGTCGAAAGATGAAGGTGGTCGGCACACGCCGTTCTTTAGTGGCTATCGCCCTCAGTTTTACTTCCGCACAACGGACGTGACCGGGACCGCGAATTTGTTGAATGCCGAAATGTGCATGCCCGGCGACAACGTCACCGTTCAGGTTGAATTGCACAAGCCGATCGCCATGGATGATGGCGTGCGTTTCGCAATTCGCGAAGGTGGTCGTACCGTGGGATCGGGAGTTGTTACCAAGATCGTTAAATAAGCCTGGCGGGAGCGAGGTCGTTCCCTGTTTTCGCCTGGCACCATGCCAATACACAGGGGTGTAGCTCAATTGGCAGAGCAGCGGTCTCCAAAACCGCAGGTTGCGGGTTCAATTCCTGCCGCCCCTGCATATATGTTCGCGCCGGACTCCGGCGATCGCGTTTAGTTCTCTCGGTAAGTGAGTAAGTCTAATGGCAAAAGAAAAGGCACTGCCGGCGGGCGGGTTCTTCCATGAACTCGTGCATGTCGGCGTCTACAAGGGAAGCCAGGGAAAGGTCACCCGTCAGGTGACTTTTGCTGCCATTGCCGTTGCGGTCACCATCGGCTCTTGGAGGCTTTACGATTCCGGCATCAGCACGTCGTGGCTGGACATCATGACCGGCTCGTATCGCGGTGTCGGTCGCATCTTCTTCCCCGCGTTTATTCTTATTTTGGGGAATTGGATGGCTTACCGCATTGTCAATCTGCCGTCGTTTGCTGACTTTTTGATTGCGGTTCAGGCCGAGATGAATAAGGTGTCGTGGCCGACGCGTGGCGAGTTGTATCGCGCATCGCTCGTCGTGATTTGGGTGATTATCATCCTGGCGGCGGTGCTGTTTGGCTACGACTTGACGTGGAAAGCGGTGTTTATCTTCCTGAAGGTTTCCTACCAGAGCGGTTGACCAGTGATTGACAATTCTGCCAAGGCGGATGTATCTGAACCGGAGGCTGCGGATTCCGCGCCTGAAGAACCGAAGGTCCAGGCGGCCCCGGTCAGCGAGGAAGGTGTAGCCGTGGGCGGTGTCGCCGCGGACGGCGAATTGGCGGCTGAGGGTGCGCCCGAGGAGGGCTTGCCCGAAGGTGAGGCCGAAGCCGTCGAGGAATCGCCATCAGCGGAAGCGGCTGCGGAACCGGTCGCTGATGTGGAGGACGAAGCCGCTGCGAACGGTGAACCCGTGGAAGGCGAATCCGTGGCGGAAGAAGTGGCCGAGGATGAATCCGCGGAGGATGAAGCTGACGACGATGATGAAGCCGACGACGACGTTGAATTGCCACCGATTGAGTTGATTGAGGAGACGCCCGAAGAAGAGGATGTTGAAAAGAACTGGTACATCCTCAAGGTTCAGGTGAATCGCGAGAAGTCGATTTGCGATGCGTTGCAACGGCGCGTAAAGATCGAAGGGCTCGAAAGCTACTTTGGAGAAATCCTGGTTCCCACCGAGGATGTGCGCGAGTTTACGAAGGCCGGCAAGCAGCGCGTGGTCAAGCGAAAGCTGTATCCCGGCTACGTCGTTGTGCATATGGCGATCAACGATGACACGTGGTTCGTGGTCCGCGAAACGCCCGGCATTGGCGACTTCACCGGTTCGGCGGGCAAGCCGACTCCGATGTTGTCGCACGAAATTGAACGGATTTTGAAGGCGAGCCGCCAGCCGGAAGAAGGTGAAGAGCAAGAAATTAAAACCACGATCAAGTTCAAGGTTGGACAGCGCGTGCGAGTCAAGGACGGGCATTTTGAAAACTTCGAAGGCGAGGTCGATGCGGTTGATGAAACCCACGGTCGCGTCACGGTGATGATCAATATTTTCGGCCGTCCCACGCCGGTGGAACTAGAGCATTGGCAGGTCGAAGATATTTAACGGGTTATTTAGCAGCGATCCTTGGCGGTGGCCAACCGGTGTTGGCGATCCATGAAGAATAAAACAGCGAACATTCAACAGCAGCGAAAACAGCAGTCATGGCAAAGCAACTTGTAGGTGAAGCGAAGTTTCAGGTTCCCGGCGGTCAGGCAACTCCCGCCCCGCCGGTGGGTACTTCGCTTGGTAAATTCGGGATCAACTTGGGCCAGTTTGTCCAGCAGTTCAACGATCGCACGAAAGAATATGCGGGCACGCCGATCCCGGTGGTCGTCAGCGTTTACAACGACCGTTCGTTTGACTTTATCACCAAGAGCCCGCCCGCGGCCGCTTTGCTAAAGCAGGCTGCCGGAATTGTGAAAGCGTCCGGAGTGCCGAACAAGGAAAAGGTCGGCAAGGTAACTCGAGCTCAAGTCGATGACATCTGCCAAAAGAAAATGGCCGATCTCAACGCCCGCGATCTGGAGCATGCTCGCCACATGATCGAAGGAACGGCGCGGAGCATGGGCATCGAAGTCAGCGATTGAGCAAACTAAACAGACAAAGAATTGAGAATTGACATGGCGAAGCGTTCAAAGCGTTACCGTGCGTTGGAAGAAAAGGCCTCCGAGGATCCCGTTTCCTTGGGCAAGGCGGTGGAATTGTTGAAAGGTTTCGGCACCACCAAGTTCGATCAAACTGTCGAAGTGCATATGCGATTGGGCGTGGACCCCAAGCAGGCCGATCAAATCGTTCGCGGTTCCATCGTGCTGCCTCACGGCATTGGCAAGACCCAGCGAGTGATTGTGTTTGCCAAAGGCGATCTGGCGACTGCCGCCGAAGAAGCGGGAGCGGATGAAGTTGGCCAGGAAGAGATGGCCAAGAAGATCCAAGGTGGCTGGGTTGATTTCGACGCTTGCATTGCCGCGCCCGACATGATGGGCGTCGTGGGCCGCCTGGGAAAAATCTTGGGCCCACGCGGCTTGATGCCGTCGCCACGAGCGGGCACGGTCACTCAGGATGTGGCCAAAGTCATTAAGGAATACAAGGCGGGCAAGGTCGAATTCCGCAACGACAACGGTGGCAATGTTCACGCGGTCGTGGGACGGCTAAGTTTCGATCCCCAAAAGCTCAACGAAAACATTCAAATGTTCATCGATCACATTGTTGGAATGAAACCGATGGCCGTGAAAGGCACGTACGTCCGTGGAATTACCGTGACCGCCACGATGAGTCCCGGAATTCGTATTGCTGCTTAGTTGCCGCCCATCAATCCAAGCCGAACATCAACACGACTAGAGTTGTCCCATGAGTAGATACGTTAAAGATTTGATCACCAAGCAGTTGTCCGACCGTTTAGAAGGCGTTGACGATGCCGTCTTGGTCAACGTCGTTGGATTGGACGCCAACCAGTCGGTCGTGCTGCGAAAGCAGTTGCGAGAAAAAGAAATCAGTCTGATGGTGGTCAAGAACAGCCTCGCCCGCCGGGCCACCGAAGGAACTCCGCTGGCTCCCGCCTTTGAAGGCGTCGAAGGCACGTTGGCGGTGGTGTGGGGTGGTGAAGATTTTGTTTCGCTGGTCAAGGAAGTGGCCAAGTTGGACAAGGATACCGAGGTCGAAGCGTTCGAGGCACGCGGCGGGGTGATGGATGGCGAGCAACTGACCGCCGATCGTGTCAGAGAGATTAGCAAATGGCCTAACCGTGAAGAGCAACTAAGTATTCTAGTCGGCCAGATGCTGTCACCCGGGGCGGACCTTTTGTCCCAATTGGAATCGCCGGGAGGGGCGCTGGCCAGCCAGTTGGAGCAAAAGGCAAAAGAAGACGAATAACGTCCGTCGGAACCGACCCAGGCCGACGGCGAATTGAAAACAATTTTATTCATTTGAGAAAGGAAGAGTCCCGCGATGACCGAAGATGCTGTACTGAAAGAAATGGGCGACAAGATCGCCGGCCTGACCCTAAAGCAGGCCAAAGAGTTGAGCGACTACATTAAGGACGAATACGGAATCGAACCCGCGGCTGGCGGCGCGGTCATGGTTGGCCCAGGTCCGGCAGCGGCTGCGGAAGAGGCACCCAAGACGGACTTCGACGTCGTGCTGACCGGCTTTGGCGACAAGAAGCTGAATGTGGTGAAGGTCGTCAAGGCGATCACCGGCGCGACGCTGATGGAAGCCAAGAAGATGGTCGAATCGTGCCCCGCGACCCTTAAGGAAGCTGCACCGAAGGAAGAAGCCGAAAAGATCAAAGGCGAGATTGAAGAAGCCGGCGGCTCGGTGGAATTGAAGTAACTTTACTTCTGTAACGGTATGGGTCGTCGTGGGGGACCGCGCCTCGCGACGGCTCGGGTGATTTCGCTTGATTCTAAACACTCCGCGTTTAAAGACTTGGCATCCCCAGTCCGTAGGGAAGGTACGCGCGCGTCACGGCCGACGTAAATCATCCCTAAGATTCGGCCAGGCAGCCTGCATCACCACGCCTGGTTCATGACCCCTCCCATTTCCAAGGAGCACTCGCGTTTATGGCTACCACCACACAGCGACGCTTAGAGCCCACAGAAGTCCGTCGTTTTGGCAGCGGTCGAGAGCACTACATGACGCCCGACCTGACGGAGATTCAAACGCGCAGCTATGAAGCTTTTTTGCAGAATGACATCGCCGTTGAAAAGCGCAAGGACCAAGGCTTGGAAGGGGTCTTGCGCGAGATCTTCCCGATCGAAAGTTACGACAAACAAATCAATCTCGAGTACCTCAAATACGACCTGGGCAAGCCCCGCTATACACCGGACGAATGCCGGCAGTTGCGGTTGACCTATGGCCGCCCTTTTCGGATCTGGCTGCGGCTGAACAAGGAAGAGCCGATCGAGGAAGAGGTTTATCTGGGCGACATTCCAGTGATGCTGGGTGGTGGTGAGTTCATTATTAATGGTGCCGAGCGGGTGGTGGTCAGCCAGTTGCACCGTAGTCCCGGCGTCGATTTCGTCATGGAACAGGATGGCACGTCGGATCGCAAGCTGCCCAGTTGCCGCGTGATTCCGGAACGCGGCAGTTGGATCGAATTGAACGTCACGAAGAAGGAAAGCCTCAGCGTGCGGATCGATCAGAGCGGTAAGTTTCCCGCGATGACATTGCTTCGCGCCATGGACCCTTCGTTCGGCACGGACGCGGATATCATTCGCTCGTTCTATGAAAGCTCGACCGAGAAAATTCACGACGGGCGGAGCGTTGTCAAAATCGAAGGCAAGATCGCCGTCGACGACGTCGTCTATCCCGCCAAGAGTGCTCGGGCCGGCGAGATTCTCGTCGAATCGGGCCACAAGATTACCAAGAGCGCGGCCGAGACGATTTGCACGTCGGATGTCAAATCAGTTGAGGTAATTACGGCACCCAAGACGCCGCTTATTTTCAACTGCTTGGCGGAGGACGCGACCTCAAGCCACGAAGAAGCCCTGTTGCGAATCTATCAACGCTTGCGACCAGGCAACCCGCCGCAACTTGAAAAAGCACGCACCCTGTTCCATGAAAAATTTTACGACGTCAACCGTTATCGCCTCGGCCGTGTCGGTCGCTTTCGGATCAATCGAAAGCTTGAACTCGATGTGTCCGAAAAGGAAATGACGTTGCGGCCCGCCGACCTGTTGGCCGCCATCCAGTACTTGCTGGGACTGGCGGGTGAGGACGAAGAAGCCGAAATCGATGACATTGACCATCTGGGTAATCGGCGCCTGCGGACGATCGACGAACTTGCCAGCGACGAACTTCGCAAGGGCTTCTTGAAGTTGCGTCGCACCGTGCAGGAACGCATGAGTCTGAAAGATGCCGACGACATGACGCCCCGCAGCTTGATCAACCCCAAGAGTATCTCGGCCGCGGTGGAGTACTTCTTTGGACGTGGCGAGCTTTCTCAAGTTGTCGACCAGACCAACCCGCTCTCGCAGCTAACGCATGAGCGCCGTTTGTCGGCGTTGGGGCCGGGCGGATTGAACCGCAAGCGAGCCGGATTCGAGGTTCGCGACGTTCACATTTCTCACTATGGCCGCATTTGTCCAATCGAAACGCCGGAAGGTACCAACATCGGCTTGATCTCCAGCTTGGCGATTTACGCCGGTGTGGACGATTACGGATTCCTAGTGACGCCCTACCGCGAGATCAGTAAAGGCAAACTGACCGACGAGGTGAAGTGGCTGCGGGCGGACGAAGAGTCCGAGGCTTTCGTCGCGCCGGCGGACACCAAGATCGTCGACGGAAGGGTACTCGGTGTTAAGGAAATGGGCGGCAATCTCATCGCCCGTTACCGGTCCGACTTTGACTTGGTAGCACCCGAGGACGTCGACTTTATGGATGTGGCTCCTGCCCAAATGGTGGGCGTTTCCGCTGGCCTGATTCCGTTTCTCGAACACGACGACGCCAACCGCGCGTTGATGGGATCCAACATGCAGCGGCAAGCCGTGCCACTGCTCATCGCCGAGCCGCCGATCGTCGGCACCGGCATGGAGAAGGACGTGGCTCGGAACTCGAGCATGGTGATCACGGCACGTCGTGCCGGCAAGGTGAGTTATGTGGATGCCTGTCGCATCGAAGTCGGCACGGATGTTTACCCCTTGAAGAAATTTGTCGGCCTCAACGAACGCACGTCGCTGAACCAAAAGCCGATTGTGAAGCTGGGCGACAAGGTCGAAAAAGGCCAGGTGATGGCGGACGGAGCGGCAACGCAAAACGGCGAACTGGCGCTGGGCCGTAACGTGCTGGTCGGGTTCATGTCCTTTGACGGTTACAACTATGAAGACGCGATCATCATCAGCGAAGAGTTGGTGAAAGCCGACACCTACACGTCGATTCATATCGAGGAATTCGATGTCGAAATTCGCGAAACCAAACTAGGCCGTGAAGAGTTCACGCGGGACATTCCCAATGTGAGCGAAAAGGCCCTGCGGAATTTGGACGAAAGCGGAATCGTTCAGGTTGGTACTTATGTCCGGCCTGGCGACATTCTGGTGGGCAAGGTTTCCCCCAAATCGAAAACGGAGTTGACTCCCGAAGAGAAGCTACTGCATGCGATCTTTGGCCGCGCTGGCGAAGACGTAAAGAACGACTCGCTTGACGTACCCTCCGGCATCGAAGGCATCGTCACCGATACGCACAAGTTCTCGCGGCGCATGAGCCTTTCGGAAGAAGAACGAAAGGTGTTCGAGAAGGACCTGAAAGAGGCCGAGACCGAAGGCAACGATCGCATCGCGCAGGTCTTTGGCGCATTGGTCGAGGAAATGGAGCGAGTGGTCGGCAAGACGTTGGTGGATGAAGACAGCGTGCCGCTGGTCAAGGATCAAAGCTCGAAATTTGCCGCCGAAAAGGCTTGCCAGTTCCGCTTGGATTCGGTTACCGGCAGCTTGCGCAGCGAAGCCAAGATCTCGGAGGTTGATTCGCTGCATAAGACGCATTGGCCCGACGTCGAGCAGGCGATTGACGATCGCGACCGCAAGTTGAACAGCATGAAACGCGGCGACGAACTGCGCAGCGGTGTGTTGCAAATGGTCAAGGTGTACATTGCCACCAAGCGAGTGATTTCGGTTGGCGACAAGATGGCGGGCCGGCATGGCAATAAGGGAGTCATCGCCAAGATTCTCCCAGTAGAAGACATGCCGTTTTTGGCGGACGGAACTCCGCTTCAGATTCTGCTGAATCCGCTTGGCGTGCCGAGCCGTATGAACGTCGGCCAGATTTTGGAAACCCATCTTGGTTGGGCCGGCGCGAAGCTTGGCTTCCAGGCGATTACGCCCGTATTCGACGGTGCAACGGAAGGAGATATCAACAAATGCTTGGCTGAGGCGGGGCTGCCCAGCCACGGCAAATCCAAACTCTTCGATGGCCGCACGGGACGTGAAATGGAGCAAGAAACCACCGTCGGCTACATCTATATGCTCAAGCTGCATCACCTTGTCGACGACAAGGTGCACGCCCGCAGCACGGGGCCTTATTCGTTGATCACCCAACAACCGCTCGGCGGCAAGGCCCGCTTCGGCGGCCAGCGATTTGGGGAAATGGAAGTGTGGGCCTTGGAAGCCTACGGCGCGGCTTACATCCTGCAGGAGCTCTTGACAGTCAAGAGCGACGACGTGGAAGGCCGCACCAAGATTTATGAATCGATGGTCAAGGGTGAAAACACGCTGGAAGCCGGCACGCCCGCCAGCTTCGATGTGCTCACCAACGAAATTCGTGGACTGGCTTTGAACATGCAGCTAGAGAAGCGTCGCGTCTAAAGCACCCCTTCCTGCCCGCGGTGAGCAACTTGTTCGCAAGATCGCCCACCGCGTGCCGGCTAATTTTTCCGCAAACAACTACATCACATACTGATTCCAGCAGTACGGCGACCCCATTAAGGAGCCCATGCAGATGACAACGATCGGCGAAAGCTCTTACGACCGGATTAACGATTACGCTTCGGTCAAGATCAGCTTGGCGCGGCCACACGACATTCGCAGTTGGTCGTTTGGCGAAGTCAAAAAACCTGAAACGATTAACTATCGAACCTATCGTCCAGAAAAGGACGGCTTGTTCTGCGAGCGCATCTTTGGTCCGGAAAAGGACTGGGAATGCGCGTGCGGTAAGTATCGCGGCATGAAATACAAGGGCATGATCTGTGACCGCTGCGGCGTGAAGGTGACGCATTCGCGCGTCCGCCGAAAACGCATGGGGCACATCGAACTGGCCGCCCCGGTCGTGCACATTTGGTTCTTCAAGGCGATGCCCAGCCGCTTGGGCAACTTGCTCGACATGAAGACCACCAGCCTGGAAAAGGTGATTTACTTCCAGGATTACGTCGTCGTCGATCCCGGCTCGACGGAGTTGGAAATGCGGCAACTGCTGACCGAGGAAGAGTTCCGCGCGGCGCGCGAGCAGTATGGCGACGGCACCTTCGAAGCCGATATGGGCGCGGAAGCGGTCCGCAAACTGCTCAACACGCTCGACCTGGTGCAACTCTCCGATACCTTGCGGAAAGAACTGAGCGAAACGAACTCCAAGCAGAAAAAGAAAGACCTCACCAATCGGCTGAAGATTGTCGAGGCGATTCGCGACAGCGATAACAAACCTGAGTGGATGGTGTTGGACGTCATTCCGGTCATTCCGCCGGATCTGCGTCCCCTAGTGTTGTTGGATTCGGGCAACTTCGCCACCAGCGATTTGAACGACCTGTATCGCCGTATCATCAATCGCAACAACCGGCTGCGGAAGTTGGTCGACCTCAACGCGCCGGAAGTCATCATTCGCAACGAGAAGCGAATGTTGCAGCAGTCGGTGGACGCGCTGTTCGATAACAACCGCTGCAAGCGGCCCGTGTTGGGTAGCAGTAACCGTCCGCTCAAGTCGCTGACCGACATGATCAAGGGTAAACAGGGTCGGTTCCGCGAAAACCTGCTCGGAAAACGCGTCGATTATTCCGCGCGAAGCGTGATCGTCGTGGGACCTCGTTTGAAATTGCATCAGTGCGGACTGCCGAAGAAGATCGCGTTGGAGTTGTACCAGCCGTTCATCATTCGCAAGCTCAAGGAACTGGGCCACGCCGACACGATCAAGAGCGCGAAGAAGATGCTGGAGCGCAAGGACGAGGAAGTTTGGGACATTCTGGAATCGGTGATTCAAAACCATCCCGTGCTGCTCAATCGCGCCCCGACGTTGCACCGCATGGGCATCCAGGCGTTTGAACCCGTATTGGTCGAAGGCAACGCGATTCACTTGCATCCGCTGGTTTGCAAAGGATTCAACGCCGACTTCGACGGCGACCAAATGGCGGTCCATCTGCCCTTGTCGATCGAGGCGCAGGTCGAAGCTCACACGCTGATGTTGTCGACGAACAACATTTTCGCGCCGTCCAACGGCAAGCCGATCATGAGTCCGTCGCAAGATACGGTCATGGGCTGTAACTACATCACGGTCGCCTTGCCGGGCCAAAAAGGCGAAGGCATGACGTTCGCCACGGTGGAAGAGGTCGACTTGGCCTATTCGCAGGGAGTCATCAATCTGCACTCTCTGATCAAGGTCAAGCTGCCTGCCGGGCAGAACGTGCGAACCGACGATGACGGCGATGACGAAGAGGCCAGCAGCCAGGCGAGCCAACTTGTGGAAACGACCTTCGGCCGCGTGATGTTCAACATGATGCTGCCCACGGGGATGGACTTCTACAACATGCCGCTCAAGAGTGGCGACTTGGCGATGGTCATTTCCGATTGCTATCAGGTTCTCGGCCGCAAGGCGACGATCAAATTGCTCGACGATATGAACCAACTCGGTTTCCGCGAGAGTACGCGCAGTGGCTTGTCCTTCGCGACCGATGATCTGGTCACGCCTGAAACCAAGACGAAGATCATCACCGAGGCCGAAAAGACGGTGATGAAGTTTAGGAAACTCTACGAGCGCGGCGTGATCACCGAAATGGAACGCTACAACCAGGTGCTTGATACTTGGACTCACGCACGTGAAAGCATCACCCATGAAATGATGGCCGTTATGGAAGCGGACGATCGTGGCGGTCATGGCTATGTGAATCCCGTTTTTCTAATGGCTCATTCCGGTGCTCGTGGTGGTGTCGAACAAATTCGGCAACTGGCCGGAATGCGTGGTTTGATGGCCAAGCCGACGGGTGAGATTATCGAAACGCCGATTAAAGCGAACTTCCGAGAAGGTTTGTCGGTGCTGGAGTATTTCAGCTCGACGCACGGTGCTCGCAAGGGCTTGGCCGACACGGCCTTGAAGACGGCCGACTCGGGATATTTGACCCGCAAACTGGCCGACGTGGCGCAAAACGTTGTCATCACCATGGAGAATTGCGGCACGACGCAAGGTATCACCAAGGGTGTTATCTATCGTGGCGAAAAGGTGGAAGTGCGTTTGGCCGCCGCGGTGAACGGCCGCGTCAGCCGCCAGAACATCGTCAATCCGGTGACGGACGAAATCATCGTTAGTGAAAACGAGATGCTCACTCCCGAAATCGCGCGCAAGATCGAGCAACTCGGGCTCGAACGAATTCAAGTTCGCAGCGGCATGACCTGCGACGCGACGTTGGGAATTTGCCGCCGCTGCTATGGCATGGATATGTCGACGGGTAACATGGTCGAAGAGGGCATGGCCGTTGGTATCATTGCCGCGCAGAGCATTGGCGAACCGGGTACGCAGTTGACGATGCGTACGTTCCACATCGGTGGATCGGTTTCGCGTGATGTTGAGGAAAGCGAACTGAAAACCAAGAAGGGCGGCACGATTCGTTTTACTCGCATGAAAGCGGTCAAGAACGATGAAGGCGTGAACGTCGTGCTGACACGGAATGCCGAAATTTCCATCGTTGATCCCAAGGGACGCGAGCTTGAAAAGTACGACGTGCCGCTGGGTGCGTTTTTAGACGTGGAAGAGGATAAAGACGTTAAGCCGGGCGACCGCCTCTGCAACTGGGATCCGCATAGTATCCCGATTCTCGCCGAAGTTTCGGGCAAGATCCGCTACGAAGATGTCGTCGAAGGCGAGACCATGCGGCAAGAAAAGGACGCGGGTGGTACCGTGCGTCGCTTCATCGTCGATCACAAAGGCGAATTGCATCCGCAAATGGTGCTGGAAGATGCCGATGGAAAGCCGCTCGATGTTTACTACCTGCCAGAACGAGCCCTGGTCGCCGTTGAAGAAGGCAAGATGGTGACCGCCGGTTCGGTGTTGGCCAAGACCCCGCGCGAGTCGTCCGGTATCAGCGATATTACCGGTGGTTTGCCGCGAGTCACTGAAATCTTTGAGGCTCGCAAACCGAAAGATCCAGCCGTCATCGCCGAAGTCGACGGCGTCGTGGAAATTTTGGGCGAAAAACGGCGCGGCAAGCGAACCATCGTCGTCCGCAGCGAAACCGGAATCGAACGCGAACATCTGGTGCCTCACGGCAAGCGGTTCTTGGTGCACTCGGGAGATATCGTCAAAGCTGGACAAGCTTTGGTCGACGGCCCGCTGGTTCCGCACGATATTCTGCGGGTGTCGGGTGAGGAAGCGGTCCAGCAGTATCTGGTCCACGAAATTCAAAGCGTGTACCGCAGCCAACGAGTGGATATCAACGACAAGCACATCGAGATCATCATTGCCCGCATGTTGCGGAAAGTGCGGATCGAAAATCCCGGCGACACCAGCCTGCTGCCTGGCCTGGTCTTGGATAAATTCGAGTTCCGGCAAGAGAACGAGAATCTTTCGAAGTGCATCAAGATTAGCGAAAAGGGCGATAGCGAGTACGAAGAGGGCTCAATCGTTCCCAAGGAAGTGTTCGAACAGTCGACTTCACAGATCGAAGCTTTGGGGGGCACGCCCGCCAAGGGAGTTCGGCCGAAGTCGGCAACGGCATCCACGCAGCTTTTGGGGATCACCAAGGCGGCGGTGCAGAGTTCGAGCTTCATTTCCGCCGCCAGTTTCCAAGAGACCACCAAGGTGTTGACCGAAGCGGCTCTGGCCGGCAAGGTCGACAACCTCGTGGGCCTAAAGGAAAACGTGATTTTGGGCCATCTGATTCCCGCGGGAACCGGTTTCCGGACCTTCCAGGAATCGGAAGTCCGCTATCGTCCCGAAGCCTTGCAAGCCATGCTGGCCGAGGAAAAGAAGCCGACATTGACCACCAGCTTTCCGTTGTTGGAAGGTGGCGACGACGGCAACGGTGCCAGTGGCGAAGCGGCTGCGGAACCTGCGGTTCCCTCGGCATCCGAAGCAGTCCTTCCCGAAGCAGTCCTACCCGAAGCCAGCAGCGAACCCGCGGCACCCGCCGCACCGGCGGAACCCAATCCGTTGGAGTCGATGTTCGGCGGCGGCGGAGGAGGAGGAGCGACTGGAACTGGTGGAGAAGGCGGTGGATCGAGCGAGTAAGCGGATGCAATGCCCGGATTGCAGCCATTTACTGTAAAGACATCGCGCAAGACAACTTGACACGGTCACTGAATTCGATAGGCTGGGTGGTTTGCACTTGACCTGACTTTTCGGCTGGAAACGAAATGCCAACCATCAACCAACTTGTTCGCAGACGGCGCAGGCAGAAACGAAAGTTCACCAAAGCACCCGTGCTGGACCGCTGTCCTCAAAAACAGGGTGTCTGTCTGCAGGTCCGCACGATGACACCGAAGAAGCCGAATTCGGCGCTGCGGAAGATTACTCGTGTTCGCTTGTCGAATGGCAAGGAAGTGACGGTCTATATTCCGGGTGAAGGCCACAACCTTCAGGAACACTCGATCGTGTTGGTTCGTGGCGGACGTGTTCGTGACTTGCCGGGCGTGCGATATCAGGTGATTCGTGGTGCTCAAGATACGCTTGGTGTCGAGAACCGCAATCAGTCGCGGAGCCGGTACGGCGCTAAAAAACCGAGTAAGTAAATCAACTGAACCAATGGTAAAGTCAATTCGATGGGACGTATCACTTCTAGCCGGTCGCAACTGAAGCCCGATCCAAAATACGACTCCATTCTCGCCAGCAAGTTTATCAATTGCTTGATGTGGGATGGTAAAAAGACCGTGGCACAGAACGTGTTCTACGACGCCTTGAAGGCGATCCACAAAAAGATCCCGGATCGCGAGCCGATCGAGGTCTTCGAACAGGCGGTGGAGAACATCAAGCCGCATATCGAAGTGCGTTCCAAACGCGTCGGTGGTGCTTCGTATCAGGTGCCGATGCAAGTGAACAAAGCGCGCCAGCAATCACTGGCCATTCGTTGGTTGCTGATGGCCGTCCGCGAAAAGAAGGGCCGCCCGACACACATGAAGTTGGCGGATGAACTGCTGGCGGCATACAACAAAGAAGGCGCGGCGATGACGCGACGAGAAAACACTCACCGCATGGCGGATGCGAACAAGGCATTTGCGCATTTCGCCTGGTAGTATCTCAATCCAGCACCGCCGCGTCCGAATTTGGTTTCGATGCGGCGTTCTTTATGCGCGGAAGTCGGTTCAAAGGGGTTGGTGGTCGGTGATCTAGGACAAACAGATGTCACGCAAAATTGAAAACATACGTAACATCGGCATCATCGCTCACATCGATGCCGGGAAAACGACGCTGACGGAGCAAATGCTCTTTTTCAGCGGTGCGAAGCATCGACCTGGCGGCGTTGATAAGGGCACGACCGAAACGGACGAAGACGCCGAAGAGCAGCAGCGCGGCATTACGATCTATTCCGCTTGCGTGACGTTCAATTGGAAAGACGTGGTGATCAACCTGCTGGATACGCCCGGCCACGTCGACTTTACGGCCGAAGTCGAGCGGTGTTTGCGAGTGCTGGACGGAGCGGTCGTGGCCTTTAGCGCGCGGGAAGGCGTTGAAGCGCAGAGTGAAACCGTGTGGCGGCAAGCAGACAAATATCACGTTCCGCGGATCGCTTTCATCAACAAGATGGATCGCGAAGGTGCCGACTTTGCGCGTGTCTTCGAGGAAGTTCGCCAGCGACTTGACGCCTATCCGGTGGCGATTCAGATACCAGTCGGCCAGGGACCGCCGCACGTTGACCAGCCTTTTCGCGGGGTCATCGACTTAGTTTTGATGAATATGATCCAGTTCGACCCCGACAGCGGCGGCAAGGAAGTTTCCGTCCATCCGATTCCCGAGGAACAAGAAGTAGATGCCGGGATTTGGCGCGAAGCCATGCTGGAGCAACTTTGTAATTTCAGCGACGAGATGATGGAACTTGCATTGCAAGAACAGGAAATTCCTCCGGAACTGATTCGCAAGGTACTGCGGGCCGCGACGATTGCCCATCAGATCCAACCGGTCTTGTGCGGGTCGGCGCTGCATGGCATGGGCGTGCAACCGGTGTTGGATTCGGTAGGCCACTATCTGCCCAGTCCGATCGATGTCCCGCCGGTCGTAGGCATGAATCTCAAAACGGAAAAGGAGACCGAGCAAAGGAAGCCAAGCAGCAAGGAGCCCTTTTGTGCGTTGGTGTTCAAGATCATCCCCGAGAAGACGGGCGACAACACTTGGATTCGCGTTTACTCGGGCCAGCTCAAAACCAACTCGCGGGTGTTCAACCCCGGTAAGGACAAGAAGGAGAATGTTGCCCAGTTGTGGCATATCCACGCCACAAAGAAAGAACCCAAAGGCAAAGTCGATCTTGTTGAGGCGGGGGACATCGTTTGCGTGATCGGCCCGCGTAATTCGATCACTGGCGACACGCTGTGCGACGCCAAGGACCCACTGTTGCTGGAGACGATCGAGTTTCCCGACACCGTCATTTCGATGGCCATCGAACCGGAAAGCACGGCGGAAAGAAAGAAGCTGGGCGAAACGCTGGACATGCTCAAACGACAAGATCCGACCTTTCGCTCCTCCGAGAATGAAGAGACCGGCCAGACGTTGATCAGCGGTATGGGCGAATTGCACTTGGAGGTCATCAAGAACCGGCTGCTGAGAGACTTTAACCTGAAAGTCAAAGTGCACAAGCCGCGCGTCAGTTATCGCGAAACCGTGCAAAATTCCATCAAAATCACCGGCGAATGCCATCGACATATCGCGGGCCAGCAACTGTTCGCCATCTTGAAGATCAGCATCGAGCCATTTGAAAAGGGCGCGCTGCCGGTCACGGTATCAAATCGGCTGTTCGACGAGAGCTTTCCCCAACCGTTCATTTCGGCCGCGCTGGAAGAACTAAGAAGCCGAGGCGAAGGGGGCGGATTGATTGGTAGCTTTCCGCTGACCAAGATCCGCGTCACCGTGCTGTCGGGCGAGTGGCGGCAGGACGGGTCCGACGATACGGCCTTTCGGATCGCCGCGAGTGACGCCTTTGATAAAGCGCTGCAAACTGCCGGCCCGGTTCTCTTGGAGCCCATCATGAAAGTCGAAGTCGCCACGCCGGATGAGTACTTTGGTGACATCGATCACGATTTGCAAAGGCGGCGCGGGTTCATCGTCGATCAGCAACGACGAGGCGACCGGGTGATCTTGGTCGCGGAGGCTCCGTTGAGCGAGTTGTTCGGATACTCCGGCACGATCCGCAGTCTCAGCCAAGGCCGCGCGGGCTTTTCCATGGAGCCGCTGAAGTACTCGCCCGCCCCTCCGGAAATCGCGAAGTCGTTTGGCTTCGGCGGTTAGGATTAGACAACAGGGCTGGGTGAACTGCCACTAGACAAACAGGGCGGCTTCGGCCATCAGCCCTGGTCCAAATCCCAGCGCGACACAAGGCTGCGGTGCGCTGGCCTGCTGCATCCGCTGGATCACGAACAGGACGGTCGCGGATGACATGTTTCCATACTCGGCCAGCACTTCGTGGGAAGTGTCGGTGGCGTTTTCGGGCAAGTCCAGTGACTGAGCAACACTTTGAATGATACGAGGTCCACCTGGGTGAATTGCCCAGGATTGAATGTCTTCCAACGCTAAGCCGTGTTTGGCCAGCCAGTCGCACAGCCAAGGACGCAGGTGTTCGCGAATGATTTCCGGGACTCGTGCGGACAGCGTCATTTCAAAACCGTAATCGCCGATCCGCCAAGACATTTCTTCTTCAGAATCGGGCAGCAAGCAAGACTCGCACGCCACCAGCTTCCAGTTGTCCGCGTCCGTGTCGACGGATTGCCGCGCTACGACCGAAGCGGCACCGTCGGCGAACAGAGCGTTCGCCACGACCTTTTCGGAATCCCATCCGTAGTAGTAGTGCAGGCTGCAAAGCTCGACACAAGACATTAGCACTCGCGCATCAGGATCGGCATCCACGAAGGCTTGGACGGCCCGCAGACCATTCAATGCACCGTGGCATCCCATGAAGCCAACATTGACTCGGCCGATCGTGGGCGGCAATCCCAGTTCCTTAATAAGAGAAATATCCACGCCCGGCGCATGGAACCCGGTACACGAAACGGTCACCAGGTGGGAAATCTGATCGGCCGAGACCTGGGACTGGAGCAGCGCGCTGCGCGAAGCCTGCAGTGCCAACGGCGGCGCTTCGCGCTGAAACCGGTCCATCCGCGTTTCGGTTGTCGGTCCGCGATCTTGGCTGGTGGTCGCCGCGGGATAGAACGATTGCCGGTAGCGATCGCCGTTGGCGGGCTCCAGCAAAACACTGCCGCGGGTCTTCACCTTGGTTAGCCGAAACAGCAACGGCAGAACATTCGCGCTTTCGTCGTTGCCGTAGACAAAAGTTTGGGCAACTTGCGCCGCGTCCGATTGGGCGATCGACAATTCCGGCGTGGCGGTACCAATGGCTTGAATGATTGAAGTCATGATTTCGTCGTGGGGTTGTGGCGGATGGGTAAGAAACCGGGGCGATTGATCTTGTGGATCAACGGCCTCGCGAGCCACGGTGCAATACGGAGGACTCTCGCCGCCACGCTCGCCAAATTCGGCGATCTCAGCAGCTTGCTTATCATTCGACATGACCATTGACGCGATCCCACCAGGGATCGATGCGTCTGGCCCCACTCCGTTATCAAGCCGGACGACCACTCGCTTGCCGCGCGAGCCGCCAGCGGTGCTACGGCAATTCCTGTTAGCAGCGCCCAGGCAATGCCTTCACCAGTGAAAGGTTCGACATATCCAGCCGCGTCACCCGCTAAAAAAATGCGGTGGGCGGCCGCGACTTTGCGCCGCCGGGTCAGTACCGGAGTGCCTCGCCAATGGGCATCGTGAATTCCTTGCGGTACTGGCAGCTCGACATCGTTAATGATGGCCTCGGCTGCCGCGCTCGGAGAACCCAGTCGGCGAACGACCTCCCGATCCAATGCGGCGGCTATATCTAACCTTCCATCTTCTAATCTTACCAAGCCGACATAGCCGCCGGTGGAAGATGTCATATAAATCGTCGCATTCTCGTAAAACGTCGAATCGTCCTCCAATACGGTCCCCGCTCCCATGCGAGAATCACGCAAGATGATGGTCTCAAACGACTTAACGCCAGCAACCAGCCGTCCAGATAGGCCATCCGCGGCGACCAGCACACGGGAAACCGCACTGGCATGCTCGTTGCCTTGCGACAATGTCAACGCGCATTGGTCTCCTTCGTGGTCATCCAGCGAGGCGTTGGTCCCGTCCAGGAAGGCGGCTCCAGCGGCCACGGCTTCGCGAACCAAGGCGGCGTCCAAGGCTTCGCGGGACAGTGAGACTCCCGTAGGCAAGGGGCAAGAGGCGCTGCCAATGCGGGTGAACAACTGCCAGCGGTTAAGCGGTTTCGCCGACAGACGCTCCGGCAAATCGCCTAGCCCGACGGCATCCAAGGCGGCCAGTCCAACGCCATTCAAACAACAGCCGCAGACCTTCCAGCGAGGAAAACGCGACTTTTCGACGAGCAGCACCGAAGCGTCTTGTCGAGCAATCTCACGAGCGGCAATCGCGCCGGCCGGTCCCGCGCCGACGACGATGACATCCCACTCTTTCCGTGCTACGTCTTCCAAGTTGACGGTCGCCATCGGCGTTTCGTGCTGTGCGCCGACCGGGGTCATGGGCGTCTCCAATGCAGCAAGAATCGATACGGCCAGACGGACCGCACCTCGGCACTCGCCATTCCCGCGTCGTTTGCCATTTCGCGGGCCTCGTCCATGGTGAATGCGGCCTTCACCGAAAGCGCTGCGTCGGTGTGAACGACGCGACTGGTGGTAAATAAATGCGATGCGATCTTGGCCAATAACAAGCCTCCGCCGGAGCGCAGCAAGTCGTTGACTAAAACGAGTTGACCCGCGCCGTCGGCCATCGATTGCAATAGCTTGACCGCGTCGCCGCGATCCAAGTGATGCAAAAAGAGAGAACTCACAATGACATCAAAGTCGGTCGGCAGTGGTTGGTTAAGAACGTCGCGAGACGAGAATGTTACTTGGGCACCTGCCCGATTCGCCCTTTGACGAGCAAACTCAAGCGCCCGCTCGCTAATATCGACGCCATGCAGATCAAGCTGCACTCCGGCTCGCTGAGAGCGCCGCCAGAGTCCCAAGGGAATGTCGCCGGAACCGGTTGCAACATCAAGCACACGCAATGGCCTTTCGGATGCGCGGGCCATCCGTGCAATGGGACGCCATACGATGCGCGTACTCGCGCTGAGCCAATTCAGGCGGGCCAGCCCGTTAAGGGCGGCGATATGTTGGTCGCCGTCCAGCGATGGATCGTCCATCACTTCCGGTTCACGGACACGTTGGGCGCAAGGGTTCAGGATCGACATGGGAAAAACCTCCCACCTACAATAACACGGACGGTACCGAAACCTAGTGCTTTGTCCGCGCCAACGGATCGGGTTTGAAGGAAGTCGTGCCGCTGGTAAGGCAAGTGCCGGTTGCACCGGTATTGTGGCTCATTCGGGCGCACCGAAAGAATCACGTGAACTCAAAGATCCACTGGGCGCATAAGCGCTAAGATCAACATAAGCGTTAAGATCAACGGGAGCCGGCGTCGTGATCGCCTTGGATCTTTATCAAAAGATGCCCGCTCCAAAGTCGTCGTCTTGTTCGGTGTCGGCCGCGCCGGCCTGTTGAGACTCGTGCGGCGACGGTGCCTTGTGAGGACCTCGAGGGCCGGCTTGAGGCGGCTCGATTTGCGAGTGGGAGGTAGAACTGGATGGTTTCTCTTCCTTGTCGACGATCTCAGTCTGACGCTCGCTGAAAGCAAGATCGTCCGCCTCGTCGTCATAATCT
Organism: Planctomycetota bacterium; assembly: GCA_029259935.1. The sequence continues at coordinate 20,048 of JAJDEH010000361.1, forward strand.
TCGTCATAGCGCGAGACGTAGCCCGGTTGCTTGGCGCGTTCAAATTCGGTTTGGAATTCCTCGATCACTTTGCCCTGAATTAGCTCTCGGCACTCCGAATTGATCGGATGGGCAATATCGGCGTACAGTTTGGCGCGCCCGTCGCGATCGCGGCCACTCCGATCTTCTTTTAATCGCTGGCCACACTGATTGCAGTAGGCGGCCCGCAAATGATTTTTACATCCGCAACCGACACAGTGCGACGTCAACTTACGACTCGGCATAGCCACGAAGGGACCGCTGGTCCCTTCGATGATTTTCAAATCACGAACGACGAAACAGTCGTCAAACGTGATACTGCAAAACGCCTGGAGGCGGTCGTCGGAGTTCTCCATTAGCTTGATGCGGACCTCGGTGATTTCCATGGCGTTCCCTCCTTCGGATGCCCGCCCATCATGGACGGCTAGTCATTGACAACGTGGATGCAGAAAACACAGTTCCAATTCTTGCCGCGCGAAGTTGGCCGACGGCGCGGCGAGCCTGACGAGCGTGACGATAGATCCCAAAGTAACTTGTTCCGCTGCCGCTCATTTGGTGCCCCAAACAACTTGAACCAGCAAAAGCCTCGCGCGCTTTGTCGATCCACGGTGAAAGCTGCTCCGCGGCGTTTTGCAGGCGGTTCGAAAGTCGCCGCGCCAAATTCGGCACATCGGCTTGCCGGGCGGCATCCAACAGCGGCCTCAGTGGCACGGGTTCGGATGGAACCGAGCAGCGCCGATAGACCGCGGGCGTGGAAAGGCCCAGGGGCGGCTTGACCACGACCAGTTGCATTTTCGGTAGTTGCTCGAATCGTTCCACTAGTTCACCGCGCCCTCGGCAAATCGCGGCTCCGCCGCTAAAAAAAAATGGAATGTCGCTGCCGAACTCCGCCGACAACTCAGCCAACTCTCTGCCAGACCAATTCAGATCCCATTGGTGATTGGCCGCCATCAACGCGGCCGCCGCATCACTGGAAGCGCCTCCTAAACCCGCCGCCGATGGAATGCGCTTCACGATTTGCACCGTGGCACCGCGCGATACTCCAGCACAAACTCGTAGTCGCTCAAGTACTCGCAAGACGATGTTGTCTTTCGCCTCGGGCAGGTCACCCAGAATTGAGTCGACCGCCGTGGAGGCATGCGAGGGCGAAGTCTTCGCCATGCAGTTCGATGTTTGCGCCGCGAATCCACGTCCCCAACGGCACGTGAGTCGAATGGGGCCCTCCTCGCTGTGGGGTCGAAATCGTAAAGTGTCGAATAGACTAATACTGCTGATAAGTGTTTCTATCTCGTGAAAACCGTCATCTCGGCGAGCTAGAATCTCCAGGAACAGATTTACCTTCGCCGGCGCGAGAATCTCCGCAAATTGGTCCGACGAGTGCATATCTATTTTCCGCCATCGTAGATTGTATCGATGTGCATTAATGGGTCAACTAAATTCACTTTACAGAAACGCGACTTGCGGAAAGTCGCCATAGTCGTCAAAGTTCCGATGGCGTCAAAATGAGAGGCATAGAGAAACTAAGATGCTCTCTCACAATGACAATATTTAGCAACTAAAGATGAGCGACGATATGGATCAGCCGCGTGACGAACCACAATCCTCGTTGGCCAGCGATGTGCGTATGGTCATTTGTGGCCTCACGATGGGTGGAGCCGATGCGATTCCCGGTGTTTCTGGGGGTACAGTTGCCCTGCTGCTGGGGATTTATACCCGCCTGGTTACCGCGATCAGCAACTTTGACAGGCAACTGCTGAGGCACGTGCGGAGCGGCGAATGGCGGGCGGCCGCCAAACACATCGACCTGCGGTTCCTAGTCACGCTGGGGGTCGGGATACTGGTTGGATTGGTAGTAACACTCAAAGTCATTGGCGACCTGCTGGAAGGCCCGTCGCGGCCCTTTGTACTGGCCGCCTTTTTCGGCATGATCGTCGGTTCGTGTTTTCTCGTCGCCAAATTGGTACGAATCCAAGGTCGTCAAGAAGCAATCGGTGCCGCAGGCTTGGGCGTACTGGGAGCATCGGTCGCGTTTGCCATCTACTGGTTCACGACGTTCAGCAAGGGTGAAGCACTAACAAACGATCCGAACTACACTTACTTGTTTTTCTGCGGTGCGATTGCCATCTGCGCCATGATCTTGCCGGGCATTAGCGGAGCAATGGTGTTGCTGCTACTGGGAGTGTATACGCATCTTTCTCACACGGTCAAAGGCGCGGCGGCAGGCCAAGATCTTCAAGTGGCAATGTTGACGGTCGTTGTATTTTGTTCGGGCTGTGCCGTTGGACTCCTTTCGTTCAGCAAAATCTTGAAGTGGTTGCTGACGAAATTCCCATCACAAACGATGGCCACGATGTGCGGCTTCATGTTCGGAGCGCTGCCCAAGCTGTGGCCCTTCGACCAACAGCAAGCAGGTGGCGATCCGGCACATCCCCACTACCATCCAGAAATGCCCGCGATTGATGGCCAAACAGTGAGAGTCGCCGTCGTCGCGCTGGTTGCGATCATCGTCGTACTAGCGATCGATTGGCTTGCCAGACGCAACGCGGAACGGATGGCGGCTGCCAATCAGACCGGCGAAGCGTAGCGATCAATCCCGGCTGCAATGATTGCGTCGCGCTGGTGCCCGTGTTATATCAACATGAACCGACGGCAGGGCTCCATGCGGATCCGTTCTTGGCAGCAAGAAGCAGAGTTCTTTTAACAGCAAGCGGCAGGGGATTCGGAAAAAAGTGAGGAACGATTCATGGTTCGTGTAGAAGTATCAGACAGTGTCCGCGCCGAGGTTGGCAAGTCGATTCCGGCCTGGAATGCGGTTGACCGGGGACTCTCTTGTTTTTTTTGGGGTACTATTTCATCCATCGTCGGCATCGCGTTTCTTGCTCTGCCGCCACTGATTGCGAGCAATTCGTCAGCGGGGATAGGCTACGATCCAAGCGTCAGTCAACTGATCAAATTCCTTGTCGCTATTGGAACGGGCACCGGAACAGCGTGCACGTTTGCCGCCGGGATCTTGGCCGTTCTGGGTGTCTGTTTTTGCTGTGCGTCGCCGCAGACTAGCTCCCGCGCATTGGCCATCGCTTGTTTGGCCATCCTAATCGCCGCGTCCTACTTGCTGGGAAACAGCATGGCCGCCTCGGCCCGGTTTGCGATGGATCCTCGCCTCGGTCGGAACGCCATCGATCTGTGGCAAAACCAACTGCTGATGATCATTCCCATACAAATCATGGCCCTGCTGGGGCACATCACCATGATTGCCTATCTGTATTTGACCGCTGGATTTTTCGGCCAGAAGTATCTTGCTAAACAGGTTTTTGGATATGCCATTTATCAAGTCGTGGCGAGTGCGGGAGTGGCTCTCATGTTCTCCTGGACCACTGCCGCAAACGCTTACTTCGCTACCGACGTCATCGACTATTCGGAGATGTGGTTCTACATCTTCGTGATGGAAGTGGTGATTGCAGTCGCGGCATCTTTGGTGGGTTTCCTGTGGTTCCTGAGAGTTGTACTTGAAACACGAAACGTGGTTCGCGTCGTAGTGACGCGCGTGAACGCGGCGGCGGGATAGGGCCGCGTTGCAACTTCCGCATTCCAGAAGCCGATTCACCGTGGCGTCGCGTTCAGCGCCGCATCCGTGTTGTCTTTGCCATCAGATGCCTGTTCTTTATCCACGTGCTTAGCCAGCTTCGACCACTTCGACTTCAGAAGGTCGTGCATCGAGAATCGCAGCTTATCTTTCTTCTTTTCGATTTGACGATTGAGCTTGGCGGCCAGCTTTTGATTTCCGTCTTTGATTTTCTCTTCCAAGATCTTGCGAACGCCGCGGCCCAGTTGCTGGGCAAATTCTCCGCCTACATCGCTGACGCGGTGCAACTGGAACTCGTCCAGCCGCAAATCGGCTTGACTGACATTTGCATCGACGATCACATCGGGCGGGAACTTGCTAACGCCTAATTTCAGAGCCACGCTTCCGCGGACATGCAGCATCATTTTGGCGGTCGCTTCGGCATTGAAGCTATATAACTGCACGCCCTTGACCCAATTGGCCGTGCGGGCAGATGCCTGCACTCGCGCGGCAAAATAGATGTCGAACTCCAGCCGTCCATCTTCCGTTTCGTGCATGTTCTCCAGTGTCACGACTAGTTGTTCTTTGGGATCGAGCAATTGGATGCGGTACATTGACCACTTGCCGTGATTGACATCCTTCCAGCGGCGCTTCGTCTTCAGCTTGAATCGATCCAGTTGAATGTGCAGGCCGTCCCAGCGTCGCTTGGTCTTGCCCCATTTCGAGCGGTCTTCATGCGTGTGCGGAATGTTCTCGCGAATGAGCTTCGTCACCAGCCGTTCCAGGGCCAACAGCGAATCCTCGATCTGCTCGGCTTCATCCACGGCCACTGACAACTCCGGCGCGGTGAGCGGCGGACCGCCTGGGCTGTTGGGAGAATCTTGCGCGGCGCCCTCGGCGCAAAGCAGCGTGCAGCAGGCAAACGCCGCGGCGCTTTGAAAACAAGCAGTGATGAAAGAGAACTTCATGGGGGTGCCCTACTATTACGGTTACGGCCCACGGGAATTATTGTTCGTGGCTACTGTCGAGACAATTCGCCAACAGTTATTATCGGTCCGGGCGGCCGATTTCTCCCGAAAACCGCACAATCCCTGCATTCGTTAGTCTTGATGACAGCATGATCGAAGTCGCCGAAGCTATCGCCCTGGTTGGACAGCATGCGTCCGCCAAGCCGCCGCAATCCGTGGCGCTTGCCGACACGTTGGGTTTAATGTTGGCGCAAGACATCCAGAGCGACGTCGATTCGCCGCCCCATGACAAATCGATGGTGGATGGTTTCGCGGTGATATCCGGCGACTTGGCCAGCGGTCAGGCCGAGCTTCACATCCTGGAGGAAGTGACCGCGGGAAAAGTGCCGACCCACACCGTCCAATCGGGAAGCACAACGCGGATCATGACCGGCGCGCCGATTCCCGCCGGGGCCGACGCCGTCGTGATGGTGGAACGAACGGAAGCAGTTGCCGGCAACGAAGCGCGGGTGCGTATCCAAGACGAGCCGGTACCGGGCCAGCACATCATGACACGCGCCACTTCGATGTCGGAAGGCGAAGTGGTTTTGCGGGCCGGAAAAAAAATTCGCCCCTTGGAAATCGGCTTGATGGCCGAGGTAGGACGAACAGAAATCATGGCAACTCCGCAGCCGGCCGTTGCCGTCTTGGCCACGGGCAACGAACTGGTGCCCGCTCACCAGCGGCCCGGGGCGGGTCACATTCGCAACAGCAACGGGCCCATGATATGTGCTCTGGCCGAGCGCGCCGAAGCAACGCCCGTCGACTTGGGAATCGCGCGTGACAACGAGCAAGATTTACGACGGCTGATTGAAGAAGGGCTTCAACAAGATGTACTGGTGCTGTCGGGCGGCGTTTCGGCGGGGGTCTTGGACATCGTGCCCAACGTGCTGGCGGACCTGGGCGTGCGGCAGGTCTTTCACCGAGTGAATCTGAAACCCGGCAAGCCCATTTGGTTTGGCTGCTGGTCGCAAGGCGAGACCAAGAAACTCGTCTTCGGATTGCCGGGCAATCCGGTCAGCAGCTTGGTTTGTTTTGAGATCTTCGTGAGGCCGGCGATCAACGTGCTGAGCGGCCGGCGAGCGGATCAACCGGTTTCCTTCGAAGCTTGTCTCACCAAGCAACACCAGCAGCGCGGCAATCGCCCCACCTACTGGCCTTCGGCACTGCGGCCCGCCGGCGAGCAAGTGGGCGTCGAGCCACTCGATTGGCGCGGTTCGGCCGATTTGCGAGCCTTGGCGCGGGCCGACTGCCTCGCTTTCTTTCCAGGTGGCGATGCGCTTTACGAAGCGGGCCAGCAAGTGACCGCCTATCATCTGTAAATCCGTCCGGCCTCGAACGCGGCGGGGCTATTTGTTCGGGTAGGCCGCTTCGATTTTCCTCAGATAGCCGACGGCCAGTTCCCGGGTGCGGACAACTTCTTTGTCCAATGACATGGGATAGCGGCTGGCGGTGAGGTCAAGTTGTCGTCGCATGCCGGTTTTGGCATCGGCATACCGCTCGTCTTTCAACAAGGTTGCCATTTGTTTCATGCTTTGCGCCAGATCGGCGATCGTAACATTGCGGCGGACTCGAGAGTCCGTCAGGGGATCAAGCGGCCGGCGGTCGCTGCCGAAAAACTTGAGTTCCGTTTCCATGGGAATTGAAACGTCCTTTTCCGTAATCGTGCTTTGGTAGTTCAACCGGACGGAAATCGGAAACTGTGTGGACCGCTTGATGTGATCCGGAACGCGAAAGCGTAGCAAAACGATTTGCGTCGTGCCCGCGTTGAGTGGATCCAAATCGAACTGAATGCGTTTGGCACCGAACTGGGGCGAGTATCCGTAAATTTGGTCGACCGTCAATCGCTCGTCATAGTCGATCGCGAGATTCAGATCCCGGCCCACGGATGACAACAGCCCATCGAGCTCGTCGATGAAGACCTTCTTGATGTCTTTATCGTCTCCCACGAAGTGGATCAGCCCACGGCCGCTACGAGCCAGTTGTCGCAACAATGCTTGATTGAAGTCGTGTCCTAATCCAATCGCCGAAAGGTTAATGCCCAGCCGGTTGAATCGTTGCGATTGCTTGGCGATTTCCTCGGAATCGGTAACACCGTTATTGGCTTGTCCATCGGTCAATAAGATTACGCGGTTATTGAGTCGAGGATCGAGATTGCGTTGAACCATCTTGTACCCCAGCATCAGCCCCGCGTGCAGATTGGTCCCGCCGTCGGCAAAAATTCCGTCGATAGCCAATCCGAGCGATCTGGGATCGTCGACATATTGGGGTGCGACAATGGTCTTCGCGCTGCTGTTGAAGGTGACCACGGACCCGCGATCGATATCGCGCAGTTTTTCCAGGAAAGCCCGGAGCGACTGCTTCACTTTCCTTATGCGATCGCCCTGCATCGAGCCGCTGGCATCGATAACCACGGCCAGATTCAGCGGTCGCACTTCGTTCAGATCGACATCTCGTTTGGTCGCCAAACCGACTTGCAGATAAGCGTGCCGGTGGGCGGCATTGGTCACGGACGTGCCCCAGCGGACATCTAGAGAAATCGCGTCTTTCTTCTGGGGCAAGGGGATGTCGTGGCGATGGTAGTTAAAGAACTCTTCCACCACAATGTCTTCCGGCGGAGGCATCATTCCCGAGCGGATGGTGGATACCGATGCGGAAGAGAATCCACCTCCTCCGCCAAATCCGCCTTGAGCCGATGCCCAGGGCAGACCGACCATCACGCCGACGATCCATCCACAAACCCATGCTATCGAACGCACCGTAAACTGATTCCCCGCAGGCATTATGAATTCCCTTGTTCGCGTTTCCCCTGATTGGACCGCTAGTAGGGCAAGTCTCGTTCCAACCAGCGGAATCGTCGCCACGCCGCTTTTTCAGCGCATGACGCCGGGCATTTTCAGAACCCCTCCTTCGAATTGCGTCACAAGGCACAAGTTTGGTGTTCGATCTTGATACATCCAAACTGCTCAACTTGTCCAATATCTCGAATCAAGGGTGCGACTTTGCCAGCACTGCTGGCGACCATCCAGTACGACGATCTTGATTCAACTGGTTGATTCTAATATGGTCCGCCGTCCCCCGTTGGCGAAATAGCCTTCCAATGCGCAAAGTGATCGCGCATCGACGTCTTGACTGGCGAGCAACGCGAGCGGGTTGGCACGCCTGAGCAAAGCTCGGCCGATCCGAGGCGCTGCCTCATACGAACATAACGACGAGGTACTGTGAAAGGATTCACGTTGTCCCCTCTGCGTCCCCTGCTCATCATTGGCACTCGTCCCGAGGCGATCAAGATGGCACCGATTGTACTCTGCTGCCGCAAGCGCGGTTCGCTGGTCGAGCCGATTGTTTGCTTCACGGGCCAACATCGAGAAATGTTGGCTCAGGTCGCCGACTACTTCGAGATCACACCCGACATCGACTTGCAACTGATGCGGCGCAATCAGACGCTGGCGGGACTGACTTCCAAATGCATTGAAGCCATCGATACGACGATTCAGCAAACCCAACCGACTTGCGTAGTGGCTCAAGGCGATACCACGACGGTCATGGCCGCTTCCGTTGCCGCCTTCTATCGGCAGGTCCCGTTCGTGCACGTCGAGGCCGGATTGCGCACGGGCGACTTGCAATCGCCTTGGCCCGAGGAATTCAATCGCCGAGTGGCGGGGCTCACCGCTTCGCTGCACTGCGCGCCCACTCGGCAAGCCGCCGACAATCTGCTCGCGGAACAGGTTCCCGCCGACCAAGTTGCCGTTACTGGCAACACTGTCATCGACTCGTTACTGTGGACCGTCGAGCGTGAACGTGGTCGAGAGGATTTTTGGCGCAACAAGTATGCCGGCTTGTCCGACGACCGGATGGTCTTGATCACGGGACACCGGCGGGAAAACTTCGGACAGAAGTTTGAATCCATCTGTACCGCGATACGCACCCTGGCGACACGATTTCCCGAAACGCAATTCGTCTATCCGGTTCATTTGAATCCGCGCGTTCGTCAGCCAGTGCATCAACTGCTGGGCGGGCTTGAAAATATTCACCTCACCGAACCAGCGCCCTATCCCGAATTCGTGTGGCTCATGGACCGGGCCGCGATCATCTTGACCGACTCGGGCGGGATCCAAGAAGAAGCCCCTTCGTTGCGCAAGCCGGTGCTTGTCATGCGGGACACCACCGAACGACCTGAAGCGATCGAATCCGGCGCGGTTCAACTGGTGGGGACGTCGCAGTGGAAGATCGTCCACGCGGCGAACCAACTGCTTACCGACCAAGAAGAATATCAACGCCGACAAATCAGCAGTAATCCTTATGGAGACGGACACGCGGCCGCCAGGATCTTGGATCTAATGCTTGCTCAGGGTTGGGTGGAACAAACGCCCATCTCCGCGCCCGCCTCGCTTGGAAAAGCCGCCTAACGCTATTCACGAAACGCCGTCTTCCAGATCCGGCAAATCGCACTGCCAAGGAAGGACCGATGTCCGAGTTGACCAGAAAATCCATTGACGCACCGCCGCCGCGGACGTTCCGCGAAACCGACGGCCAATCGGCGATCGGACAACTATCCATCTGTGTCGTCGGGCTCGGCTACATCGGACTGCCGACGGCAAGCATACTCGCTAGCCAAGGACATCGCGTCACGGGTGTCGACGTAGCCGCCAGCGTGGTTGAAACCGTCAATCGCGGCGAAATCCACATTCACGAGCCCCATCTGGATCAGCTTGTGGCCCGCGTGGTTGCCCAAGGCAATTTGCGAGCGACCGATACACCGGTTCCCGCCGACGTCTTTTTCATTTGTGTGCCCACGCCCATTACGTCCACCCGCGCGCCGGATGTCTCGTACGTGCGCCAAGCGGCCCGGGCCATTCGCCCTTTCGTCCGTCGGGGAAGCTTGATCATCCTGGAGTCCACCTGCCCACCCGGTACGACCAACACCGTCATCGCCGGAGAGGCCGTTCCCGATGAACTACAAATCGGGCGCGACGTGTTCGTCGCTTACTGCCCCGAGCGTGTTATACCCGGCCATATTTTGGCCGAAGCGGTCGAGAACGATCGCGTCGTGGGCGGCGCGACGGAAGAGTGTACTCGGCGAGCAAAACGGTTTTACGATTCCTTCGTGACTGGAGAAGTGTGGCCCACCGACTGTGTCACGGCCGAAATGGTGAAGCTGGTGGAAAACGCCTATCGCGACGTCAATATCGCCTTCGCCAACGAACTGGCGATGCTGGCCGATCCGCTGGAAGTCAGCCCTTTCGAAATCATCGAACTGGCCAACAAGCATCCACGCGTCAACATTCTTAGTCCCGGCCCCGGTGTCGGCGGGCACTGTATCAGCGTCGATCCTTGGTTCTTGATTCATGGCGCGCCCCAGCGAACACCGCTGATGCGGACGGCTCGTGAAGTCAATCTGCGGCGTCCGAACCAAGTCGTGGAGACGATCGAAAAACTGGTTCGCCAGCGGCACCTCAAGACGATCGCTTGTTTAGGAATCACCTACAAAGCCGATGTGGACGACTTGCGTGAGAGCCCCAGCTTGGAGATCGTCCGCCAACTGCAACAGATGGGAATCGCCGAGGTGCTCGCGTGTGATCCGCTGGTTCCGCAAGTGCGTGTTCCCGACGTTCCTCTGTATCCGCTAGAAGACGTCTTGGCTCGCGGCCAAGCTTGTGTTTTGCTAACCGACCACCGGCAATTCCGCGAACTGCGGCCCAGCGCGCTAGAGGGCAAGTTCCTCATCGACACACGAGGCACTTGGCAAAACCTGCGTGCCACGCATCGACAAGACCCGCAATCACGATTGCCGCGGTCGACCTGGCCAACACGTTCCGCGGGATGAATCTGTTGCCCTGGCAGCATCGCTCCACGAATGTCAACAACCCATGAATCACCGCCCCGCGTGCTAGGTGAAGACGCCGCCGCGTCGCACCCAATGTGAACCATGAGCATGGATGAATTCATGATCGCCGCCGTAAACGAGGCCAAACAAGGATTGGCGGAAGGCGGCATCTCCATCGGATCGGTGCTGGTGATCGACGGTCACATCGTTGGACGAGGACACAACCGCCGAGTTCAACGGGAGAGTTCCATTCTGCACGCGGAGATGGATTGCCTTGAAAACGCGGGCCGCCTCAAAGCGGCCGACTACCAACGGGCTACGCTCTATTCGACGCTGTCGCCTTGCGACATGTGCAGCGGCACGGCCCTGTTGTACAGAATTCCAAAAATTGTCATCGGTGAGAACCAGACGTTTCAAGGTCCGGAGTCCTATCTGCGCCAACGAGGCGTCGAACTGAATATTCTCAACGAACCGGCCTGCATCCACCTGATGAACGAATTCATTGCCGCCAGCCCCGAACTGTGGTACGAAGACATCGGGATGTAGAGGCATCGGCGAGTGGCGGAATTCGGAGCGTTGCGTTTGGCTCCCCCCGAGGTTACGAACCGGACTGACGCTGAAGAGCGCCACGGTTCTGCTACAATTCCATTCAGGTACGATTCGATCCCTTGGCGGATAGAGGACTCAAGGCCATGATTTGTGTTCACGTTAAGAAGCTTTATCAACTCTGCGAAACGGAAGGCTTGAAACTGAGCGGGTCCGACTTGATTCAGATCGTTTGCAAGGAATGCAACGTCAAGGAGAGTTGCCCCTCCATCCTGATCGAAGAGTATGATGATGTGGAGAGGAGCCAGACCGCGCCGGCCCATCCCGTGAAAGCGGACGAGACAAAGAACTGCATCAGCGACCAGTAATTTGCACGGACCCGGTGC
>JAJDEH010000362.1 GCA_029259935.1 Planctomycetota bacterium
AGCCGAAAACCAAGCTGCGATGGAATGCTAGGCTTAAGGACGATCGCCTAAAGACCTCGCTGGGCAACATTCTAAAAGTTCGATCGGCGCGGTAGAATCAAACCTCTCCAACCGACAAAAACCACCGTCTTCACGCCAACAGCATATCTTCGTTGTATCGGCAAACCATGAAGCCACTTGCACCCTATTTTTTCGCCGGACTGTTGCTTGGCTGGTTGCCCTTGGCCGCAGCCAGTGAGGCGGACCAGTTCTTTGAAGCAAAAATTCGGCCGCTGTTGGCCGCCAAGTGCTTCGAATGCCATCGTGGCGGCCAGGTCGAATCGGGGCTGCACGTTGATTCACGAAATGGACTGCTTCGTGGCGGAGATTCGGGGCCGGCGATCGTGGTCGGGGAGCCGAGCGACAGCTTGTTGATTCGGGCTGTATCAAGAACTCACGACCGCTTGAAAATGCCGCCCGGCCAGCCGTTGGCGTCTCATGAAGTCGAGTCGCTCAAACAATGGATCGAAAACGGCGCGGCTTGGCCCGTCTCACGGGAAGAGTTTTTTGAATCGCGGATCCAAACCGTGCTGAGGAAGAGTTGCGTTTCGTGCCATGGGCCGTCCAAACGGAAAGGCGGTTTGCGATTGGACTCGCGCGAGGCCGTCTTGAAGGGCGGCGATTCAGGGCCCGCGATCGTTGCCGGCGATGCCGAGAAGAGCTTGCTGATCGCGGCGATCCGCTATCAACATGACGATCTCAAGATGCCACCTAAAGAGCCGCTGACACGCGGTGTAATCAAGCGATTCGAAAAATGGATCGACGACGGTGCCGTTTGGGCTCAGGCGGCGGACGGTCCGTCGGCCTACGTGATCAGCCAAGAGCAACGCGACTTTTGGTCGTTTCAGCCCGTGTCGGCTCCGAAGGTGCCCATGGTCGCCGCCGCGCGTTGGAAAGCGAATCCCATCGACGCCTTTGTCTTGGCGGAACTAAACAGGAAGTCGCTTTCACCTGGCGAGCCAGTCGGCCCAGGGACACTGATTCGCCGTACAACGTTTGATTTGACCGGTCTGCCGCCGTCGCCCGAGGAAGTTGATTCGTTCGAGCAAGACTTCGCTCGCGATGCCGATGCCGCGATGCGAAATCTCGTCGAACGTTTGCTTGCCTCGCCCCAATATGGCGAGCGGTGGGGAAGGCACTGGTTGGACTTGGTGCGTTACGCCGACACCGCCGGTGACGCCTCGGACTTTCCCATTCCCGAGGCGTACAAGTATCGAAACTATGTGATCGACGCGTTCAACGACGACAAGCCTTACGACCAGTTTGTCCGTGAGCAAATCGCCGGCGACCTGCTGCCCTTTGAAAACGACGACCAGCGCTGGCAGCAGACCATCGCCACCGGCTACATCGCGATTTCGCGCAGGATTGGCGTCAGCCCGCACGGCCTGCGCCACATAACTATCGAAGACACGATCGACAATTTGGGCAAGACGTTTTTGGGTTTGACCTTGGCCTGTTCAAGGTGCCACGATCACAAGTTCGATCCGATCCCGACCACCGACTATTACGCCCTCTACGGCATTTTTGATAGCTCGACCTATCCCCACGCGGGCGCGGAACATAAGCCGTGGCGGCAAGATTTCGTCTACCGAATCGGTAAAGAAGAATCCGATGAAGTGTTGCGGCCCTTTCAGGAAAACCTGGAAGATTGGAATCTCAAGGAACGGGCCAAGCTGGAAGAGTATCGCGACTTCCAAAGAAAGAAAATCACCGATCCCACGCAGACGCGCGAACGAGCTTGGAAGAGAGTCCTGGCGTTGCGCGAGCAGCGCCGGCCCCATGCTGAAGCGTTTCCTGATTTAGAAATTGCGTATGCCATTCAAGAAGGCGACGCTCACGACGTGTATGTGCAAAAGGGAGGCGATCCTTCGCCGAATTCAAGTGGGCCGCTGGTGCGTCGTGGTTTCTTGCGAATTCTGGGAGGCGAGAAACTGCCGGACGACGCGAGCGGAAGTGGCCGCCTGGAACTTGCCCGCTGGATAGCGAATGAAGACAACCCGTTGACGGCGCGCGTGATGGCCAATCGCATTTGGCACCATCACTTTGGTCGAGGTCTGGTTCGCACGACCAGCGATTTTGGCGTCCGCGGATCAGCGCCCACGCACCCGGCATTGCTCGACTTTCTGGCCAGTTATTTCACGGGGCACGGCTGGTCGATCAAAGACATGCACCGCCTGATGATGCTTTCGCAAACGTATCAGCTTGCCAGCCGCGATATCCCAGCCAACTCGGCCGTCGATCCGGAAAACATCTTACTGTGGCGGGCGAATCGTCGACGCTTGGATGCCGAGCAAATCCGCGATTCGCTGCTGACATTCAGCAATGAACTTGACGACTCGCCCGGCGGAAGGCATCCCTTCGGTCACCGCTTGACGTACTTCTACCGGCAGCACGAACCGTTCGTGGCAGAATTCCCCACCAAGCGGCGCAGTGTCTACATGATGCAACAACGCATTCAGAAGAACGCCTATCTCGATCTGTTTGACGGTCCTGACGGCAACGTTCCGTTGGGACGGCGTAGGGCGACGACCACCACGTTGCAGGCGTTGTTCTTTATGAACTCAAAGTTGATTCACGAGCAGAGCCAAGCGATCGCCACGCGGCTGCTGTCGCGAACGTCGAATCCGAGGAACCATGTGAATTGGGCCTACCGCATGATTTTCGGTCGAGCTGCCAGCGAATTCGAAATCGCTCAAGGTGAGAAGTACCTGGAAGCCTTGCAAGGTCAACTGGCACGGCTCGAACAGGACGAGGAAGCTCGGCGCCTGCAAACTTGGGCCGCGTATGTTCGCGGGATGCTCAGCAGTAACGAATTCCTATTCGTGGACTAAGACGGTTGCCATCGAAAACGATGACGAGAAACGCATGATGAAAACAACGCGACGACAAATGATCCGATCGTTGGCGGGCGGCGGCTTGCTGTTGCCCGGTTTATTATCGGAGTTGCTCGGTGGCGAGTCGGCCGGCGTGCATAGGGATAGCGCGCATGTGCCGCGGCCGCATTTTGCTCCCCACGCGAAGCGCGTGATCTTCCTGTTCATGACGGGCGGCGTTTCGCATGTCGATACTTTCGACCACAAACCGTATCTGACCCAACATCACGACCAGCGCCGAAATAAGAACCAAGTCTACAAAGGGACGGGTTGGAAGTTTCGCCCCCATGGCCAGAGCGGCATTGAAGTCAGCGACTTGTTTCCGCGCATAGGAAATGTCATCGACGACATCTGCGTCATCCGCTCGATGAAGAACATTAACGGCGATCATTTTGGGGCCACGATCGGCATTCACACCGGGTCGGCCACGTTCAATCGCCCCAGCATCGGTTCGTGGGTTAGTTACGGGCTGGGAACGGTCAATCAAAACCTGCCGTCGTTCATGGTCGTTTCACCCGGTCTGCCGTACGCGGGCGGCCAGAACTGGGGTTCCGACTTTTTGCCCGTTCTGCATCAAGGAACGCGGATCGTTCCCGGCGACGAGCCGATCGCGAATATGCATCGTCGTTCGCTTTCGCGCGGCTTGCAGCAAACGGAGCTTGACCTGATCGAGTTCTTTAACAAGCAGCATCTACAAGGCCGCGACACCGATTCCAACCTAACGGCCCGCATCAAGTCGTTTGAAACCGCCGCCGGGATGCAGATGGCAGCTCCCGAGGCATTCGATTTATCGCGCGAATCCGAGAAAACCCTGAAGCTGTATGGCCTCGAGCGCGGCAGCACCAGCGGATTTGGCTGGCAGTGCCTCGTCGCGCGGCGTCTGGCCGAGCGGGGTGTGCGGTTCATCGAACTGATCGACGGCGATACCAGCATCGACAAAAACTGGGACGCTCACGCCAACCTCACCAAGTACGACAAACTGGCCCGCAACGTCGACCAACCGATAGCCGGTTTGCTGCAAGACCTGAAGTCGCGGGGACTCTTGGAAGACACGCTGGTCGTGTGGACAACCGAGTTCGGACGCACGCCGTGCGTTCCGGCGGCGGGCACCAACGGCCGCGGCCATCATGCCCGCGTCTATTCTTCTTGGCTGGCTGGCGCGGGCATTCGCGGAGGCATGGCCTACGGCGCAAGCGACGAGATTGGCGATAACGTGGCGGAAAACGTCGTCGACGTTCACGACTTCCAAGCGACGATCTTGCACCAGTTGGGGCTAGACCACGAGCGGCTCACCTACCGCCACGCCGGCCGCGACTTCCGGCTCACCGACGTCCACGGCCGAGTCATCCACGAGATTCTCTCGTAGCCGGCCACTGGCGAAAGACCTAACGCCGAAGCTCCCCAGGCCCAGCGAACGATCCGATTAGCCCCTCGGCTTCGGTGCAGCATTGTTGTGATCGGCCGTTTTGCTACCAGAAACCAACAACGAACTTGATGGGCCAAAACCGAGGATTCGGTGGTTCGCGTATCGCGACGAACACGTCGAAATAAGTGTATCCGAAATCGTGGGGACCAGCGTCCGCAACGAACGTGTACCGAATCCGGCATTCGCCGCCATCATCATCGGGAGCGGCCAGCACCTCGACGAATGTAGCGGAAAACGTGCCAGCGTGTTTCATGAAATCGTACAGCAGTGTTTCGGCCTGTTTCAGTAAAGGCTGGATCGATTCAGCAAGCTCATAAGCGATCTGCAGTCGGGAATCACCGCCGTAGACCTCGTAGTCAAGGCCGTCTGCGTCCTCGAATCGGACGAAATCAGAATGGCGTTGGAGATTACGAGGTTCAAAATCCATCTGATGTGTGTTGACCAATCAAATCACGAATAAAATGGGGTCGGGAGCTCGCGACCCCTTTCATGCACCCGACTGGACACGGTCTGGGATAGGTATTGGTCTCGTGGTGAGCGACCCTGAAATCACAGAAACCTTTTTCTCACCAGGTTTGGGTGAGAAATGGAATACAATTTCGGGTGCTCGTTTTATGAAGCCAAAGAGCGGTTCGGGTGATGTCACTGACCCAGTAGTGACCGTGTGTGACTTCGTCCCATCATCAGTGAACGTAAAAAAATCGACCATTTCCCAGCCATTCCAGATTGGTTCCAAGTCGGGATTCTTAGCGACGAATGTGTACGTTACTTCGACCGATCGACCCAAGCGTCGAATTCTCGTGATCGTCAGTCGAAAACTTTCGCATTCAACTGTTGATTGATTGACAAGCGGGGGCATGCGCCAATTTTCCCTGTCGTAACTTGGGAAACCACAATACCGCAAACAGAAAAGTCCGCAAGCCAACATCCCACAAAGCGTCATTAGCAGTTTGTAACGATTCATGGTTGCCTATTTGAGCTGTTCGGGAATGGATGATGTAAAAAAAGGGGTCGGGAGTCTTTTCTTGGTGGGGCGAGGGGGTAGGATGCCAGGACTCGGCTTACTGCGCGTCCCCATCCGCTTTAGCGCCAGGTGAAAAGACTCCCGACCCCTTTCATGCACCATGAAAATGAATGCTGCGCTTGGATTCGTGGGATTCCGCAGCTTCTCAGCAGTCGGAACGTAGCTTTTGATGTCGCACCCAGCGAAAACGGCGAGCATCGCGAGCGTCAGCGCGAGGCGACTGCGGTTTGGACCATGTGCTGTAACACTATGTCGCACCGTGTTCATGGCAGATAACGCAAAGTTCACGCGGCGGGCGCGCGACTTTGATTTCAGAACCGACGTTGCCGCCCGCTCGCGTGCAACGAATTGCGATCTATCCGGCTGCTTTGAGACGGATAGATCGTGCGTTGAACTTTGCCGCTTCGTGGCCCGCGGCTATGCGGATTCAAAGAGGCCACAAAGCGTGCTGAGGCCATCTTAACGAATGGCGAAGGTGATTCGCAAATCGACGTAGCCTGATGTCGGGCGGGAAACAGTGTGTTGTCGTGGTGAGAAGGAAGATTTTGGAGAGTTGGTGCATACGGCCTTCCAGCTCTCGATTCCAGAGTGGTCCGATCGGTCGGGTTGAAGTCGCGTGATTCATGAGCGTCATCCGTCTCGTGGGCGAAAGGGGTGGTACCAACTCGGGCGAGCCTCGCTGGTCATCACGTCCCACCAACTCGGACGACTCGTCTCCAGGAGGCAGGTCAGCGGTTGGCCACATGTGGGGCAACAGACCGTGGAAGTGTCGGATGGTTCGTCGTCCGTTTCAGGCTTGTTGGCGGAAGCGTCGTCGGAGCAAGTGCTCACGCCTAGCAGTTCGCGACAACGTTTGCCGTACGACTCGGCCTGCCGGTTGCTGTAGCCGCCGTAGTAGCGGACCTTCGTAAAACCCTTCGGCAAGATATGCAGTGACCAGCGCCGGACGAACTCGAGGCCGTCGAGGGTGAAGGGAGCTTGTCCCGCGCGACGTCCAGCGGCCGGTTTGTCGAGGCGGCGAGCGAGGAAGGTGACTTGGCCTTGCTCGCGCGAGAGTAAGCGGCGATCCGAAATCGGACCGCCCGTCAGGTAACGCGCCAAGTACTTCAAGACCTGTTCCGGCGACGTCTTCCTGCGTGGCGGGCCTTGGATGAAGACGCACCAGTCGCACAACGCCAGTTTGCTCAACAAGTCCTCCAGCTTCGGGCTGCCGTCATGCGAAGCATGTTCGCTGGGCCAGTGCAACGCGCCGTTGTCACGCAGCTTCTTCAAGCCCGCTAGGAACAAATCGCGAAAGCGCGTGCTGAGAAGCCGGTTGTCGACCAAGTACGGCTTGCGTCGCCGACGATGTTTCGGATGACGGCTTTCAATCCAACCCTCATCCGAGAGTGACGGGCCTCCGCCGGGAACCAAGGCATGGACATGTGGATGGTGCTCCAGCCGTTGGTTTCACGTGTGCAGCACCATCAACGCGGCGGGCTGGAAGCCGCATTGCTGTTGCACCACGTCCCGCAGCGCCCGCCAAGCCGAACGGAACAACAAGTTGTAAAGCTCGCGGCGATGGCCCAACACCAGCGAGGATAACTTGTCGGGCAACGTGAACACGACTTGAAAGTAGTTCACCTCCGGCAGCAACAGCGTGCTCATTCGCTCCAGCCACTCGGCTCGCCGGGCGCCGCGACATTGCGGACAATGCCGATCCCCGCACGAGTTGTAAACGACGCATTGCCCCGCGCACGACTCACATCGCAGCAGCCTGCCTCCCAAGGCCGCCGTACGGCACAGCGACAACTTGGCGAGGGTGCTCTGCACTTGCGGCACGGCTTGGCGGGGATATTGCTTGACGAAGCCGGGCACGTACTGCCGCAACAAGTTGGCGACGGTCAGTTGCCCGGGCCGGCTCCGCCCGTTTCCGGCGGTTCCTGCCAACGAGGGCATTGACGCACCGGCAGCCAATCGATCGGGCTGGGCGTCGAGTGCAAGTGCGGCCGGCGAACGTGTAGATAAATCATCGTGCTCATGAAACTGGAATGGCCCAGCAATTGTCCGATCGTCAGCAAGTCGACGCCCGCTTCCAAAAGTCCCGTCGCGAAACTGTGACGCAAGGTATGGGGCGTGACGGCCGGCGAAAGTTTCGCCTCGCGGGCCGCGGCTTTGCAGGCTTTCTGAATGGTCGTCGAACTGAGCGGTGCCTGGCCGTCTTTGCCGGCGAATAAATACGCCGCGGGCCGATACTTGCGCCAGTAACTCCGCAGGGCCTCCAGCAGCCGCGGCGACATCGGCACCAGCCGTTGCTTGGCCCCTTTGCCGTGCAGCACGCGCAACTGCATCCGCGACGAATCGATGTCGCCGACTTTCAAATGCGTTGCTTCGCTGAGCCGCAGCCCGGCCGCGTAAAGCGTCAAGAGAACCGTTCGATGTTTGAGATTCGTGGCACATTCAATGAACCGTGTTGCTTGCTCGTGCCCCAAGACCAGCGGCAGCTTCTTGGGCCGCTTGCCGAAAGGAATCATCGCCACATGCCAATCGCGGGGGATCGTGAATCGATACAGAAAGCGTAGCCCGCAAACCGCTTGGTTGAAGCTGCTCCAGCCGACTTTTCGGTCCTGGATCAGATAGAGCTGATACTCGCGGATCTGTTCCGGACCCAGCTCTTCGGCAGCCCGCTGGAAGTGCTGTTCAAACTTCGCGACGTGATACGTGTAGGAATCGATGGTCCGTGGCGAGAGATTGCGAATTTGCATGTCCTCGGCCATGCGCTGGCCAAGCGGAGTCGGGCGGTTACGAAACGGCGTCATCCAAAAACCCTTTGCTGAGCGAGAAGAACACAGGGCGTCACCGAACAAACGCGACGCCTACAACTCAGCATCATTGCCCGCCGAAAAAGCGCAAGTCTCTTTTATCGAAACGTTCCGCACAATCAGAACAGCTCAGAGTGAGCTAAGACAGCCTGAACAACCACCCGCGAAGCGGCTTAGTTCAACGTCTGCCGTAACCGGGCACGAACGGAAGACTTTGATTTCATTTGCCGCGTAAAAGAGTGCTCCGGTTCACGGCTTTGTTCAAGTAAGCCGCTATTCGGCCGTGCAAACCTCGGCGATATCCCAATTGCGAAGTGTGACAAAGTAGGCGCGGAACTCCGGATCGCCTTCAACCTTGTACGATATCTCGATTGTGTTTGAATCATCATAGATGTTGATGCCGACATGCCGAATCAACCGTGCAGAAAGCTCGTCTGACGTTTCGATTTCGGGGTGGCACTTGGCAAGAGCCGAACAGATGTCCGGCCATAGTCGAACGTGACGTTCCCGAAGTTCATTAATTAGGTCACGGTGGTGTTTGGACGGCCCGGATTCATCGGCCTGAAGATGAAGATGTGCTGATTCGATCGGCGTAGAGTCAAACGCGATGTCGGCATCCCACGAGTCAGTGTAGTAATCCATTTGGCCGAAATCGGGATCGTCGATCGTTTTTTTGGGACTACCGGTCATGCCGTGGGGATCGTCGTACTCGCCAACAGGGAGAATGCGAATTGTGATTTCATCGCCAGTTGTAACTTCGGGCGACGGCCACGCCGCATGATGTTGTCGATCTTTTGAACCATCAAACATTCCAAGGCCACCGATGTGGAGATCGTGGGTCAGTTCTTGCCCCGGATGTTTGACGTAGGTGAGCCCGACAGAAAGCACACCATCGCCGTTGATCCCAGAGATGCAGACAGGTTCCCCGTTCTTCAGGATTTCGAATCGCGTTGACATATCAATGAATGGTTTCAATTAGCGCCATAACGTTTAGCGTTCTATCGTCTCGTAACGCAGCCATGAGCGTTGAAACATGTTGAACTGAGCCGCGTCGCTGTTGGTGGCTGACTATTTGGGAATTGTAGCGATCCGCTAGGACGGGCGAAAGTTTGCCGGCCGCCGACAGGGGGCTTCGAGACCGTCAACTGGCGACAGAAATTGCACCCTTACCCGGTAATGGCAAGCTGTCACCTGCGTGCTTGACGAGACTCGCGACGGTCACCTGGAATCATCTTACTACTGTCTCCCGGGGCGCTGAACCGGATTATTCAGTGACTACTCCGTTTCAATTTCACAACTTGGCAATGCAGCTCTTAGCTCTTGTAGTTGCGAGCTAGAAAGAGCAGTTCTTCGTACATCCAGGTATTGAAGTTTCGTTAGCGAGTGCAGTGGTTTCAAGGAGTCGATCTCGCAATCACACAAGTGCACTTCGGTGATGCCGGGGTCACCCTTGGCGGGAAACAGTGACGTTGTTTCGCATCGAAAGAAGATGGTGTCACCGTGGTCTTCCACTCACTGCATAGCGGATCGCTGCCGCACGGCTCGGTGTGAAGAAGCCGTCAAAACCGACAAAACGATGGCAAGGACGCAATGGCGATCAGAAATCCTCGCAAGCCAAATTGACGATTCCAGCGAAGCCTTTAGCGCGTTACTCCTGCCTATCTGACTTTACCTGAATAGCATGACCGTCACCGACCGCGGCGAACGACATTGATCTCAATTGCCTTAGGCGTGTCCGCTCGAAGACCCGTGAAGTCAAAGCCTGACTCGTTATGCCGTCAGCCGTGTGTTCCCAGAGATTGCAGTCACTTTGCGTTGAGTTGGGTGCTGATCCATTCCCGGATTACTTCGTCGCATGGCATGAATACGAGTATCGAAGCGTCGACTAACGTGACGACTTCTGGCATGTCTTCGAAGAAGATATCGGGTCGCAACCGGTTGACCAAGTTTGCCTTCCATTCATGCAGCGATTGGGTCGCGGCTTTTCCGTGATCCGGATCTGTCGAAACGAGGACTTGGTCATATCGAACGCCGACGGAGTCTAGATATTCCTCCGTTTGCGCCTTGTTGGCCCTGAACGTGACAATCGTGATCCGCGCATCAGCGAATCTATCGCACAGTCCAGCAAAGAACTTTGGAGCGTAAGTGATTGTGTCATCAACGTCGAGGCAGATGTGCATTGCGTGGCATTCTACGGAGGCGGGATAATGAATTGCGATTACGAATTGTCTATATCAAGCAGCCTGATCCGCCATGCAAGGTGAAAGGGGCCGACGAATCCAGCGAAGTCAAATGCCAACTCTCGTAGCCGTCAGTCGACGCAACCGTGAGTGTCATCGCGTTTGATAAATCGAGCCGTATTGCGCCATCCTCTTGAGCAATCGCGTTGACGATGGTGCAACCAATCAATTCCAAGAGTGGTTGAAGTGTCTGTGGCGCGAATGTCGTGCCGGGCTTCGCTCCTTTGAGTGTTTGCGTCGAGTTGCCACGTGACAAGATTAGCGAATCTTCTATTGCGAGCGTTGTTTCATTGTCAGCCTTGCTGCGGAAAATCAACGTCACGAGGCGATCAATCGCAATTCGGACTTCGGCAACCGTGTCCCCGATGATCGGAAGCTCTACGTGCCGACCGCGTTTCTTGAGAGGCTTTGTCATTTGGTGAGTTGCAACATAAAAACGAATGGCGATCTATCCGTCTCAAAGCAGCCGGAAAGATCGCAATTCGTTATCTGCCATTTTCGTGAGGGAACGGATCCGTCGGTAAGTCGCAGATGTGTAGAATACTAATTTCACGATTGTGATGCAGGTCCCATTCGCGCCATGAATACTGGACCTTGACTTTGCCATCCTTGGGCATTTCTTCCTCAGCTACTTTGATGATCGCGTAACCATTTGCAGCGTCGAGATCGTAGATGTCACTGACCCACCGTCGACGCACGGAACTTAAATTGAAGTTCGATCGCGTGATCACTTTTTTGTCTTCATTATCACTCGAACGCCAGACGAGCGAATGAAACTCGTACGCTCTTACGCGAAGCTCGGGCACCGGGACTTCGATCTGGAACAAGATCAACTGCTCGCCGTTGCTGGATAAGGCTTTCGCAGATTCGCGAAGCTGTGGTGGTTGATCCATAGTGCAGCCAAGAGCGAGCAACCCGAGGACTAGAATCTGAGGCTTCACGTTGGCAGATAACGCAAAGTTCACGCGGCGGGCGCGCGACTTTGATTTCAGAACCGACGTTGCCGCCCGCTCGCGTGCAACGTTCTTGTTATGCGACATTTCTACGGCGGATCCAGAACGTCGTTGCACCGTTAAAGATACAGCGACCAAGTTCGTGGGTCTGAGTGTCTATGAGTTCATTCAGCCAACTGGGAACATCAGCCCCCCATTCGACTCCTTCGAAAGCGTATGGATAGTTATCGCGGTTTGGGTTTGGTGTGTGCAGGTAAACGGCGTCTTGACTTGAATCATTTTCGTCGATCACGATCCACTGCTGTACTGGCTTCGTCCAATTCGCTGTGTGTGCTTCGACATCGTGCAGGAAATGTAAGAGCCGCTGAATTAACGGTCGTCGCTCTGCGATTCCACGGTTTCCGTCACCATTCCAATCGATGTGACTGTGCCAAAGGTCGCACCATCCATCTTCATCCGGGATGCGGACGGTTTCGGGGTTTGGTTGGGAGTCATTCACGAAGCATCTAGTTGCATCACAGTCAGGCTAACCGAGTCGGCGGAGAAGACTAACCATTCAAAACGCACGTTGTTCGCCGCTTCGGCTCACGGTTTTGTTCGCTGGGCCAGTCAGCAATAGCCGATCAATGGTCCAACAACTCGGTCACAGAATAGATTGTACAGCCTATATGCTTCGGTGCGTTGCCACGACGGTGGATCATGCGAATTCCACAATTCTTGATAGTTACGATCATAGGTTTGCCTGTCGCAGGAGAGAACGGTATTTTGCTCCGAAATCGTGTTGTGTGAAAGTTGCTGATGGAAATCGGGCCAAGCGACTGCGAATTGACGATTAAGGATGTATTGAATGACTCCGCGCAATACGAGTGATTTATCGATTTCCAATTGCAAACATGCGTTCTTGAACAGCCGGCACCGGCGAAGTTGGCGGTCAAGGTCACTTAGCGGTTTGCATGGCTTCAACCCAATCAAGGCAGCAACATCGTCGATCAGCAGATATCGGTCCTCTGGGTTAAGTCCTTCCAGCAAATCGAGAAAGCGCTCCAACGAAACGGATTCATGCGAGAGATCTGCGAATGGAAAAACCGCATGAACGGGATGAATGAAGGTGACGTTTTGGCGGTCCAACTCAATTCCTCACACTGTCCATTGCGAACGTCTAAAATCACCGAGTTGCCGCCAGCGACGTTGACTTCAGATTCGGCCCGGGCGGCAGCTCCGGTGCATTTTTTTGTTCAAGTAAGCCGCTATCGCGGCGGGTTAGATTGAGTGTACTCGATTTCTCGGGCATGGGGCAATTTTGTCGGGAATGCTTTCCTTGTTGATCTTTCTTCTTCTCTCTCAACAAGGAGACGCCTCACATGGCCAAGCCTACCTCTTCTTTCTTCGTCGATCCGCTCTACTCACGCATGGCCGAGGATCTGCATTTGGGCGGGATGAGTCAGCGGACTCATGATGGCTATTTGCGGGCGGTGCGGCAGTTGGCGGACTACTGTCAAACCTGGCCCGAGAAGATCACGGAGGGGCAACTCCGGCGATACTTCCTCTATCTCAAAAACGAAAAGCAGTTCGCTTATGGGTCACTCCGCGTCGCCTTTTCCGGCATCAAGTTCTTCTACACGCGGACCTGCAAACGGGCTTGGGATACGCTCGCTCAGATGAAGCTGCAGAACGTGAAGAGCCTGCCGGAAGTGATCACGATTCCCCAGGTCCACCAGATCATCGACGCGACCACCAGCCAGCGGATCGCCGGCTACTTTTGGACCGTCTACTCGCTCGGGCTGCGCATGCAAGAGGGACTCAACCTGCAAGTTGGCGACATCGATGCGGCACGCGGCTTGGTGCATGTCCATCGCGGCAAGGGAGCTAAAGACCGCTACGTGCCGTTGCCCACCTCGACCCTTCGTCTACTGCGCGAGTATTGGGTCACGCACCGCCACAAGCGTCTCTTGTTCCCCGCCGAGGGTCGCAGCCACACGGGGAACTCCACGGCCGCAACTCCGATGAGTCCCACCGCGGTCCAGAGAGCGATGAAGAAGATCACCCGCCAACTTGACTTTGGCAAGAAGGTCTCGATCCACACGCTGAGGCATTCCTACGCGACTCACTTGCTCGAAGCGGGCGTCTCTTTGCGAGCGATCCAACAGTACCTGGGACACAGTTCGCTGCAAACGACCCTGGTCTACTTGCACCTGACCGACACGGCGGACGTCCAGGCACGTGAAGTGATCGAGCGAATCTTCAAGCGCGGATAAGCCATGCCCACCGTTGCGGACTGCCTGCGGCAGCACGCACCGGCCTACTTGGCGAAGTTTGGCCCTCGCGTTCCGATCGGTCATCGTAAGGTGATCGACGCCATTACGCGTTGCCGGACCGGAGAACTCGGCGGAGTCGTCTACCAGTGCGATGACTGTCAGCGGAGTCACTGGGTCGGTCGCTCGTGTGGCAATCGTCATTGCCCTGGCTGTGGCAAGGAGAAGACCGGCGCTTGGCTCGCCAAACAACAAGATCGCCTGATGCCGGTGCATCACTTTCTGGTCACCTTCACGGTTCCGGACCAGATCCGCTCGCTGCTGCGCGGCCATCCCCGGGGTGGCTACCGGGCGTTGTTCGCCGCCGCCGCCGAATCAATCCGTGACGTGGGTTCGGCGACCAAAAACTTGCGTGGTTGCCGGTTGGGATTCTTCGGCGTGCTGCATACTTGGGGTCGCGACCCCATGGTCTATCATCCTCACGTTCACTTCGTCGTTCCCGGCGGTGGAGTGCGCGAGGATCGATCGGCTTGGCAAGCGACCCCCAAGAACTTCCTGGTGCCCCACGCCGCCCTGACCCGCGTCTACAAGGCGAAGCTTGCCGATCACTTGCGCACGTGTGGCTTGTACAATTTGGTTCCTCCCACGGCCTGGAAGGGGAAGTTCGTCGTCGACATCAAGCCGGTCGGCGACGGCCGCGCGGTGCTGAAGTATCTTGCTCCTTATGTGAACCGCGTGGCAATCAGCGATAACCGTGTGTAGCGACAATTAGTTTTCCCGGTCAGCGACCATTAGAAGCCCTGGGTTGACGGGAATTGCTAGCTTTGTTTGCGGGGCGATTCTTCCGCCAGCGACAATTAGAATTCCCGCCCAACGATGTTTCCTTCAACATCGCATCTCCCGATTCTCATGGAGGTTGCGATGATCACCGATGGACAAGTCAAGGAACTGCGGCGAATGCTTGCGCAAGGCAAGCCACTGGCCGCTTCGGCAAGGATGACACTCATGGATGAGAAGACTGCACGCAGCTATCGTGACGATGATCGTCTGCCCTCCCAGCGAAAAAGGCCTCGCGATTATCGAACTCGCGCCGACCCGTTCGCGGA
>JAJDEH010000363.1 GCA_029259935.1 Planctomycetota bacterium
CGGAACGGGTTCCTTTCCCGTCTATGCCGAGAAGGATGATCCGACGATCGAACTGAGTCCCGGTACCACCGTGTTTCACGATGCCGGTTATCGCGATCGCTTTCCGGACATGGTCTTTCAACCGGCGGCATTGTTGCTAACGCGCGTCATTAGCCGCCCCACGGATGATCGCCTCACTTGCGACCTGGGCTACAAGGCGGTCGCCTCCGATCCGCCGAACGGCAAGCGGCTCGAGTTTCCTGATATCCCCGACGCCAAGCAAGTGCTGCAAAACGAAGAACATCTAGTGATCGAATCGTCCCATGCCGGTGAATACCAACCGGGCGACGAACTGCTGGCGATTCCTCGCCATATTTGCCCCACGTCGGCGTTGCACAAGCAAGTATTCGTGGTAACCGGCGGCAAGCTGACGGGACGCTGGGACGTCGCTGCCCGCGACCGCTGGATTACCATCTAGACCATCGATTGGATTCTTCCAGGATCAGCCATGATCGTTGAATGTCCACACTGCTTCACCAAGGTGGCTCCGGCGGCGGATGGAATCTGTCCGGCGTGCCGTGAAAATGTCCATGACAAGCCGAGCGAGGGCGCTGACCAGACCTCGATGGCCGTTCGCCATTTGACAGATTTGCCGGGCATCTGCTGCGGCTGCGGGCAATCGACGGATCGTTACGTCAAGATCTCAAGAAAAATCTCGCACCAGAAAGAGCAAGACTCGTCGATCGGGGCACTCTTTATTCTCGGCCTTTTGTTCGGTTGGCTTTTTTGGATCATTGCCCTGTTTCGTGGGGCCAAGGGAAATCGCGTCGGTGACGTCGTGATCGTTGAAATGCCGCAGTGCCCCGGCTGCCAAGCGAACGGAAAGCCCGAGCCCATTCGTGTGAACGCCGAAGAATTGCAGATGACGTTCGTGGTTCATCGGGAATTGCAAGCACGATATGCTGCCGCGCGGGAAGCTGCTGAGTGATTTCTGGCGGGCCGCTCGAATCTCTCTTGACGCACGTACGAATGTACGTATACTCCACGTACATTCGTACTTGAGAAGATTAGAGGATTCATGACGGACCGGCCAGGATTATCGAAGGGCGAACTGGAGGTCGCCAGGGTGCTTTGGCAGCTTGGCTCGGCGTCGGTCCGCGAAGTATACGAAGCCTTTCCCGATCAGCGGGCGATCGACTTCAGCACGGTGCAAACTTACCTGCGCCGGCTGGAATCCAAGGGGTATGTGCGGGGCAAGCTGGAGGGGCGCACGCGAATCTATGCGACCAAAGTCAAGCCGAGAACCGTCATTCGAGAGACGATCAACGATCTGCTGGAGCGTCTGTTCGGCGGCGAGGCATTGCCGCTGATGCGGCACTTGATCGAAGATCGCGGCATGGGTGACGACGAAATCGCGGAACTGCGGGATCTGTTGAATAACCTCACGGAAGAGAACGATGAACAGCGTCGCAAATAGTATTGTCGAAATGCTGGGGGCCCAAGTTTTGCAGGTCACCTTGTTGATCGCGGTCGTTGCTCTGGCCGCCGCACTGCTGGCCCGCAATCACTCCCACTTGGCACATGCTCTGTGGATCATCGTGTTGCTGAAGTGCGTCACACCACCGGTATGGAACTGTTCCGGAGGCGTGTTTTGCTGGCTGCAGCCGGGCCATGCCGAACAGGCTGGCCACGAGCAAGCGGCCTCGGTATTCGACGCAACGCCGTTAGTTGCGTCAACAACGGGTTCATACTCATCCCGTACGCCGGTTGGGACGTTCATGCTTGAGGAAGAGACCGGGACGCCAGGCACAACGGCTCGTACTCGGCCTCACGCTCCCGCATTGGAAGAATCCATTTCGCCGGAAATCGCGGTCCGCCGTTTCACGCCCGCGATGTGGATCATGTTCGCTTGGTTGCTGGGCGCGGCGACGATCTTGTTGGCCACCGCGAGGCGCTGCTTTGTCTGTTTGCGGAAGATCAAGAACTCGCCTCAAGTTCACGATCCGCGCCTGCAGCAACAATTCAAGCAACTGGCCCGTCGGCTGGGACTGAAATGCAAGGTTCGCTTGTTCGTTACCACCGAAGCCATCGGGCCCGCCGTGATTGGGGTATTGCGGCCCATCGTGGTAGTGCCCGCCGTCATGGTGCAAGGCAAGTCGGCAGCCGGCCTGGAGTCCATTCTCGCTCACGAACTGATCCACGTTCGCCGCGGCGACCTGTGGATTGGGATGTTCCAAATTCTGTGCCAAGCCGTCTGGTGGTTTCATCCGCTAGTCTGGCTGGCCAATCGTCTGGTGACGCGTGAGGCGGAAAAGTGCTGCGACGAAGAAGTCATTGCCGGACTGCGCTGCGACCCGGCGCGCTATGCCACGGCGTTGCTGGATGTCTTGGAACTCAAACACTCGCTGAAGTCTGTTCCCGCGTTCCCCGGCGTTCGGCCGGTGGACGTCACCTCAAAGAGAATGGAGAGGATCATGAAACTTGGACAAGGATGCCGATTGCGAACCCCGTGGTGGTGCTGGATTACGATGCTGGTCGGTGCCGCGGTGACACTGCCCGGCGCGGCATTCGTCGTATCGGCCGATGAGACGGAAGCATCGAGCGCGATCGAGGGCGAGCCTTCAAGCCAGCCCGCCAAACAGACTCCAAAAGAGCCGGGAAAAAATGACGAACGTCAAGAAGCCGAACCGCCGGCCATCGGTTCGCCGCCGACGGACGCGCCGTCCCGTCCCGGCATCGCCTTGGCCATCAATCGGTTTACGATACAAATTCATTCCCGCTCGCGAAGCGACTTGCGCGTTTCGGTGTTTCATTATGGCTCGGACCGGTTGGATGCCAAACTGGAACACGCTCGTATTGAGGTCAGCTTAAAAGAGACCGATAAAGGTGACGTCGCATCACGCTTCAGCCTGTCCGCCGACCAGATTCACCTACGCAGTGACAAGTCGGTGACTCTGGAAATGAAGGGCGATGTCAAGATCGTCGGCCCCGCGGTCAAGTGCACCGCAAGACACGCCCAGGTTTCATTGCGGCCAAAGCAGGCATCCGATGGCAAGCCGTCCACCGTCGCGCGGGTGCTGCTCGACGGAGACGTTGCGCTGGAATATGCAGGTCACAAAGCAACTTCCGAGCAAGCCACGATCCTGTTGGAACATGACGCAAGGGCAAAGCCGACCGCCGAAGTGAAGTTAACGGGAGACGTTCAGGTTGTCTGGAAGACTGGCACGCGGGCAGAATCTCGAGTTCGCGGTGACGGAGTGTTTCTGCAATTCGACGGGAGCGGGAGCCGTTTTCGTGTCGAAGGGATGCTCGAAGTGACGGTTCCGAAAGCCGGCACCGAAGAGAGATCGGATGCTTCCAAGGAACGCACGACGAACGGCCTCGAACCACCCAGCGACGATCAAGTCTTGCAGGCCGTTGATGAGAAGTGGAAAGCCGAGGATCGGGCACCGCTTGCCGAGACGCGTCGAGATAATGTTCGCATTATGAAGGAGAAGATCAGTGAATACACCGACTCGCCACGCTTTGTTCCATTGGTCGGCCCGGCGCGGCTGCACCACGTGCGTTACAAATGCACGATCTACTTCACGGAAGTAAGAAACAGCAAGTGGCCCACGCCGCACACTATCAAAAATGATCGGATCGACGTGGTCTACCTAGACCGTCAACTCTTTTTGGAATCTGATGGAAAAGCTCGAAAGTCCGACGACAAAACCGGCCAAGTCCTGCCGCCGCCCTATGACCTCAAGGACGATGTTCAGTACTTCCCTGCTGGACCCAAGTTCAAGCCGCCCAGCGAAAACGCGGTGGATGACGTCCCCCGTTCGGGATCGCAGCGCTAGGTTTCCGGTTCACGGTCGGCTTCGACGATTTCAAAAACGTAGCCGTTGGGATCCTTGAAAAAGAAGCGGTCAAACGGAGTTTCTCGCAGGGGGGCGATTATTTCCGCGCCGTTTTGTTGGAGCCGCTTTTGAAGCGCGTCAAACTCGCGGCGAGGAAATGTGATCGCGAGGTGACGTCCGAATTCTTGTTCAAAGGGCGACGGCTGAAACTGCTCGACCTGGATCAAATGTAGTTCCTGATCTGCCGCGATTCGCAGCCAGGCGGCCGGTATGCCAATGTTGCCGGGACGGTCAATGCGTGGCCAGCCCAACGTCTTTTCAAAGAAATCCGCCGACCCGGCAACATCCCGAGTGGCAAGTGTCAAATGCGCGATTCGCGACACGCCGCCGCGCACATCTTCCAAAACATCGCCAGCCGCCGCCAGTTCGGCCCACACGCTCAACTGAATCGGCGCGTCGAGCGGCATTTCGTTGATTCCCAAAGCCGTGCGCGTGTGCCGGCCCCGCTCGCCAAAAATTTCGTTGAACAAATCCGACGCGCCATTTAGAACTTGCGGGTGACCGCAAAACCCTGGTGCGGAGTGGACGTTTCCTTCGAGACGCACAATCTGCTTGATCTGGTTCAGATCGCCGACGGCCGCCTTTAGCTGAGCGATGGCGTTGACCGCACAAATGCGAGCCGCCTGATAGCCTTGTTCTTCGCTGAGTTCGCTTCCCAGCTTTCCGACAAAAGCCAACTCGCCGTCAAGCCAGGGCAATTGCCCGGAAGTCACGACTAGATTTCCCGTTTTCACCCACGGTTCATAAGCGGCCACCGCCGCGGGTGCTTCCGGCAGCGTAATGCCTTGTTCCAACAAGCGAGATTCGACGGACATGGTTCGGCCTTAAATTCAGCTTGGTGTCTGGAGGAAGGCTGTCTCGAGAATTGAATCTTCGGCGTGGACCATTGAAGGTTCGCCGCCCAACAGCAGACTAACATGGACCAGCTTCGCAAAACACTTGGGCACTAGATCTTTGCTTGCGGCTTACCTTGGCGGACCTTGCAGCCAACGTAAAGTTTGACGATTGGAGCAACCTAAGCGTCTTCGTGGATCATTCCGGAATTCTTAGTCGCAACGAGCTGCGCAGAGATTTGCTCAAGTTGTAATGCGGAACCACTGCGGATTGGGGGGGGAGGCTACCGAAAAATTAGAAAGACCCAGAATCTTCGCACGCTAACACAACTTGCCACATACAACCAAATTCCTGTAAGGAGACACGAACGTGAAAATGCATGGAGGAAGTCGATTGGCGCTGGCAGTGCTAATTGGGATGGCAATGATCTCGTTCACGCAAACGGCGGCGGTCGCTCAGTTTCGTAGTTATGGTGGACACCGTTGTCCTTGTCCGCCAAGGACGCAACCTATTCCGCACACCGATTCCGAGGATGGGTCGGTGGATCCCAACGCCGAAGATACACCGGATGTCGATTTCGACGCCGCCACGGCCCCCGTCGCCAGTGCGACTGGTGGCGCTACCGGCGCGATGGGCTACACGCCAGGCACCTTTGGTGACCTGGGTGGTGGTACCTTGTCGGTCGGCCCCGCGTTCAATATCGTGGCAACGGGTTCGCAAGGTGCGAGTATTGCGATTGGCGGCGGCGACCGCTTTCAAAAGTTCGTCGATAACACCAGCCCCTTGCCGCGGGACCGAGTGTTCTTCAACTACCATTATTTCGCAAGCGCCGTCTCCGGTGCCAATCAGGCGGCCCTGGGTACGGAGACCAGCCTGAACCGTTATACGGTTGGCATCGAGCGAACACTGTACGACGGCCTGGCATCGGTTGAAATCAAAGTTCCCTTTACGGTGGGCCTCGATGCCGACCAGGTGTTCGGTGGTCCGGGCGGTAACTCGGGAAGCGAATTCGGCAACTTGGGATTGACCTTCAAGGGCATTCTTTGGACCGACGGTTGCTCACGCACGCTCTCCGCCGGTCTGGGCATCACTTTGCCGACAGCCGACGACGCTTCGATCGTCACGCTCGCGGACAGTTTGCGAGTGCAAAACCAAGCGGTTCACCTGCAGCCGTTCGTCGGTTATGTGGTCGCGCCCAACCAGAACCTGTTCTATCAGTTCCTCTTCCAGTTGGACGTGGATGTCAGTGGATACAACATCAGCTCCACCGTGGCGGGGCCGTCAACGATCAACGATCCCACCCTGTTTTTCGCTTCAGCGTCGACTGGATATTGGATTTACCGCAACAACAGTTGTCGTGCCTTGATCGCCGGTATTGCTCCAATGGTCGAGTTGCACTATACGACGGCTCTGGACGTTGACGTCGATCCCAACGGCGTGGTGGCCTACCGCGAAGGCAGCTTCGACTTGCTGAACTTGAGCGCGGGTATCCATACCGACCTAGGTCGCGGATCCTCGTTACGCGTGTTCGCCGGTCTTCCTCTGCGTGGAAGCACGTTCGCGGACTCCGCGGGCAACTCCTTCGATAACGACCGATTCTTCGATACCGAAGTCGCGGTTCAGTTTAACTACGGATACTAAACCTATCGGGCTCGAAACCTTGAGCCAAGATAGTTAGCTTCATGGCCGTCGCGAATCGATCAGAGATTCGCGGCGGCTTTTTTTGGACCGAGCCCGCCGTCAGGATGGCAAACGACGTAATCGATCGAGCAAGGCATGTTCGCGAGGTGTCGCTAACTGCTCTCTGAAACGGCAAAACTCATGTGCAATTCCGCGTGGCGCAAGTTGAACTTGTCCCATTCTTCCCTCGTGATCTTCCCAAACACCGGGTGATCCGCTCGGCTCGATTCAGTCTTGCAGCGATCGACCGCCCGACACAAATGGTCCAACGCTTCCGAAACCGTCACGTCGGCATCCGGTTCGAATTGCCTAACACCCGACTTGGGAATCTTGAATCCCGCCGGCACTCCGCGATTGAGAAATCGGTTCTTCATGAGCAGACGCGCGAACAGTCGCACGGGAAGCGGCACCGGTGCCAAGCCGCCATCGATGCACGCTTCGAAGGCAATCGCCAAGTGTTTGAGAATCTGGCCATAGTTCCAGTTGCCAACCGTTTTCGCCGATCCCGCGGCGAGCCTGTCCGCGTCCGCCAGGAATTCATCGTAGCTTTCGTAACGAACGGTTCGCCGGTCTTTCACGGCCGCCGTGCTGACCGTTGTATTGGTTGTCATTCGGCCGAATCCTGGAAGTTAAACAATGAATAATTGATTTCGCGCGGCGATCACTCGCCCAGCGGCCTGAGGTTCCAGCCTTCCTGAATGTTCACGCCGCTCAATTCTCGCCATCCGTCGGTTGCCAATACCTCGAACCGATAACGGCCTGGAATCGAAAATCCATCGCGGTCGGTCATCGAAAAGTGCAGATGAGGAACTCCGCTGGCTCCCGAATTGCCGACGCGGGCGAGCGCTTGCCCTCTTTTGACCTTGTCACCTTTTTTTACCAAGACGGAATCCTCTCGCAAATGGGCATAGTCGGCGTAGACTCCTCCGCCGCAGTCGATGCGCACAAAATTAGCGAACGAGCCGGGACCGGGACGGCCGATCGGGTGATCCCTGTGATGGCTTGTCGCCGTGACGACTAGGCCGTCGGCCACGGCGTAAACCGGCTGTTCCCACGCGAAGTGATTTTCCTTCACATTCCGTCCGCGATGCAAAGTGCCGTCAATTTGAACGACGATATCGTGAGCGAACACGGTCCAGTGTTTCTTCTGATGGTGCCGCGTCTCATCGACCAACGCGTGCCATTGCCCCTTCAAAGGCAGGTCGAAAGTATACGGACTGGGATGTTTTTGGACGGCCGACTTCCACCGCTGAAGATTCTTTTGGTACAGCGAACTCTCCTTGTTCGCGCCCCGATGGAACAGCACGTCGCGCATCAGAAACTCGGCACAGTGAGGCAATTGGTTCTTTTCACACCACACAAACAGCTTGATCTTTTCACGTTCTTTTTGCAGCCCATCCTTCGACCGTTCGTCAAGCGTCAAATATCGTTTAAGAAACGTGGCATGTTTTTCATCCCAAGGAACGATGCGCCACAGGATGTCATGCAGTCGAAGCGCCTGGCCATATTGGGGCAAGATAAACTCGCCAGCCGCGACGCGCCGCGGTTGCGTTACCGAAAGAGCGCTGATTAGGGGAAAGCAAAGCGACTCGTGGGCGCACGGCTGATTGAGCGGTGATTGCTTGATCCGTTCGGCGTAGCTGGCCGGAGTGGGCGGCGCAGCCGCCGATTTCACACGCTGGCCCACGACCGTCGCCTGTGCCGACGCCCACCCGGGAACCAGAAGCATCCCGGTTACGAGTATCCAGCGTTCCCACATCCCTCGGCCTCCTTCTCTCGCACCCTTCCAACAGAGAATAATGCAAAAATGCGAATCCGCAAAGGCTCTGGCGAAAGATCGCCACGGGGGCCTCGATGGGTCGAGCGGCGGATGAGAGTCCCAGTAGGGGGAGCGGGGGTCGCCGGACCGTGGGCTGCCGGCGATCTCCGCCGTTGGGTGAGCGTCGCGACTGGCGGGTTCCCGTCGATCCTACTAATTAATTAGACGCAAAGGCTTGACGGGCCGCGCCGTTTCCGATATCTAAGTAATTAGTAAGTCGAAATTATTTAGAGGACTGGCCCCAGGAGAGCGCCGATGTCTCGGCCGCCTTCAAAACATCCCACGGAACTAGAGCTTGAGATTCTCAAGGTCCTTTGGCGGGACGGGCCGCGGTCGGGCCGCGCGGTGCGAGACGCACTGGCCGTCGGCTTTCGAGATCTAGCCTATACCTCCGTCATGACCATCTTGGGGATCATGGAGGAGAAGGAGTACGTTCGGCGAAAGAAGCAAGACGGCGGATTCATCTACTCGCCGCGCGTTCGCGAAATGCCGACCAAGCAGAAGATGCTGCGTGATGTGGTCGACCGCGTGTACGAGGGCTCCACCATGACGGCCATGCTCAATTTGCTGGAAACAACCGACGTCGGCGCGGATGAGCTAAAACAATTGCGCGAGCTAATTCGCAAAAAGTCACAAGGTTCGTAGTCATAAGTTTGATAGTCACATCGCTCGGTGATGATTCGTTCAGGAGACGATGGTATGTCATGGTTGCCTTGGTTTGACGAAGCAATTTGCATGAGGCTGATGGTCACCCTCGGCCACTTCCTTTGGCAGGGATTGGCTGTTGGTATCGTGGCATTGGTCGCGACGATGGTGCTACGACGTCGATCCGCCCGCCTGCGATACGCCGTGCTGCTTGGTTCTTTTCTCGCGATGACAACCTGTCCGGTGGTGACGTTGGTCGTCCTGGAAGCGCCGCGCGGCGAACGGCTCACGGTGAAGAGTCTCCAAAACCCTCCTCCAAGTCCGAGTGAATTTCCGCCCGGCGGACTCGATGCGTTGGACTCCCTGAGCCAACCGCCGGTGCCCGAGAAAATTCAGCCCGGCACCGGCGACGGCGAGAATCCGACGCCCGTCACGCCTCATGCCGCCACGACCGGGCCGATCGATCGCCGGGCCACCGGATGGTCCGATGTTTGGCAAGCCGCGATTCCCTATTTGTTGCAGGTCTATTTTTGCGGAGTCTTACTGCTGGTCGGGCGGCTGATGTTGGGACTGCATGGCGGCTGGCGGCTGCGACGCGGTTCGCGGGCGATTTGCGAACCGACAATTCTGGAGACAATCGCCCGCCAAGCCAAATCGCTTGGCTTGCGTGCCACGCCGGCGGTGATGAACTGTGGAGCGGTGTTTGTACCCACGGTGGTGGGTGTGTTTCGACCCGTCATTCTGTTGCCGGTGGCGCTGGCTTCCGGACTGTCCCCGGATCAATTGGCGGCAGTGCTGACCCACGAGTTGGCGCACATTCGACGCTGGGATCATGTTGTCAATGTATTCCAGCGCGTGATCGAAGCGCTGTTGTTCTTTCACCCGGCGGTGTGGTGGCTGTCACGACAACTGCAAATCGAACGTGAAAATTGTTGTGACGACCTTGTGATTGGCTTGGGTGCCGAGCCGGTCAGTTACGCGGCTTCGCTGCTGGACATCGCGGAAATCGGACAACTTTCCGGGCGGCCGCAGGGCGCGCGGGTCATTGCTTCCTTGCAAGCAACCGGTGACGGCTCGCAACTTGGCCAGCGCGTTCGCCGGCTGCTTACGGGAACACCGCCCACGCCGCTACGCCTCAACCGTGGCGGTCTCACTTGGCTGCTCACCGTCGTGGCGCTAATTACCGCCAGCGCGACTTACCTTAGCCTGCGAGCCCAGGCGGATTCCAAGGAGAAACAGCCACCGACATCGTTCGCGGGAGAACTGCCGGGCGGAACGACCGTCGAATTGCTTGGCGTTTCAGAACATCCTTCGCGGCCCGACTCCTGGTGGAAGGCGGACGGGTCGCCGTTGATGGCGGCCCCCTATGGTGACTTTTCGGGATCCGTCCGCGGCGACACAACCATCGCCCGCGAATTTGCGTTACGCATTACAAAGCTCCCACCCGGCGCGACGACCACATTGAAAATACCTCAATCGGCGGCCATGGTGACGCATGGTGCCGATGAAAAAGGCCTCATCGCGTGCGCGGTCACCCTGCCAGAAGACCAACAACGGACGACCCTTCGTGTCGGTATCGCGTCGAAGCAGTGGACAACGGCCGTTCAGGTCGACAAGCAGGGCGAGGTGACATCGAATCGACAAAACGAAGTCCTCAAGGCGTCGGATTTCAAAGTTGCGCGGCAGGATGGCAAGCTCACGCTTGCATTCAATCAGAGCCGCGAGATCTTCGAAAAAGGTGAGTCGCGAGTGGTAGCCGTCGACCACGATGGGAAAACACATGGCGACCGAGGCATGTCCGCCAGCGGCGTTAGCGACGGAATTCAGCGCAGCACTTTTCGATTCGAGATCGACGACGCGGACATCACGGGTTTTCGCCTGCAGACACGTATCTTTCACAGTTGGGTCGTCTTCGAGAACGTTTCTCTGCTTGCCGACAAGACAACCAGATTTCGCGTGCGCACGGAGAGCAGCAAGAAGGAGCCCGCCAAGGATAAGGAAGTTGTTCCCCAGGGCGACACAACAACTTGGAGCGAGCCGGACGACGACGGAATTCAGTTTCGCCTGCGGGCGCCTCGTACGATTTGGCAGTCCTGGGAACTGCCGACACTTTCTCTTGAGATGCGCAATAGCGGCGATGCGAACGTCGCCGCCGATCGACTGCGGGCCAAGTTTGCCACGGCGGCGCGCCGCGTGGGACTTCTGTTTCTGTACGGCGACCACCGCCACAAGACGGTTCCCCGAGGCCGTTCCTTCGTTCTTCCCACCGTTCGATTTCCGATCGAACAGTTCGAGGATCTCGCCAAAGGAGAATCGGCGACGGTGCCGGTGACGTTGGCGGCCGTTCAAGACTCGCGGTCGATGCAGTGGAAACCGGTGGCCATGAAGCCGGGTCGACACGTCCTGGGGCTGGGCAGGATCGGCAATGACTTGCGACCTGTTTTTCGAACAAAACTAGTCGAGTTACAGATTCTGCCAACCGGCGTTCGCGCTCCGATGGAGCTGACGGGCCATCTGAATGAGTACACCGCGAACGGTCATCGCTTACAGGCGGGATTCATTCCGAACAAGAAGACCGTCGTGTGGGGCGAGCCGATGTTCGTTTCCCTTGTCGTGAACAATCTGGAAGCCAAGCCGATCGATTTTGATTTCGGCGGCGACTATCGTGGCGTTGGCCGCCACAATCGATTCAAGATTGAAGTGCGAGACACGGACGGGCAACTTCTTCCCGATCCAATGGCACGCGGAGGAGCCGTCATGGAACTGGGCGGCCTATCGATGCAGTTCACCGCTCAGGCACGGGACATGGTGACGAAACATGTGGCACTTGAGAAGTTCCGCACCGTGCCGGGACCAGGCGAGTACTCGGTGCGCTGCGAATTCGCGCTGGAAACGAGTTGGACTTCGGCCGACACGAAAAAGTTCAAGGTCTCGGTCACAACCGAATATCGACTGATCGTCTTGCCCCGTTCAGAGGCGAACGTTCGCGATGTGCTTGACAAGATGTTCATTCGATGCGAGCAAACAAGCGGTTCGCCGTTGAATGAGATGGTGGAGACGATTTGCTCGTTCGGTCGAGCGGCGGCGGTGCCGGGGCTGACGAAAATGATGGACGAAGGCCGCCCTGTACATCGGATCGCGGCAATCCGGGGCTTGGGACGAATCACGACCAAGGATTCGCTGACGGCATTGCTGCGAGCAGAGCGCGACACCGGTCTGGACGTTCGCCAGGCGGCATTGACGTCGCTGGGCGCGTTTACGGACGATCTTGCCGTGGGCGCGGTCGTCAAGTCACTGGCTGATTCCCGGCAGTCGGTACGGGCCGCGGCGGCGAGCGCATTGGGCCGTATCAAGTCGGACGCGGCCATCGACGCGCTAACGAAGGCGATGGGAGATTCCGATCCCGCGGTCGGCGTCGCCGTACTCCAGGCGTTGGGGGCGACACAATCACCGCGCGCCTTCGACGTCGTCGCGCGAGCCTTGGATAGCGAATTGGCTTCCTTGCGAAGGGCCGCCGTCGACGCCATGGCCAACCTGCCCGTGGGTCCCGCGTCCGAGACACTTCAGAAGTATGCCACCGACGACGACATGGACTTTCGCGAATATGTGGTCCGCAAGCTGGCCGAGTCGCTCAAGCAGCCGATTGACTCGCAGTGGCTGGTGCCGGTGGTCAAGTCGCGCAAGAACGCGAATTCCATCGGCGATGTGCCGCGACTGCTGAGGCTGTACACGGGATCCAAAGCGGTTCCCGCGCTGCTAAGTTGTCTCGATTTCGAAAACCCCGCCGTCCGCAATTATTACAACATGACGATCATCAGCAATCA
The DNA here is from genome assembly GCA_029259935.1 of Planctomycetota bacterium. The sequence continues at coordinate 12,684 of JAJDEH010000363.1, forward strand.
GTTGCCGTGTCGAGGCGGTCTGGCCGTGCCGTGGATCGCGGACCTCAATCGAGACGGCACGGCGGAAGAACTTGAACAAAATCGACGCACGCTGCGAATTCTCAAAGCGTGGGTCGACCATTACCATGCCCATCCTAAAGACGAACCGCCGCTTCCCTGGCGTCTACCGTCCGCCGAGGAAGAAAAGACGTGGAGCGATCCGGTCGACGATTTGAGTATTCGCGTAAGAACCAATCACACGGTTTGGCCCGAGGGGCTGGAGCAAGTGTTATCGATCGAGTCGCGTAGTGCTTCCAACGGTGGCTCACTCCACTTTGCCACGCGTCCCGACCCGCTGGAAGCCGAGGTCAACGGCATTTGGTATGAGCGCGATCCCCAAGCGGACTTGAAAATCGGTGGCGAGTGGCATGCCTACCATAGTCGCCGGCACGAACATATCCAACTCGACGGCCGCTGGCGGCGAAAGGATAATCAAGCAAAGCTAAACCTCAAGCCGGGCAAGTACCAAGTGCGGGTTCGTTTGAGTACCGCTCCCAAAGACAAGCGCACGGGGCTGGTGATCAGCAAACCTATTCAGTTCGAAGTTGTCTCGTCGCAGCTCGACTCGAAATGAAACGAACAACGGCGGCGCGGACGACTGGCCGCTTGACGCATCAAGCTAAAGGATGAACAGCGCCGAGTGCCGGGTTAATCAAGATCTTTTTCTTCGGGACCTTGTTCAAGAACCCGTAGCAAGCACTTCGCCATTTCGTCGTTGGGCGCGTACGAAATGCAATCTTTGAGGGCTGCTTTCGCGTCGTCCTTTCGATCCAAAAGCAGGTAATGATACGCCAACACGAATGCCGGCGCGGATGGAATCGGATGCTTTTCAATGGCGGCTTCGAGCTTTTCTAGTTGACGGCCGTGATGGTCCCGATCCTCGTAAAGTGACAACGACTCCGTGTCCGGCGCTTCGCCATAGTGAATTGCCGCGCGAGCTTCGACGGCCGCGCCGAGATAATCTTCATCCGCGAACATCGCCAGCGTCAGCAGTTGATGAAGTTTCGGGTCGTCGTATTGAGCGACGGCGGACATGGCACCCAGCTTGGCGGCTTCGCCGTATTTTTGTTCGCGGAACGCTTTCCGAGCATCCTTCAGATAACGGGCCGCCACATCCTTGGGCTCTTCGCCCTCTTCAACGACGCCATCCACGGCGCTGAAACGAAGGTGCGGGAACAAGGGATGGTAACCGGAATAGGGAGTGCCAGCGACGTACGAGCGATTCGGTCCGCCGTCGGGATATCGCTGGGGATAATAGTAAAAGTTCGACGGAGCCCGTTCAGTTGGTTGCGCCCACGATGGATAACTGTACCCACCGGCAAACGGAATTCCCCCGTACACCAAATACTCAGGCCGACGTTGGCCTAAGGAAACGGATGGAGTGAGGGCCAACACCAGGGCAAACGGCAGAACCAACAACGCGCGTCGAAACATGGGGCAATCTCTGATGAAGGGTGGAAGCCAACACCTTCGATTCTAGTCACACCGCGCCCCCGCCGTCCATCTTGAGTGGTCCGCGTCGGCGATGCCCACTTGGCATGCACGCACGCTTGAGATGGCCTCGGATTTCACATG
>JAJDEH010000364.1 GCA_029259935.1 Planctomycetota bacterium
AGGCGCTGGAGGCCGGTTGCGACTGGGTGCTGGAGATGGACGGCGGCATGAGCCATCGCCCGGAAGAAATTCCACGATTTGTACAAGCGATGGAAGACGGAGCGGACTTCGCCGCCGGCAGCCGGTTCATCCCCGGTGGAAGTCACATTGGCGCTGTGCCTCGCAAGATCATTAGCAAGGGTGGAACGCTGCTGACCAATTTATTGCTGGGCACCCGCATGCGCGACATGACCAGCGGGTTCGAGTGCTTTTCGAACCGCGCCATGGAATACGTCGTCGCGCGCGGCGTGCGCAGTCGGCAACACTTTTTCCAAACTGAAATCCGTTACATGCTGCATGAGTGGCGTTGGGTGGAAGTACCCATCACCTACGAATATCCGAGCGCCAGCATCGGCAAGTCGTCGATGCAGGAAGCGCTGCGTAACCTCTGGTGGCTATATCGTCAACGAAAAGGGGATCGAAATGGACGACCCGCTGCAACGGTTCGCGGCCGTCATTACTACAATTCAAGATCCAACGCCTAGCGCCCGGCAACTGGCCAAGGCTGTTAGCAAGGTTGGCGGCGAATGTATCATCGTTGGCGACCAGGTTGGACCCGAGCAGTACCCGCTGCCCGCCACAGAATTCTTGCCGTACTCGGCCCAGTGCCGCATGAGTTACGCGCTGGCCAGCCATTTGCCAAGCGGGCACTACGCGCGGAAGAACTTGGGTTACTTGCTGGCGATCGATCGCGGCGCGGAATGCATATACGAAACGGACGATGACAATGCGCCCAATGCCGCGTGGCGGCCCCGAACATGCGAAGTCGACGTCCAACAGGTGCGGGCGTCGTCATGGGTCAATGCGTATCGTCTGTTCTCGGATCAAATGATCTGGCCTCGAGGTTTTCCACTAACGCGCATCCGTGAACCGGACAGCGCGCCTCAAGTTCAGCCCGGCGATGCGGTCCGCGTGCCGGCCCCGATTCAACAAGGACTGGCCGATCTGTCACCGGACGTCGACGCGGTCTGGCGGATGGTGTTGGATCGCGAATTCTATTTCCAGCCGGGGCCCAGTGTTGAACTGACGCCCGGCGCGTGGTGTCCATTTAACAGCCAAAGTACATGGTGGTGGCCGCCCGCTTATCCGTTGATGTATCTGCCCAGTTTCTGCTCGTTCCGCATGACGGATATCTGGCGGAGTTTCGTGGCACAGCGCTGCCTGTGGGAACTCGGACGCGGCATCGTCTTTCACGCGAGCGAAGTGGTCCAGCAGCGCAACCCGCATAACTTGGCCCGAGATTTTGAAGACGAAATCGAAGGCTACCTGAAAAACGAAAGCATGATTGACGAACTGAGCGACATCCGCCTTCAGCCCGGTGCCGACGCGGTGGGCGACAACCTGCTGACGTGCTACCAGCGGCTGGTCTCACAAGGGTTCTTTCCGGAAGAAGAACTGCCGTTGGTCGAAGCGTGGCTGGAAGACATTGCCCGGTGCGGTACATGTCGTCAAGAAGCTCGCCGGGCCGCCTAATTGCTTCAACACTGTTCGCGGGAGCCATTCCAAATGACTTCAAATGAGAAGCATTGGGTTCGCCAGTTGATTGAACATCGCCGCTTGGTCGACGTGGTGCTGGTAGTGGTAATCGTGGCATGCGCCGCGAAGCTTACCTATCGGCTTGAACAGACGATGGATGTCGTCTCGGCGGATGAAACCATCTACCTGCACAACGGAGAAGTCTTGCCGGAGATCGGTTTGGTTGGTCCGGCATGGGGACCGCTGTATCAAATCTGGTATTACGGGCTGGCGCAGATTGTCGATGACCCGATAATGCGCTACTTTGCCAACTTTCGGATATTGATGACGGCCATGCCGCTGTTGATTTATGTTGTCCTGCGGCAGTTGAAAGTTCCGCCGCTGTTGGGTGCCTTTTCGGCCGTCTATGTCCTCAATAGTTATCTGCCTTACGTGTGGCCTTATCCCGCGCATTTGGCGACGATGGTGCTGTTGGCCACCTTGTCGATCGCGCTTTTGGTGCGGCCGACACCGTGGAAATTGGCGGTGCTGATTCTTGGTCTGCAACTTGCCGCCAATTGTCGCCCGGAGATGTTTCTCGCCTTCCTGTTGTTGAGTGCTGTCGGTGGCCTGAATCTGATTTGGCTGGCCATCAGGACGGGTCGGCGAGTTTTCGACGCCGTGCCAGCGGCCAGTCTGACGTCGGCCGTTTCCCTCTCGCTACTGATTTGGATAGGCAACCCGCTGGCCTCGGATAACGGGCCGGACCGGCAGTTCATAGCTTTTGGCCAGCACTATGCCGTGAATCGGGTCGAAAGCACGCGAGAAGATCTGCCTCCCTACACCAACTGGGAAAAGATCGTGGCTCGCGAGTTTGGCGACGCCGGTTCGGTGACCGAATGTTTGCGGGCGAACCCGTCGGCGTTTGCCTGGCATCTGAAAACTAACGCGCTCAAGGTGTTTAAGACATGGGGGCAACTCTCCTTGCCCAGCCGTACGTCCGGCGCGGGCCGTTGGGTGCGACTGGCGGTTTTCGTGATCGGCATGGGTGTCGTCGTCGGACTTGCCGTCAGACGCCGCCGTCAGGGTGTGGCCGCGACACCTTCGCAGGTCTGGGTGCCCGCGACGTTGGCGGCGTGCATAGCGCCGGCAGTCATTCCGGCGGTGATCCTGGTCCAGCCCAGGCTGCACTACCTGTTGCCCAGTTGGACGCTTTGCCTGTTGCTGGTGATCGCCGCTCTGGCACGACGGCCGCTTCTGGCATCGATCAACGGGAAAGCATGGCTGCGATGGAGCACCCTTGCCGCGGTGGCGGCCACCGGGTTGTTGATCACCCCGCAGCGTCACGACGCGAAGTATTCCGCCGTGGTTTGGCGTAAGAATCAGGAACTAGTAAAAACGATCCACTACCTGCGCGGTATGCAATTGGCCGACGAGGTCCGTCTGCTGCGCATGGAAATCGGTGTCGAATGGTATGTCGCGGACAACGTCCAAGGCGTTGATCCTCTCTTGAAGAAGAAGCCCTTCCTGGAGTATTTGAGCGCCGAACAAATCAATATGGTCCTGGATGAACAACACTTACGGCACGATTCGAGGTTTCGCGATGATCAGCATTTCAAGGCATTCTTAGAGGATCCGGAGCGCTTCGGTTTTATTGCGACGTCCGTTCCTGGCGCCCCGCGAGACCGCCGTATCTTGACAAAGAGCGAGCCGTCGCAGCGCGAGGCACCTCTTGTCACCAAACTCGAACGGCCGCTTGAATCTTCGGCCAAACGCACCACGCCATTTCTTTCCAGGGAGGGACCAAAGTGATCTTCTCAGTGGCGCGTGGGAACCATTCACGGGATGAGGCGGAAGGCGGCGTAACCGCCACGGTGGTTCGGCGACTCTACGGTCTGGTCTACTTTTCCAGCCTCTGCATCTTCCTGCCATCGCTTGGCGGACTTGTGCATCTTTGGGTTGCTGAAACGGATGGACCGCCGGGCACCAGCGAACCAGACGCGTGCCGCTTTGCCATCGCCGTCACTACGGGTGCCGGGTGCATCGCGTTGCTGGCGGGTGTTGGACTCTTCAGACGAATTCGAAGACGCGCGGTGTACGGTACGGTGTTGCTGCTGTTGTTGTTTCCCGCGGTTTTGTTCGTCGTGGAGGCTGCGACACGGGCATTCAACCCTGGCTGGCCGGCAGTGGGGCTGCATGGAGTTCGACCCGACGTCGGCCGTAATGCATGGGCACGCGCTGTGAAGTCTGACGAAAACGCATTCAACAACTGGGGCCAGCGCGATCGCAACAGATCGATCACTGCCGCGCCCGAGACACACCGTGTCGCATTCGTGGGTGATTCGTTTCTTGAGGAGTCGTCCACCATTCCGGTCTCAGTGCGCGTCGAACAATTGATTGATCGTGCCAATGTCGAGGTCATCAATCTGGGTGTCTCGGCGTCCGGACCCGACGAATATTACTATCGCACGCAAAATATCGCGATTCCGCTCGGTATCCAGCACTGCGTGGTCATGGTGTTTTCCGGAAACGATTTCGCAACGCCACCACGTACGCTCGGCACCTATTCGGGAGTCGCGGCCGTGTACCCGCGCGACTCACTGCTCTCTAGATTTCAGTTGCGTGCAGTCAATCACCTGCTGACAAACAGGCAGCGGCCCGTTCTGCAGGCGTGGTTTGAAGCGGGAGATCTCTCCGCGCATGAATCGAACCTTGGAGCGAAACTCGCCGCCGCCGACGACCAGCGAATGCGTGACCTGCTGGTTTCACTGGCACCTCCGAATCTCAGCCCCGAGCAAAGACAGAACCTCGCCGCCCGCATGAATGACGACGGAATGTCCTCGTTCTTTGGGATGCTGCGCAATCCGGACAAAGGATTGTTTCGCTCGTACTACTTGTCAGCCGCGGTCTGGTCCGCTTCTGTTGGAGGCGCGCAATGGCCCGCTCAATCAGAGGAACCTTGCTTCCACTGGGTCCAAAAGATCAGCGGCCTGTGCCGCGAGAACGACGTACGATTCACACTCGTAGTCATCCCGGAAGCATTCCAAGTCGATTCGCGCATGAGAGATCAGTGGAGGCCGCTGGCCAACATGCGGGAATTGACTTTCGCCTGCCGCGAGGCCGCGGCAAAGCTTGTCGCGCGTACGCAAGCCGCGGGCATCGATACGATCGACCTGCACGAAGCATTGGAAGGAATTGAGGGCACGTATCTGAATCTTGATGGACATTGGTCGGATCGGGGAGTCGAGATTGCTGCCCAAACGCTGCTGCGCGGGCTGAAGCTTCCTCTCCCGGAGAATTCAGATCCTCAGGAACCATCAAGCGAAAGGCACCACGTAGCCAATCGAGAATGAGCGCCAATGCGTGGCGTAACCTACCAGTGGAATTCGCTGCCGAGAGAGTGCGACGCCGTGGGGCGGAGCCTCGTGGGCAACCAGAGAAAATACCGCGCGAAAGAGCCGCGTGATTCAATTCATCGTCAAGCGTCGACCGTGGCATGCAAGCCTTGCTAGCAACGGTTTGATTAGACCGCGATCCGGTTCTGGGCGGAAACCGTGGGCTAGCTAGTGTTTTGCGATCCCACGCAAGATGCCACGCTCACCCTTAATTCAATGCGGCTCGCGGCAAGCATTGACCGCTCGTAAGCATTTCGCTACACATCGTGCCCTTCAGTCTCGACAAAGTCCGCGCCGTTTCCGCGCCGTACGGATGTTTTGCTCTGAATTCTGTTTCTTGGCGAGGTGGCAAGCAAACGCCACAATCAAGATGTCCAGTGCCCTGACCGCCAAAGTTCTGACGAAGGAAACAACTTCGCTAGACTCGTTGCGCAAATTGATAGCCCAGCTTCAGGGGGTTGAGTTTCTGGCGATGATTGGCCAGTTGATACTGCTCTGCGTCGTGGTCGACGCCTTTAGCCTGGGAAGCGTTGCTTTCGCTCGTCTATTGAAGTTGGTGGCGGGCGGATTCGTCATTCACTATTTTCTGCCCCGCCCGTATCGCCTGTGCTTTTTCGTGGGGCTTTCTCTTGCGGGCGTGCTGTTGATTCTTGGCTGGCGCGACGCCCTCTGTTTGATCGCCGCCGGTGGTGCGCTGATCACGATCTGCCGGTTGCCGCTGCCGCCGTTGGCGCGGCGGATCATGCTGCTGGCGGCGGGCGGGCTGTTGTTGCTGATGGGGATTTACCAGGCGCCTTCTTGGTTGGGCGCGGCGGTGGTGCCGTTGTTGGGATCGATGTTCATGTTCCGCATGCTGATCTATCAATACGACGTAAAGCACGGCGCGCCGAAGGATCTGACGCGAACCTTGGCCTACTTCTTTCTGTTGCCCAACGTGGCGTTTCCGCTGTTTCCGGTCGTCGACTACAAGACGTTTTGCAGCACCTATTACAACGACCAGCCAACGCGCATCTACCAAAAAGGCCTGAAGTGGATACTGCGGGGGCTCATTCAGTTGCTGCTGTACCGGCTGGTCTATCAAATGTTCATCATCGATCCCGAGCGGGTGGTAGGCGCCTTCGACGCGTTTCGATTCATGACCACGACCTACCTGCTGTATTTGCAGGTCTCCGGTTCGTTCCACTTGATCGTCGGCATCTTGGCTTTGTTTGGCTTCAATTTGCCCGAGACGCACCACTTGTATTTCCTGTCGTCCAGCTTCACCGACTTCTGGAGGCGGATCAACGTCTACTGGAAGAACTTCATGCTCAAGCTGTTTTTCTATCCCGCTTATACGCGATTCAAATCGCTAGGGGCGGTTGGCGCAATGATCGTGGCCACGATTTTCACATTCGTGGTCACTTGGGCGTTGCATTCTTATCAGTGGCTGTGGCTGAGAGGTTCTTTTCCGTTAACGATTCAAGACGCGATCTTTTGGCCGGCGCTGGCCGTTTTGGTTCTGGCCAACTCGCTGATTGAAACACGATGGGGACGGCGGCGGTCGCTCGGCCCTTCGCGCTTTCGAGGTTGGCCGGCGCTGTCGGTTGCCTTGCGAACGATTGGCGTCTTCGTCGTGATTTGCACGCTGTGGTCGCTGTGGAGTTGTTCGTCTTTGCAGGAATGGTGGACGATCGTCGCTTGCTTCGCCAAGACCACTTGGACTGAAGCGGCCGTCATTGCCGCCTGCCTGGTTGGGGTTGGAGTCGCGGCGGTATTGTGGGGCCATTCGACCTCCGAACAAACACTGACCGGCACCCGAGTGAAACAAGACGACGGCAAGTTTCCATTCGCCCGCCAGGCGGCCGGCGTCGTGATGCTGGCTGGCGGGATCTGCGTGGTCGGTAGCTCCGACGTCTACGATTGGTTTCCCCAAAGGGTCAGCGACTTCATCGTTCAGCTCAAGCGAAACGAACTAAACCGCGCGGACAGCGAACGGATGACGCGCGGCTACTACGAAGATCTGACGAACGTCTCTCGCTACAATTCGCAACTATCGGAGCGATACGCCGCGCGGCCCAAGCAATGGAAGTCGCTTGTCGAAACTCCCGAACTAATCTCGTCCGACCCGGCGGTCGGGCTGGTACTCAAGCCCAACGTCCAGGGTCAGTTGCTGGGCCAGGCGTTCACCGCCAACCGCTGGGCCTTGCGCGACCGCGACTACGCCAAGGAAAAGCCGCCGGGCACTTATCGAATCGCGCTGGTGGGCAACTCCAATAGCATGGGGCGCGGCGTCGCCGATGGAGAGACTTATGAGCAGATCGCCGAGGATCAGCTCAACCTTAGTAAATCACGGGGACCTTATCAGCGGATCGAAATCCTCAATTTTTCACTCAGTGGACGCAACTTAACCAGCAAACTACTGGTCGTCGAACAACAAGTGTTCGAGTTCCAGCCCGATGCCGTGTTTTACGTAACGCACGGCAGCGAAGTGATGTTTACGACCGAGTTCTTATGGGCCGTTCCGCAAGGCAAGGCCCACCCGCATTTTGACATTGTCTCTCGCTATGTCGCGGAATCGGGAGTGACCGCCAATTCTTCGCGCGCTGCTGCCATTCGGAAACTGCATCCGTACGCGCCCCAATTGATGCAATGGGTGTGGCAGCGGTTTGCCCGTTCTTGTCAGAAGCGGAACGTCGAGCCCTGTTTGCTCTATCTGCCCCTGCCAGATTCGCGAACGGAAAAGCACCAGCAATTGGCCGATGAAATGATCGGCTGGGGACGCCAACTCGACATGACGGTGTTTGATCTGCGCGGGGCCTTCGCGGATGACCTAGACCAGCAGCAGATCGTTTTGGCCCCTTGGGACAAGCATCTCAATCCTCATGGGCACCGCTTGGTCGCCAACCGCCTCGTGGAGCTGCTCGGTCCGCACCTGGAACAGGCCGCGCCTCGAAATGCCGATCGCAATCGCCGCCCACCCACCGTTCGCTAGTACAACCTCTCACGTAAAGGAAACGCCATGACGCGCGACGCCTCACCAGGCGCGGACTACGCCTTGATCAAACAGGCGGTTAGGCAGCATATACTCGACGAGTTTTTTTTAAACGACGATGCCGGCCGGGTCGAGGATACGTCGCCCCTGATCAGCAGCGGGGCAATGGACTCGCTTTCGGTGTTGTCCGTGGTCGGATTCATTGAAGCGCGGTTCGGCGTGGGAATCGCGCCGCATGAAATGAGCGTCGAGAATCTGGACTCGATCGAAGACATCACAGCCTTGGTAGTGCATAAGCGCGCAGCCTAACTCTCACATCCTAATCATTCTTGGGGAAACTCCATGTCCACCGAATGTCTGCTTCAGGCAACAGGAGTTACGTTACAAGACCGGCTTTTCGCCGCCGTTGACCTGGACCCCCACCGCAACGCGATCGCCTATTATGACGCCGGTCGCGAGGTGAACTGGATTGCTGCGGGCGACCTCCACCGGCAGGCAACGGGGCTGGCCGCCAAGCTGGCGGCGGACGGTTTGCGCCAAGGCGACGTGTGTATCATTGTGCTGCGCAGCGGTGAAAGTTCGGCCTTGGCCTTTTACGCCTGCCTGCTGCTGGGCGCGGTTCCGCTGAATCTCGCGCCCCCCGTGTTGCAAGGAGGCTATTCCGATCTGGGCCGAATACTGGCATTCGCGCTGCAAAAAACCGGTTCGCGCATCGTCGTTTGCGATCACTTGCTCGACCTCGAACAGCACCCCATGCCCGAGGGCGCTGCCCCCCGGCTTTGCGTTCTTCCCGATGAATTGCCGACCGGTCCTGGCGACGAATCGATAGCCCCCGTCACCTCTCGGGAAAGCGACGTCGTCGCGATGCAGCTTACGTCCGGCACAACGGGACTGCCCAAGATATGCGTGTGGGAGCAACGGGCACTGACCGCGGCGCTGGACGGCATGGCCACGGCGATGCGGTTGAACGAAGACGACGTCTGTTTGAACTGGACACCCCTTTATCACGACATGGGCCTCGTCAATAACTTTCTGCTCTGCCTGACACACGGCATTCCGCTGGTGATGCTCGACCCACACGCGTTCGTGAAAAAACCGGCGCTCTGGCTGCAAGGGTTGAGCGACGCCGAGGCCACGATCAGTTGGTCTCCCAACTTCGGCTTCGCCCTGGCTGCTCAGCGCACCAACGACGACGAGTTGGCCGGCGTGCGGCTGGACCGCGTGCGCGGATTGTGGAACGCCGCCGAGCGCGTGCACATCGAAACGATTCGCGAGTTTTACCATCGCTTTCGCGTTTGCGGTCTGAGGCCCGAGGCCATGCGAACCAATTATGGCTTGGCGGAAAACATCGGCGGCGCGACATTCAGCCGCGACCACCTTAATTCGCGCGAACCGGAAGCGGATGAATTTGAAGCGTTGGTCGAACACGTGGATCGGCAAGCGTTGCAAGAAGAACGAATCGCCGTTACTGTCGACGATCCAGACGCCAAGAACACTGTTGGCGTCGTGAATGTGGGTGCCCCCCATCCAAAGATGCGTATCGCCATCTTCTCGCCCGATGGAACTGCCTTGCCGGACGGTCAAGTCGGTGAAATCGGCCTGAACACGCCCAGTCGATTCAAGCACTATTTGGACGACCCCGATGCGACGGCGGCCGCGGTTCTAGACGAGTTCCTGCGAACCGGCGATTTGGGATACCTGCGTGGCGGCGATCTGTTTTGGGTCGGCCGCGTGCAAGAGCGAATCACGGTATTTGGAAAGAAGATTGACCCGAGCGACTTCGAGCCGATCGTCAATCAAGTGGACGGTTTGCGGGCCGGCAACTTCGCGGCGTTTGGAATCGAGGACGTCAGCAAGGGGACGGAGTCGATTGTCCTGATCGCCGAAATGCGAGCCTCGCAACCGCGCGAGCGAAGCGAAATCATCGCGGAACTGCGGCAAACAATTTTTCAGCGAATGGCCGTGCACGTCGGCGACATCCGGCTGGTCGAAGCGGGCCTCTTGTCCAAGACGTCGAGCGGCAAAAGACGCCATCGTCACTTCAAACAATTGTATCTGGCCGGCGCGTTTGAGTGACCGCGCGCGAGTCCCGGATCGTGGAAGCAGGCCTACTTCAAAGCGGCGAGTGGCGAAGAATGGCCAAAAATTGCGCCTGCCGAGCAGTCTTCCGCCCGCGATGTTAGAATTGGGCGTTTTGATCCTGGAACGGTTTCGGGCTCTACCAACGGCATCCCAGCCAGCCGATTTTGAGTTCGCGGCGCAAGCGCCTCGCGGCGGGCGCGGCCAGTTACGGAACGGCAAAGCGCTGGTCGCACTCCCGACCGGCGAAGCGCGTTGCCTTGACCTGAAAAAAGTGACGGATCAAGAACTGATCGATTTGATGCAGGTAGGATTGGCTATCCCATGATCACACTCGAAGTTTATTCCGACTACGTATGACCGTGGTGCTATCTCTGCACCGTGCGTGTGGAAAAACTGCAAGCGGCCTTCGACATCGGCGTCGTCTACAGACAGTTTCCGTTGCATCCCGAGACACCTGCAGCAGGACTTTCGCTGGAAGATCTATTCGCTGGCCGAAACATCGACATTCCGGCTGCCCAGGCGCGCATGTCGCGTTTAATGGCCAACGAGGGATTGCCCTACGGCGAGCGAACCATGACCTACAACAGCCGCTTGGCACAAGAGCTGGCGAAGTGGGCCGAGACTCGGTCCGGCGGCCAGCGAATCCATCATGCGCTGTTCCAGGCTTACTTCGTGGACAATGTGAATCTCGCGAAGATTGACAACTTGGTCGCGATTGCCGAGCGGATGGGCCTGCCTGCTTCGGAAGCGAAAAACGCACTCGTCGAGCGACAGTTTCGCGAACGGGTCGATGCCGATTGGCAACAGTCACGCGAACGAGGAATCACCAGCGTGCCGACATTCGTCATTGGGAACCGGGGCCTCGTCGGAGCCCAGCCATACGAACAACTGAGTGCCTTCGTTGCGTCGGCTGGTGCTGAATGCCGCGAGAAATGACGCACCGATCGGGATGACCTTTCAGGGAGTTCGTTCGAAAAAGGCTCCTTTCCGTTCGGATGATGGAACCTCACATCGCGCACACTTCTTGCTTCAAGCTAATTGTTGACTCGCGGGAGAATCGAGCAAACGCAGTGAGAGCATTTAGCGAGTATGATTCTCGCCCGGCTGGCGTTACTCGTTCCCCGGCTGGCAAGATTACCAACGGGGGCGCGATCGCGATTGGAGGGGACCACCGTGCCCCAGTATCTTTGCTGAGCAGCGAGGCTATGGTAGGTTATCAGCTTGGCCGATTAGCCTTGCCTCGCTTGCAGTTCTCGATTCATCACAGGGTCTTGAGTGGATTGCGGAAGATGCCCATGGAAAAACAATCATCATCTTTCTGGACGTCGTTACCGGCCGTGCTGACGGCGGCCGCAACATTGATCGCCGCGGTAACGGGTACCGTCGCGCTCTACATCAATACTCGCCCCGAACCTACTGCTCCGGCCGCCAACACGTCACGGGCAACGGAGACGGAACGGTCGGAAAGTTCCGACCGAGATAGGGGGCCATTCGAGGCGGGCGGTCCGAAACCTCCCATTCCTGGCGGAAACAGGCCATTCCCACCGCCTCGGCCATGACACGTACGATTTTCTCTCCGCCGAGAACCAGCGGAAAAAAAGGCTGCGACCTGCGGCCGCATGTTGCTCTCGCAGGCGTCTTTAAATTCGTCGCCAACGCGCTCGAACAAGTTGTCTTCCAGCGACGCGTCTCTGTTCAAGTCTGGCTTCATGCGGCGGCCGCGCGTTTGCCATTTTAGGGAGGCGTGACTTGACAGTTTGGCAGTGCTTTTTGTAGTTCGGCAAGAGCTGTTGGCGAAACGGCTGTTCCCTGTAGATCCAGTGAACCTAGTTGCTTCAAGGACTGAATCGCGATTAAGTTCTCATCACCAACATTGCTCTCGGAGAGATCGAGTGTTTCCAGTTGATCGAGTTCGCTGAGCAAGCCGAGTTCGGGTCCGGCACACCGGGTTCCCGCCAGATTGAGCCCGCGGAGTTTCTTCAGACCCGATATCGCTTGGCACGCCTTCGCCGTAACCTGTGTTCGGGGCAGGAGTAACTGGTCGAGGCGTTGCAATGATTTGAGCTTGGCAACGCCGTCATCGGTGACCCGGGTATCGCCAAGACCCAACCCGCCAAGCTGCGACAGTTTCGCGATGTACGGCATCCCCTCGTCGTCCACTTGAGAACGGTCAAGCCACAGATAATGCAGTTCGGGCGGAGTCCCGAGTCGTTCAAGATGGGCGTTGGTAATGCCGTGCAACCACAGAGCATGCAGACGTGGCAGTTGAGACAGGTGTCGCAGTGCATCGACTTCTAATTCGAGATCCCCCAAATTGAGATGGGTGAGCGTGTCGATACCGCCGAGATGTTCAAGTCCCGGCCCACGCACGCCGGTGTGCGCCAGTTGGATATTCTCAAGTTGTCTGGTGTTGGCGAACCGTGCCAAGTCGGTATCCGTGACTCCTTCCAAAGAACTCAGGTCAACCGCCGTGATCTCAACGTCGGTTGTGCCGGTATCGCCAACGGACAAAAAATCAACTTCTTCCCCGGCAACACGGATGTCAACACTTCCGCCTACGCTCAGCACCCATTCCGCGACGGCTCGCTGCGTAATTTGCGGCGCATCTGTTTCCGCCCCCAGGTTGGGCGGTCCCTTGTTGGATTGAATCCCGATTCGGTCCGTGTGCGGCGGCCAAGTCGCCCACGCAATGCCTCCCGCGATCGCGCAAACGACCGCGGCCGCAGCCAAGTACTTCCACCAAACCGCGAGTGAAGTCTTTGGCTTGTTCGATTTGTGGGGCTGCCGCAGTGCTTGCAATTCTTGGAGTACTTCGTCCATCGACGTGTATCGATCGGATGGTTTCTTGGCCACCATGCGATCAAACAGCGGACCCAAACCAGCAGGAATGTCGGCACGAAAGGTCCGCATCGAAGGCGGCGGTTGGTCGCGATGGGCGACGATTTTGGCGACCGGCGTGTCGCCTTCAAACATGATGCGGCCGGTCACTAAGTAAAACAGGGTGCAGCCGAGTCCGTAGATGTCGGCCTGCACGTCGATATTTTTGGGATCGAATGCCTGTTCCGGAGCCATGAAGTCAACGGTGCCCAGCGCGCATTCGGAATTCGTGATATCGTATTTTCCCGTTTCCTCGTAACTGTTGGCCATCGATTGCTGAACTCGTGCCAGTCCCAGATCGAGCAGCTTGATGACGCCCCCGGGACTAAGAATCAAATTGGAAGGCTTGACGTCGCGGTGAATGACTCCGTTGTTGTGGGCATATTGCAGCGCTTGGGCCGCTTGCATCACCCAGTCGATGGCATCGGCAACGGGCAGCGGTCCGCGACGCTTGACCGTGGCTCTCAGGTTTTCACCCTCGACCAGTTCCATCACCAAGAAAAGTTGGCCATCGACTTCGTCTGCGTCGTGCGCCGTCACGATGTTCGGATGGCTTAGTTTGGCCGTCGCCAAGACTTCCCGCCGAAACCGTCGGGCGGCCTCGCGCGAGCCAAGCAGTTGCTTGGAAATCATCTTCACGGCCACCCGGCGCTGCATATGGATATGCTCGGCCTCGTAGACGCACCCCATCCCGCCCCGATCAATTTCGCGCACAATTCTGTATTTACCGACCTGTTGCGAAATCAGACTGGCCGAGGCCTGCACCGCCGCGTTGTCTTCCAGGGCGTCTGTTTGTTGATCTTGCCAGTAATGTTGAAGGCCGAGCAACTCTTCCTGAAGGTGTGATCGTTGCTTGTCGCCGACGCGGGTCAAATACTCTTCGATCCGCGGCCGTTGGTTGGCCCGCCAGGCCTCTTCGAACTCGTCACAAAGGCGATCGATTAAACTCTCGCCCGATTCGTCGTCGCGTTCATCGTGGCCTTCGTACGGTGCCATGCTGTTTCACTGGTCGCTGTTAAACTCGCCGTTTCGACTGCACGGGCCGTTTTTATTCGCCCTCGTCGGCCCATTTCTTCGCCTTCTCGCGCAGTCGTTTGAGTTTTCTTTCCACGGTTCGCGGCGCACAATTGAGATATTCGGCCAGTCTAGCCGCTGACATTCCCTGGGCGGTCCACAAGGCGATGTCTCTCTGCATGGGATCATCCAGGTTGTCCAGGAATGCCAGAATCTGAACGGCCATCTCTTCGCATTCCAATTCATCTCCCGGCGCCGGATCGTTACTAGCCGCCAGCGCTCCGATACCACCGCGGGCGGAATCCGTGAGCGCCGACTCGCCCATGACGTTGCCGCCGCCGCGTTTTTCAGCAGATTCCCGCACCGAGTGTTTGGCCGCCTTGCGCAAACTGATGGTGACCAGCAAACGCCATAAATCATTTCGATCGTCCAAGCGGGGAAATCCACCGTCCCGTGCCCGCCGAACGAAACTATCGAAAGCGCTCAGCGCAATATCCTCTTCGTCGCGTGAACGACGGACGCGCGACGAAAGACGCTTGCCTACGACACGGACGATTGGATCGTAGTAACGGGCTACGATCTTTTCGACAGCCTCGTCCGAGCCACTCTTTAGCGCGTCGATCCACCCAGTGACGGAGTTTTCCATGCCGTTCCCAGCGACTTGTTGCATGATCGGAGCCGTTGACTCGATTCAGTCTATCAGCGCCGTCAGTAGGGTTGCAACAAGCGAGGAATTCTAGCGAGTCAGTCCTCGGATCAAAAATGCAACAACTTTTTCAAACCTGCGCGTACGCCACGCAAAAGTTCCTCTTCGAGGTGTGCAACGACATGACAAAGCGGCGTTTCATGGATTCTCTCTTTGAGCAGAGTAGCCGTGGGGGCAGCTTCCCCCACGGCTGGTCGCCTCAGCGGGATTATGTCGAGCGTGAGGATGCCGTCCGTTTCCCGCTTCTTGGTTGTCATGAGTGATCGGCAGCGAGCTAATCAACCGCCGTCACATTGAGATTGATGCTGACATCGCCTTCACTTCCCCTGATTCTGATTTGGTACTTCCCTGAAGTATCAACACGCAGGGTCCGTTTGCCGACGTTATCCCAGCCCGCGCCGAAGCCTCCATCGTATTCATGGACCTGGCAAGACACGTCAAATTGCTTGCGGCTGACAACGAAACTGTGGTTGATCAGAACCGCCTGACCCGTGCCGGCTTCCTTTTTCCCAATCAATGATCGCCCTTCGATCGTCCCGGTGATGGAAGCGCGAACCTGCCAGTCTCCACTGCCCGCCTCCTTGTCATCGTGGACATACATCTTTTCAAAGGTCACGTGAAAACGAGTTGCATGCCAGCCTCCCCGATAATAGGTAACCCACTTCGGTTGCCGTTTCACAATCCAGACGTCACAACGATCATTCCAAAGCCGCACGAAGAGCTGCCGGCTGGAATCGTACAACTCGATCCAATTGAAAGCTCTGTTATTCTCTTGAAAAGAATGCATTTGTTTGTTGTTCTGGTACTCCAGCCAGACATTTCCGCGTTTAATGAACTGAACATACATTTGGCTGTCTTGTTTGTAATGCCGAAAGTTATTCCAGGAGGTGCGTTCGGCTCGTGCCTCCGAAACGTTCGACACGAGGATCATCAGAGCTAGGACGGGGCAAGTCAGAATGAATGAGCGAAACATGATTTGGTCCTTCTGTTACGGGCTGAATTTCACAAGGGAGGGCGGCATTCGCGAATGTCCGGTTCCAGTTAACCCTTCATTCCCAAATGCGATCATCCTCCGACAGGTTCTCCCGCAAATTGCAACAGAAATCCGTTTCACTTCATTGTCACCAGCCGGCATGTTTATCGAACGGTCCAACGCACGCCGAAACCTGGGTAGTTGAAGTGGGCAATGTGCCGTTTGTCGAGCTGAACGGAGACCGAGTTTTCCGGTCCGCGAACTCGCCGTCCTCGGAACGTGATTGCCCGCAAAGTGGCACCGGGCGAACAAATATGGAGGTGACGCTGGCCGCGTGCAAGCGTAAAAGTCTCTGACCGTTCTAAGACTCCTTGGTCCGGGATGGCGGCGCGTCGCAAGGCATAGGCCAAGGTGCCGGGACTTTGATTTTCAACGATCACAGGTTTGGCAAGGACGCCTCCTCCTGAGCTGGGGTACTCTCGTGGAGCTTCGATAGCCCTCTGGGACACTCCAAGAAGCAGGCAAAAATAGAACTTATTGTCCTGCGTGGATCGGGTAACGCCCACTCCCATGTGGGTAACGGTTGGCTTCAAAATGTTGGCGCGGTGTCCTCGGATTCCATCCGTGACGTAGTGCATCCAGCCGAAAGAATTGTCACGAACGACTAAATCAACGATTCCCCGCGCGTTTCTCGAACGCCAACGGTGAATGTTCTCGGCATAGGCTCCGACAATTCCTTCGTCTTGCCGGATTCTAGTGGTACTCGGCTTGACGATGTCGTGCTGGTGTGACACATACCTATCCGAATGGCGTGCCATGACCACCGCGTAATTGTGGGCCGCTCGCATCAGTCGGGCGTCGATTTGCAGGGCTGTCCGCCCGTTCCGCACACGCTCCTCATTGATGACGGTCTTCATCCTGGCCATGCCCGCCAATCGGGACAAACCATCGAGGTTGTCTTGGGCGAAAAGGCTGTGGCCGCACATGCCGACAAACATTAGGCAAACGGTCGTTAACATGATTGGGGGGCGTTTCATGACGGTTCTCCACTATGCTGATGGACGGAAAGTGAGGCTGAATCGCTTAGGCCGCTTCGTCCCAGCCTCTTCGTATTAACTCCATTCCAATTCGCCACCACGCTCCGACAGGCATTTCGAGAAATCCTGCCGGATTCTTCAACGGGCGCAAGCGGTCGCTGTCGAACCAAAGACAACCATTCCTTCATCGTGAACCAGGACCGCAACGCAGCGAATATGAACGCCCGTTGCATCGCCCCACCAGCAGCCACATGCATTGGACTTCCAAACGGATTCTCCCGTCATCCGACTGGCACTTACGACACCGCGACAGGATTACCACCCGACTAACGCTGGAGGCGCGCCAACAGGTAGTGAACGCGGCGACGTCGCCGTATACAATTCAATTTCCTGCAAGATCGTTGACTCTCGACAAAACTCACGACTGGTACTTTGAAGATGACCGAGCCGCAAGCTGGCGACACAATCCAAGGGTCGCCCAGCGAATCCATACCATCGCCTGAAACCGCCATCCACACCCGGCGGTTAAAGCGTGCCTCGTCGATGGCCGCTTTTAACGGCTACACCTTTTCAGTTCTGGCCGCCGCATCTTTGGCACACGGGGTCTATTCTTTCTTCTACCAGCCCTTCATTTTGTCCTCCCTGATTGTTGGAGCCGGTTTGGCGTGGGTCGCCTACAACGAATTTCGCGGCCGGCGAATGCTGCGAGAGCGTCATCCTCGAGCCGCCAGGTTTTTGGGTTGGAACCAGGTTGGCTTCATGACCATGATCGTCGTGTATGCGGTCTGGTGCATTCTCTACTACACTTTCTTTATCGATGCATTCCTCGACGAGGTGCGCGAGACTACACCTGAACTTTCGCAGTTGGAAAGTGAACTGGAAGGCGTAATGACGGTCAAGGAATTGCTGCTGCTTGTCCTGTATCTCGTCTACGTCACGCTGATTGCCTTGACGTTAATCTTTCAGGGACTCAATGCCTGGTTCTATTTTCGCCGCCATGAGGATCTCGCCGCCTTACATCAAGAGAATCCCTCAGGACCGTGACCTGTTCTTTCAAGGCAAACTGATCATGATGTGGAAATCTTCCCCAATGGTGTTCCGCCAGTTGGTCGCGGTCGTCGCGGCATGCTCGCCGCTGGCATCGTCCAGCGCCAACGAAATCGAGAAACCTAACTTCGTCGTCATCTTTTGCGACAACTTGGGCTACGGCGATATCGAGCCGTTTGGATCGAAGCTGCACCGTACGCCCAGCTTGAATCGGATGGCGCGCGAAGGCCGGAAGTTCACGCACTTTTGCGTCACGGCCGGCGTGTGCACGCCTTCCCGTGCGAGCATCTTGACCGGCTGTTATTCGCAGCGAGTCGGCATGCACGACAACCCGCGCGACGGCCAAGTGCTGCGACCGGTGTCACCGTATGGGTTAAACCCCGACGAAATCACGATCGCCGAAGTGCTCAAGAAGCAGGGCTATCGCACCGCGATGATCGGCAAGTGGCATTTGGGCGACCAGCCAGAATTTCTGCCGACGCGACAAGGCTTCGACTTGTTCTTTGGAATTCCGTACAGCGACGATATGACGCGCGCGGTCGGACAGCGCATCGGCGCGAGGCTCGACGGCTCGAAGTGGCCGCCGCTGCCCTTGATGGAGAACGAAAAAGTAATCGAGGCCCCGGTCGATCGGGACTTGCTAACCAAACGCTACACCGAACGGACTTTGGATTTCTTGGATGAAGCCGCGAAAGAGCCATTCTTTCTCTACATTCCGCAAGCCATGCCCGGTAGCACGGCCAAGCCTTTCGCGAGTCCGAAGTTCAAAGGCAAGAGCCGCAACGGTCCGTGGGGCGACTCGATTGAAGAGTTGGATTGGTCGACGGGGCAAATTTTGGACAAACTGGTCGAACTGGGCATCGACCGGCGCACGCTAGTGATTTGGACTTCGGACAATGGAGCCCCGCTGGCCCGCGATATCGAGAGTCCCGTTCGCGGCAGCAACCTGCCTCTTCATGGCCGCGGTTACACGACCGCCGAAGGCGCATTCCGAGTGCCCACGATCATGTGGTGGCCGGGAACGGTGCCAGCGGACACGGTCTGCGAAGATCTGTCGACCACGATGGACTTGTTGCCCACATTTGCTTGCCTGGCCGGCGGACAGCCACCCACCGGTCGCAACCTGGACGGCCACGACATTCGCCCCTTGATCCTGGCCGAGCCCGCCGCAAAGTCACCCTATCAGGCTTTCTATTATTACGAGCGAGATCAACTGCAAGCGATCCGCAGTGGCCCTTGGAAGTTGTTTTTGCCGTTGGAGACTTTTTCGCGCCATCCCCACTTTCGCGCCAACGAAAAAACAGAGCCGCTGCTGTTTAACGTGGTCGACGATGTGGCCTCCAAAAACAATGTCGCTGAGGTGCATCCCGAGATTGTTCGCCGGCTTACGGCACTGGCGGAAACAGCGCGGCAAGACTTAGGGGATCGAGGCCGCGCCGGGAAGAATCAACGCGCGCCGGGGAAGATCAAACAGCCGCAACCGCTGTTGTTTCAATAGCGGCGAACGTCTATTGGGCCAGTTTGACTTTTAGGTCGAAGTCTTCTTTGTAGGTGAACGGCACCGTCTGTCGCTTGCCCTTGACTTCGATGACCGCCGTGCCAGTCCGATAGAGTTCGCACCAGACTACTTTCAGCGGTTGGCCATTGCCGATCAGTTTCACCGATCGTTTGAGTTCCGATTCGACTGAGTAACTGCGGCTGTTACTTTTTTGTATTCCGCCGCGGATGCTGGCTTGAACCGCGACCAAGTCGGCCTTCAGCTCCGCCTCCAAGCTTTTGGTCAGCGTGCAGGAAACCGTGTGCCTCAGCCGCAAGGTATCTTCCACGACCTTCTCTTGGCCACTTGGCAGACGATAAACGGGCGACTCTTTAAGGTCGACCGACTTCATCTGCTTGTCCATTTTGACGGAGATCAATTTATACTTTTTCGTCGGGCGCTTGGCACTCTTCAAATCGATCAATAGCGTGCAGGTGAAGCTGCCTTCCTTGACGCTCGTCACCGCGTTGACCACGGACCCAGCCTTGGCCGTAAATTGGTAATCGGTCGAGGGGACGCGGAATAGCGAGGTAATGACCGCGTTCAGCTTATTCTTGCCGTCCTTGGCGGGAGTGAACTTGAAGTCTTTCGTCTTGCCGTTGTCGACCGCGCCCAAATATTTATCATTAACATACACCTGCATGTTGTTGTATCTGCCGAACATGGAAAGGCTGCGGGTGATCTTAAGCACCGCCGTATCCGCGGCGAACGCCGGCGAGGCGACGAAAACCAACATGCAGGCGGCAATGCCGCTGGCCAAAATTCTGCTCTTCACTTCAAAACTCCCACTGCGAGCGGTTAGAAGGGCACCCGTGTATTGAGTTAAGTATACAAGGCAGGACAATCGCGGAAAGTGGATTCTCGATTTCAACGGATGCACCTTTTGTTGAAACGTGGTTGGCCAGTCAGGTTGTGGGGGGCAAGATTCGCCCCACGGAAATAAACTCCACGCCATAACTCGTCATCGGCTCGATCCTGGCAGTCCCGTCCGCCGTTTCCCGTACTTCATCTTCGGAAAACACTCATCCCCCCCGGTAGAGTTTCGTTCGCGTGACTCAATCGCACCGCATGCATCACGGCTGTTCCAGAGGGCTCGGCGCGCCTGGATTTAACATGAGTCGGGCATCCGTTGCCTTGTTTTCCATTATTAGCGGCAGATCGTGGTAGTTGCCCGCCAGCCAATCGTCGAGTTGGTCTTTATAATGCGGGCTGCCGGGGTGTCCCGACTGGCTGGGAGCATCAATGGTCAACAGCGCGGTCGCATCAGACAAATCGGCGATCATGCGGAAACCACCGCCTGTCAACGCCGTCCAATCGGGACCGCTGCCGGTGTTGCCGACCGTTTGCATGTCGCCGCGCACTCCCATGCCTGCATAGTTGAGCAGTTCGGACAAATCGCCGCGCGATGCGAGTACGTGGTTCATCGTCAAGCGATGCAGCTTCTCCCACCGCCAGTCGTCGACCGTGGTGCCGAGGCGCTGCGAAAGGTCGGCGAGGGACTTTAGAAAGGCTGCTCGAACGCGTTGGTCTCGGTCGCCGTTCGCAAACCAGCCATGCTGGTCCTTTTCAAGCAAGCGCGCCGCGAGGCCCTCGGCACCCATCGCCACCAATGTGCACTCGTCTTCTTCAAAGCGCTCTTCCAAAACAACTCGCGTCCAATGAGTGAAGAAGACATTGAAAACCGTCGGGCCGATCGCCTCGGGAAGGACGTTGCCGTCCCAGGCACGCAGCGCGTGGATCGCCAGCTTGGCTTGTTCATTTTCAATTTCCACGCTGTCCAGGATCGCCAGCAACGGCGGCAGACAGTTCACCGCCCGCAGGGAAAGTACGTCGAACTGCATGTGGCGGAAATCGGCGCTCGTGATACTCGCCGGATCATGGGCCTCGATCATCTCGCGAATGCGCCGAGCCCGATATCCGGCAGGCGCTGTGCAGGAGAGCGGGTATGGATAGTCGCTCGTGGCGAGAGGATTGTTGGCGGTCGCCGCATAGCCTTGTTGGGGATCGATCACGCCTGGCATGTCCTCGAATGGGATCAGGCCGTCCCACTGATGCGCCGGATCGTCTCCCGGGCGATAACCGCGCTGTTCGACGTTGCGAATGGGAATCCGGCCGCTGACCTTGAGGCCGATCTTGCCATCGGTATCGGCGAAGACAAGCGAAAACGTCGGCACATGCCATGGACGTAGCGACTCGTTGAATTCGCCGACGTCGCCAGCGCGATCCATTCCCAGCAGCGAGGTCAGCCAGCCACCCTCGTGCATGCCAAGCCACCTTAATGAGACGGGACCGGTTCTGTCAGCCGGAGACGGCAAGACTTCATCCACGATCGGGCCGTTTCGAGAAACGCGAATCGTCTTCGTGACCGACTCGGAGTTGCGCACGGCGATCGTCTCGGTCCGTTCGCGCCACGGTTCCCACTGGCCGTTGAAAAGAAAACAGCCCGGGTGATCCGGGTCGCTCTGCTCCTGATAGAGATCGCGGAGCGAGCAGATGTTGTTCGTGATGCTCCAGGCCACGTGTTCATTGCGGCCGAACATGATAGCCGGCATCCCGACGTAGGACATGCCGGCCACGTTATACGAGCCACCTTGAAGATGAGCTTGATACCAACAGGAGACCGCTTCGATGGCGATGTGCGGATCGCTGGCGACGAGCGGTTTGCCGCTGGCGGTCCACTTTCCGCTGACGACCCAATTGTTGCTGCCCGTGCCATCGTCGAAGCCGCCCATCGGTGGACTCACTGACTCGGCGGGCCGCTGGGGCTTGGTTTCCGGATAACCGTCTGCGGGCAAGAGGCATTCGTCAAGCGCTTCACCGCAATGAAACTCCTGAAACAGATCGCCAGCGCCCAATCTTCGCTTGACCAGTTCTGGAATGGCAATCACGGGAAAGCGGCCGGTAAGATACCAACGAAACTCGCTCTCAATCGTCAGGCAGTCAATTTCCGTCCAAGGTTCCGGCCGGTAGTCCAGCAAGTCAAACTCGATGGGCGGGTTATCGGTCGACTGCTTCATGGCGGCGTTAACACCCGCGGTGAAAGAAGTCAGCACGCTTCGAGTCTCCTCCGGCAACCGCTCCCATTCCGCTTCGGCGATGCGCCGCAGGCCGACGGTTCGCGCGAGTACATCCGTTTGCAAAGCCTCGGCCCCCAACACTTCCGCCAAGCGGCCGGCCCCCTTGCGTCGCAGGTAATCCATCTGGAACAAACGATCCTGCCCCATCGCGTAGCCAAAAGCAACGAACAGGTCGGCATCATTCTCGGCGCGTATGTGCGGAATTCCCCGTTGATCGCGTTGGATGCTCGCCGGCGACTGGACCGCCGCGAGAACCTCCCCGTTGGTTGCAGGAACTCGCTTGGCGGCACACTCCCGCCACCATCGATCGAATTCGCCGCGCGAGCAACCAGCCGCTTCGCAGGCGGCGGCGATGGGGACTCCCGCGCCAAGTTGTGTGAGGATCTCTCGATCAGAGAGGTTCATTCGTTCTTCCTGGTCTTAGACTGATTCCGTGGTGGGTGCCCAATAGGAAGGAGCTTCACGCTGGTTGCGGGCGAATTGCGTCCAACAACGGCCGGAGTGACGGGCATGATCAACAAGCGATTAGGGACTATCGCGTGTTCATCTTATCCGACTCGATCAGGCAGTTCCACCTATCGCGCCAACCCCGCCGGGACCGAGTGGCCTGTCGCGATCATGCAATACACAAGCAGGCGAGACCGCTTCGCGGTGCACTTGCGGCAAGCACTCGACTAGAGTTCCGTGCCGCACTTGCGACCGGACGTTTAAGCATCAAGCCATGCTATCGAGCAACGCCTCTACCTGGCTGCCGACTAGCTCGTCGATTCTCGCGGAAACCAATTTTGAGTTCGGACGCAAAACTTGACCAGCATCAGCATCAAGGGGACTTCAATCAAGACGCCGACGACCGTCGCGAGCGCCGCTCCGGAAGACAGACCATAGAGCATCGTGGACGTGGCGATCGCAACCTCGAAGTGGTTCGACGCTCCAATCATGGACGTCGGCGCGGCACTCTCGTACGTCAATCCGAGGACCTTTGAAGCAATGTAGCCCACCCCGAAGATCAACACCGTCTGAATAGTCAATGGAATGGCAATCCAAAGAATCGTCAGCGGGTTGTTCAGAATTACCTCACCCTTGAAAGAGAAGAGCAGCACGAGCGTTACCAGCAACGCGGCAATCGTTATCGGTGTCAACAGGTGCAGAAACTTCTCGCGGAACCAACGTTCCCCTTTCGTCGAGATCAGCCACTTCCTTGAAATGAATCCCGCGACCAGCGGCAACGCAACGTAGATTCCAATGGAGAATAGGAGGGCCTGCCACGGAACGGGTAACTTGCCTATTCCAAGCAGAAATCCACCCAACAGGCCGTACAAAACCAACATGGTCAGGGAATTGATGGCGACCATGACCAGGGTGTGC
>JAJDEH010000365.1 GCA_029259935.1 Planctomycetota bacterium
AATCGCGAATGTGGGAAAACCTCGTCGGCCGCAGCCAACCGTTCTGGCAACATTTCTACCCGCAAGCCGTCGCCGCATTCCCGCAGTCCCTCGCCGACGTCCCGCTCGATGCCTTCCACTTCGCGGTAAACAACGTCCAGCCGTCGCTCATCCGCGTCGAAGCCGACGAAGCCACGTACAACCTGCACATTCTCATCCGATTCGAGCTGGAACAGGCACTCATCAACGACGACCTGCCGATCGCCGACTTGCCGGCGGCATGGAACGAAAAGTATCGCGCGTACCTCGGCATCGCGCCCCCCAGCGACGCCCTCGGCGTCCTGCAAGACATCCACTGGAGCGCGGGACTCGTCGGATACTTCCCCACCTATTCGCTCGGCAATCTCTACGCGGCCCAATTCTTCGACCAAGCGGATAAGGACATCGGCCCGCTCGAAGAACAGTTCGCCGCCGGCGAGTTCGCCCCGCTCCGCAAGTGGCTCGGCGAAAAAATCCACCGCCAAGGCAAGTGCTACACGGCCAGCCAACTCGTCGAACAAGTCACCGGCAAGCCGCTGTCGCACGAACCGCTGATTCGGCGGCTGCGCGGGACGCTGGGGGCGCTATACGGCGTCGCGTGATCGTAGTCACGCCGCGTGCCACTGCTCGCCTCGTCAAGCAACACGAAATCGTCAAGCAACGCGAAATCGGCGAACGATCATCCACCGCCCAGCGGCATCACCGACGCACGATCGTCGACGCCACTTTCCGACGATTCGAGAATAGATCGCCCAAAGGCACGCCGCACTGCTGGACAAGGTGAGCAGTGGCACCCGGCGCGGACATCGCTGCCGCCTCCGCGACATCACGGGCGTCTTTGACAGTACGTTCAAGCTGATTACGAAGGGACTTTTCAAGTGATGCCATAGCTAATTACCTTGCCCCCGTGTCGTAGCCTGAAAGGTGCCGATCCAACGACCAGATGTAAACTCTTCTCGCCGGATTCTGCGCACAGAGCCGTTCCCAATCGTGCTTGATCGATAGATCACCCAGTCCCTGTTCCTGCGTTGCCCAATCTTTAAACTCCGCCAGCCACTTTCGCAGGTCGTTTGCCTCGAGAAAGTTGATTGGCGTGAACGGAGATTCGCCGTCTATCGCCAAATTCACTTGCTTCACGAACCGCTCCGCACATTGCCGACGTTGGTTACCATCGCCGTTCTGCGCGATGTGGTTTCCAGTTTCCAAGACCGTAGCCATCGGCAAGAACAACGATTCCTTGTTGCTAATCTTTTCTGCGAGTTGTTGAGTGATCGCTGCGTATTGCTTGGCCATGCGGGGTACATTCAAGATTTCCACGAACACGGTGGTATCGACGAGGCAAACGGCCCTCATTCGGCTGCCTCCTTCTTAAGTTTCTCAAGCCACTCGAGTGACTTTTGCGTTCGTTCCTCTTCAGTCGTTTTGTCCTTCAGAAACCGATCGAGGACTCGCGTCGTCACGAGCTCGCCGAGGGATGCCTGAGCAACAAGATCGGGGAATCGCTTACTGGCCCCTAGTTGCACGATTCGGCTGTCGCCAGCGTCTGGGTCGCGGTAGCAACAAAGGACGTCACCGAGGGCGTTGTTTGGCAAGGCGTCCAGCAACGCGGGGTTATGTGTCGTAACCAAAACTCGCAAACTGCGGGTCTTTCCGACTTCCTGGATTTGACGTACAAGATTCTCCGCTCGACTGGGATGTACACCGTTATCAATCTCTTCGATGATTACAAATGACCCGGTCGGAGAACCGAGTAGCACTCCGGCGACGGCCAATACACGCAAGGTGCCATCCGAGAGCAACGGAGCGTCAATCTCTCGGTGCTTGCCGCCAAAGGACTCCACCAATCGAACCATCACATCGCGACGTTCGGTCTCTATGAACTTGATGTCCACGATGTTTTGCTCTGGCAGCGAGCGAATAAAGTTGAGAAGTTGCTGTTTGTCGGCAGGTTTCTTGCAAACGTGAAAGAGAACGCTGGACAGATTCGAACCGTCCTCTTTCATGTCGCGATCTTTTTCGTAGGAGTAGTCCCGCATTGCCGTTGGTCGTGGATCGAGGAAGATGATCCTTTTCAGGTTTTCCCGAAATGCTTTTGTGACGGAGGGAATGACCTTTTGAGATTCCTGGTGCTTTGCTTCAAAACGTCCGGGGCTTTCAAGTTGATAGAAGATGGCTTGCCGGTTCGAGCATGGAATGTGCGGTTTGTTTCCGCCCTTCTTGAAGTTGTTGTACATGACGCTGATTTCGTCTGAGTGCAGCCCTGGATCGCTGTCGACTTTGTACAGCGGAAGATTTGAATGGTCACTCAGACCCATTAGCGGATGTTTTGTGACTCCCTCTCCCGTGATTGCCAACTGATCATCTGAAAGAAGGCCAATTGAGATATCGAGGTTAGTCCAGTCGTTCTGGATCGCCGAGAACTGACAACCCAATGAAAACGGCCTTTCCTTCTTTTGAAACAAGTCCGCCGCCTGTCCACGTATCAGCCGATCAGTTCCCTGGATGTTCGTGGATATGTCTTCGAGGCGGCTGCCTTTGGCAAGCCAGGACAACAAACGAATTGCTTCGAGGGCATTGCTCTTGCCAGATGCATTGGCACCGATCAAGAAGGTCAGTGGCGCGAGTCGTAACTCCGCCGTCGTGTAGCTCTTGAAGTTCTTGATGGTTATTCGTTCGATCATGTTTCGCCTCAGTCGCTGACCTATTTAATTCCGACGGGACATTTTTTGAAACGTCGGATGCAACTGCTGGCTTGTACAGCATTGCGAAGTGCATTCTCAAAGGGCCGGTAGACGGCGTCAACGATGGAGGGTCGAATGCGGCCTGCTTGATGGATGGTCGCTCGCCGGTTCCGCACTGCGGGGCAAGGCGAGCGGTGGTGCCCGGCGCGGTGGGATTTCGTGCTGAGGTGGCCTGATTCTTTGTGGAAGTTGGGCCACGGATTTGGTAGCTTTGTGGGGGATCAGGGCTTCTTGTTTTTGATTTTCGCGATGACCGTTGCTGATTTTCGATTGCTGAGTTTGGGCCGGTCGGGGGCTGCGTTGGTGAGGTTCGCCGTGTGCTCGACGGGACAGCGACGCTAGTTCGTACCGCTCGGAAGAGGGAATTATTTGACACAACCTCGTTTTTTTCGCGGCGGGCGGGAGTTTGGCTGGTGGTTTGGGCTGGCTGGGTGTTTGTGAAGGATGTTTGTTCGGCTCGAAAAAAGGTTCCTGACGTTTTCGCCCCCAACCGAAACTACTATCGGCTCAGGAGTTTGAACCATGCAAGTAATTAGGGATTTGCTTGCCTACGTAAATGATGGTCGGGTTGGCGAATCGCTTGCGGCTACCCAAGAGAGTATTGGGCCGACGGGTTTGCGCGTCGTTGCCATTAAGGTCTTGAGTTGGCTCAAGTCACAGAACCGACTTCCGACAAAACGGCCTCTCAAGATCAACATGGAGTACCCTTGGTGTGCCAACCTAGCAACTTTGTTGGCTACGAATACCGACATAGCTGTCATATTCGTGCTTTGCGAAGACGCGTTTGATTTCCGCGCGGAAATCGCGGAGGGTACGCGGCGTGAAATACTCGCATGCGTGGATGCGCACTACCAACCACCGCTGATCACGTTGGCGCGATGCTGATCGCTATTCCATCGTGCATACGCCATTTTGGTATAATGGGAGCCATGAAGGGAACCGTCCTGGTGCTCAGCGTGCTGTTGGCGAAGGCGGGAACCGCGCCAAGTACCAATGCTGTCTTGTCCAGCAGAGTGAACTGCCGTTAGACGTTCCATTCTGGATCGGCCCGTCAGGTCATCCCTCAAGAAAATATGCCGGCAGCTTGTCGATTGGCGGTAGTCGTACCCGCCGCATGTGTCCGGCGTCGCCGCAACCGACGCGCCAGCAACATCGCGCCGCCAATCGCCGCCAGCACCATCGTACTCGGCTCCGGCACGGCATACCGCCCGGCCACCGCGTCCAGATCGTGTCCGCCGTTGCCGAACGTTAAGTCTGTCGTTGGCCACGCTTCGAGAATCCCGCGGCCCATCGCATCGAGCGACGAGCCGTTGCCGGGGATGTCGATCAGCCGCACATACCGAATGTCGTCCAGCCGTACCGCGCCGGAAGCGACCTCCGCCGTCGCCGCCAAATCGGCGAAGTCGAACGGCGTGCCGATCAGCCCTTGATGCAGTCCCGCTAGGTTGCGCACGTCCGTCGGGTCGATGCCGGCGAACGACGGTCCGAACGGCTCGAATAGCGTCGTCGTGAGTGAATCGCTCGGAAACCGCACGAACGTCGCTCCGTCCGTCGACACCTCGACGTAGGCCAACTCGGCGAACACCTTGTCGTCGTCTGGCGGGAAAAACGCAAACGCGTTCTCAAACACCGCCAAATCCCAACCCGGGCCGTCGCGCAGCGGCGCGCCCATCCGCAGCGTAATCGCACCCGGCGGCAGTCCCAGCGCCAGTTCGTCGGCCGTCAGGTCGCCCAGCGAAACCGTTCTGCCGTCCGGCGAAGTGCCGATCGGGCCGAGCGCCTTC
>JAJDEH010000366.1 GCA_029259935.1 Planctomycetota bacterium
TTGGTTCGCGGAGCGAACCACTGACAAACGTGGTGCCGCCTTTTACCCATCAATCTCCTCAAAAGTCACATTGCCGATGCGATATTTTTTCCAATCCTTAAAATCAAAATGCCACCATTCGAATTCGTAGATCGTAAACCCTTCCGCCTCCATGGTGCCGCGAAGCAGTTCGCGATACCAACGCTGGCGCGACGTGCCGCCGGGGTACATCGGAAACGATCGACGTGAGAACTCGTCGTAGCCGGCGACCATTTGAATCGGCTGGCCGGTGGCAAGGTCGTACAGCGTGAGGTCGACCGCACAACCGCGATTGTGCCGCGAACCGCGAGCCGGATTTGCAACGAAGTCTTTCAAGTCATCGGGCGTCGCGTCCCAGAACATCTTGGTGACGTGCCACGGCCGATACGCGTCGTGAATCAGCAGCCCCAGCCCGCGCCCCTTCAGACGCTTGTTCGCGCGAGCCACCGCTTCGGCCGCCGGCCGCTGCATGAAAGCTCGCGGCGTTTTGTAAAAGACAGCTCCGGTGAAGTTGTTGGTCGTCGCATAGCGAATATCGAGCTGGATGGTCTTATCCAGAGTCGTCAGATCCACGAGATCCGCGTCGCGAAAGTCGCCCGCTTCCGGCGGCGGCGACGACGCGAGTGCATCCGCCCGCAGCTCGTCGATCGGCTTGACGGGCTCGACCTTGAACGTCTCGCCGTCCTTGGTGCCGACCTCCCGCCGCACAAATTTCACTTCGGCGGCGACGACGCCGGTCGCGGTTCCGCTCGCGTCCGGGGTGAACTTCAATCCTTCGCCATGATATAGGCCATAGTCTGGAAACTGGAACGTGTTCTCATCGACTTCCTTCAGCGGGTAGTAGTAAAACCACTCGATCAAGGCATGCAATTGGCCGGCCTCTTCGAGAATGTAAAGCGTGTTGTGATCCCAACCATATTCGCCGATCAACCCTCGCCAACGGTCAGGAATCTCGGCGGGCGGCGCATGAGGAAGCCGCTTGAATGTATCGTCGCCGACCTTAAGCGTGTCGCCATCCTGAAGAGCGACATTCGTGCCAAACGCGATCTCATCGTCGGTGATGATACTTCCGTCATCCGATGCCGCGCCTAGCTTGTACCGAAATGAACCGCGCTGCATATAGACGTCGCCGTTCAATTCCGTGATGCGAGTGATTCTCTCACCGTCAACTTCGCGATACGTACCAACCAACTCACGAGCTCGCTTGGAGGGAACCGGTCCCGTCGTGCGGTAGTTCGGTAGCGGCTTGCCTTCTTGCGTTGCCATCATCAGCCGCAGAGCGTAGTCACTCAGCCGCCCGACGACTCCGTTGGTGCCATCAAGCGACGAAGCGGCGGCGACTCCCAGCTTTCGTTCGGGCAGAGCCGCCAACTGCGTTGAGAATCCATAAACCGCTCCACCATGCCCGATCTTCTTGTAGCCATCGAGTTCTCGAATGTGGAAGCCAAGTCCAAATCCTTGCGGCTTGCCATCGGAGTCTTCAATCGGCGTCGTCATTAACTTCAGCGTCCCGGGCGTCATGATCCGCCCGTCACCGGCCCGGGCATCATTGAACAGGCAAATAAGGAATTTGGACAAGTCGTTGACGTTCGAATAGAGATTGCCCGCCGGGCCCGTGCCGAGCAGGAAGGTGGGTGCCTTGAAGCGACGGCCGTCGTAGGTCCGCATCCACCCGGTGGCCACCTTCGGCTCGATGGCGTCGGTCACCACGAAGCTGCTATCAGTCATGCCCAGTGGATCGAGGATTGTCTTCCTCACTCGCTCGGGATGCGAAACATCAAGTTGCTTTTCCAGTACCGCGCCCACCACGGCGACCGCGGCATTGGAATACTTGGTCTTCGTCTCCGGCTTGTAAACCAACGATGTGTCGTTCAGGCTGGCGATCGTTTCCGCCAGCGACGGCTCATCGGGATCGAAATAGTTTCCAACAGGCGACTCACGCACCAAGCCCGAACGATGCGACATCATTTGCCGCATGGTCAGCGGTATGCCGTACGGATTCTTGGGCTTGAACTCCGGAATATATTGTGACACCGGCGCGTCGAGATCCAACTTGCCTTCTTCCACAAGTTGCATTACGGCGATGTCCGTGAACAACTTCGACACCGATCCGACTCGATAAACGGTATCCGCGGTCGCCGGTCGCTTCTTTTCGGCATCTTGATGTCCAAACCCGTCCGCCCAAACGACGCGATCGTCATCCACCAGCGACATCGACAGCGCGGGCAACTGTTTTGCCTCAACCTCGAGTCGCACCGCCGCCTGCAGCTTCTCGATAGCCTGCTTGTAGTCTGCAAGCGGGGCGGGCGGTTGCATGATGTCCGCGATTGCGACGGCCGTGTCCCGCAAGGCAACCCGCTGCAGATTGCACATGACGGCGACACTGGTTCCAGTCTCGGGAAACAACACCAGCACGGTCGAGGTCCCCGACTGGCCGCCGGTATGCGAAACCATCTTCCGGCGCGAACGCGTGCCAACTCGCCAGCCCAAACCATACGCGATCTCATTGCCATCCTTCGTCTTTTGCCGGGTCCACATCTGGGTTCGAGTCTTGTCTTCCAGCAGCCTGCCGGTATTCACGGCCGAGGCAAAGCGAACGAGATCCGACGGTGTCGACAGCAATCCTCCTCCAGGGATTTTCATGCTGGTGTCATGCAGTGGCGCGTTGTAAATCCGTCCTTCCTTCAAGTTATGATCCTGGGGCAGGTTTCTAAGCAACGCGCGTGTCGCTTTCACATAACCGCTAGTCCGGTTGGCGATCAGGGCGAATTGGTCATCCGCCACCGTGTCGGTCATGCCTGCCGGATCGAAAACTCGCTGCCGCAGCGAATCCATGAATCCACGATCGCCCGCTCCTTCGGCGACGGAACCAAGCAAGTTGTACCCAAATGAAGAATAGAAAAACTTCGTGCCTGGTTCGTGACGCAGCGGATCATCGGCAAACGTGCTGAGCGCGGATTTAAGGCTGAAGAAATGCCGGGTCGATAGCGACTCTGCGCCATTTTTATAGTGTCGCACACCACCGAGATGGCCAAGCAACTGACGCGTCGTCACCGGCCAACGCTTCTTGGGGTATTCGGTGCAATACTGTTGCACTGCGGAATCCAGGTCAATCTTCCCGTCTTCGACCAGTGACATAATGACCACGGCCGTCATGGACTTGGCGATCGAAGCGGTTCGAAATCGGGTCTTGGGATTAACGGCCACGTCTTTCTCAATATCAGCGAGGCCAAAGCCCTTGGAATAGCAAAGCTGATCGCCCGCCGAGATGGCCACCGAGACGCCGGGGGCTTTTGACTCGGCCATCAGCCTCGCAACAATCCGGTCAACGTGCTGTTGCTGCGGGTCCGTTAGCTGCTCGGCCTCCGCCGTCGATCCGCAACCGAGAACGCACAAAACGATCGTAAAAAGAATCGGCAGGTGTTTCATGATGTTCTCTCGGAACGCGTAACGTTCCCAAGTCGTGATGAATTTCTAGGGAGACTCAACGGTGATCGCCATCACGATGGGCGCGGTCGGATCGGGGCCCTTGACCAGTTCGATTTCCATGATTTTCTTCGCCCGTTGGGGATAGATGGCCAAGTACCGAAGTTGCTGGCCGCGAAGTTTGAATGCAAACTTCGACTCGGGAACGTCCACTCGGCGAATGTAGTCGGCAAAATGCACACCGTTGCGCAGCTCGTGATCCTCCGTTTGACCATCCTCGTACTTCAACCGAACAATCATGGAAACCGACTTCGCACCATGCGCCGGATGGCCCCAGCCGCTAACACCGCTCAACATGTGAATCGCCTTGGCGGGCGAGTTGCAGGGAACGGCCACCGACTTCGGCATCTGGCGAGAAATCGCTCCGTTAGGGCTGCGCAGCATCACCACGTTCGGAACGCGGTCGCCATTGGGGTCGACCAAATGAAACGGTACGCCCGCGAATTGCTTGGGCGACCAGTCCGGAAAGACCATTCGCTCGACGGTCGACTCTTTACTAAAGAACATTCCTTGCGTGCTGATGATCGTCGCCGACTTGGCCAGTGGGAGCGGCAGGAATCGGCCGCGGGCCGTGAGGAACTCCAACAAGTTGACGATGTCCTTGGCCTTGACCTGTTTCTCAAACCCTTCGGGCATCAACGACTTAGGCGAA
Source organism: Planctomycetota bacterium (assembly GCA_029259935.1). The sequence continues at coordinate 4,157 of JAJDEH010000366.1, forward strand.
GCGATCAATTCGTCGATATCTTCGCGAAGGACCGTGTGTTTCTTTCCCTCAGAATCAAACAGTTCAATCGTGGTTCCCGTTTCCGAAGCCAACAGGCCGTTCAATACGAGGCCGTCGACGGTGGCCACGGTATAGACGCGATAGTTCCCCTCGACGCTGCGGCTGGGGTCAATAATCTGTGTTAGCAATTCGATCTTGGGATGGACCGCCATGCCGGTCAAATCGGGACCGATCTTGTTTCCTTCGCCGCTGTGCATATGACACTTGGCGCATTGTTTTTTGAAGACCTCTTTACCAGCGGCCACCTCACCGGTTTGTTTCGTCAACGCGGTCAACTCTTCGAGTACTTTTTGGCGATTGGGGTCCGGCAGTCCACCGCCCGTGGCGAGGACTTTCTTGGCGCGTGCCGCAATCTGTTTGTTGGGGTGGTTGGCGAGCGATTGCTTTTGATCGAGCGAAAGACCACGCAAGGTGACCCGCCGCTGCTCGACACCGGCCAGCAGGGCCAACGTCCATTGAGGTCGTTGCAGCAAGACTCGCTGGGCGGCCACCTGGCCCGACGGAGCCAATGAACTTATCCGTTGGACCAGCAGCTCACCAACCGTGGCCGACTCGCTCTGACCCAACGACTCGATCAAGCCCGCCGACAACTTGGGCGACGATCTTGGCGTCAGCGCGTCGAGAATTCCTTCAACACTCTTGGCATCTCGCGATTGAAACTCGACAATCTGCCGGGCCGCATTGATGCGGACTTCGTCAGGCTGCTCTTCATTTCCAACGACTTCCTTCAAGGAGGCCGTAATCGTCTCAATCGCGGATTCAAATCGCTCGCTCCGCCATAGCGCGGCCAGTTTCAGCAAACGAACTTTGGAATCGACCGGCAGCTTGGGCAGCAATTCGATGAGTTGCGATTCGGCTTCCTTGGTCAAAGCCGCCGGATGCGACTGAGGCCACCCGGCCGTCATTCCTTCGAGAATCGGAGCGAGTGCCGGGTTATCGGCCGTGGTAAGCGCCGAGGCGAGCGAACTGAGCGACCCTTCCGGTTTTCCGCGAGCGAAGTGTTCGGCGACGGTCCGTACAATTTCCTTGGCTCGTGGATGGGCGGCTCCGTTGCGAGCGACTTCCATCAGGAACGGCAAGTCGTGAACGGCGGCGGCGCTGGTCGCCGCATCGGCGATCCAGCGATCGGCGATGACGGAGTTAATCGTCAACAACGTTGCCACGGCTTCGCCGGCCATCTTGTTCTTGGGCATGTCGGCAAGAGCCAACAACGCGGCCAACTGCACTTGTCGATCGTCGTCCGCCAATAAACCCGCCTCCAAAACCGTGGACAAGAATGCTTCTTCTTTCGGCATCACTTGCACGGCGTTTCTGCGGACAGACGCGGAAGGATGACGAAGCGCCGCCGCGACACTGGCAGCTGCTTCCGGGTTCGAGCCGTCCAACGCTCCCAGGCCATGCATCGTCCACAAGGCGTGAATCGCGCCGACGTTCAAGCCGATTTCGTCGACGCTCTGATCCGCCGCCAATTCGACCAACTCGGGCAGCACGTCCAGCTTGCCGCGTTCGACCAATAGCCGCTGAGCATGTTTTCGCCACAACATGTTGTCGCTGGCCAGTGCCGCGACCAAGTTTTGGGGCGACGCGCCGGCGAGCGACTCGATCGGCGCGTCGGAATCGCCGGCTTCATAAACCACTCGATAGATGCGGCCATGACGTTTGTCGCGCAGCTTACTCTCGTAGGCGTTCCCTTTCCCCGTCTTGAAGCCGGCCGGCGTGGGATTGTGCTGAATCACGTAGTTGTACCAGTCGATGACCCAGACTTGCCCGTCGGGACCGACCTCGGCCATGATCGGAGCCGACCATTCATCGTCACTGGCCAGCAGGTTGCACGGACTTGTCGAACGAAAGTCGGCACCGTCGCGATTGAGTACGAACGTGCCAACGAGCTTTCCTGTCGGTCCACAAACAAACGCGGTCCGGTTCCAGTATTGCTTGGGGTAGGCTCGCGCGGTGTACAACGCATGCCCTGCTCCCGCCGTGTATCCGCCGTGCTGGTCGACCTGGCGGACTCTATCGCTGAGCGGATTGAAAAGATGATTGTCGGCGATCGTACCGAGTTGGCTGGCCGACCAACCGCGAACCCGCTCGTAGTAGCGATTCGGAATCGGCATATAGACGCTTGGATTTCGGTTAGCGGTCGAGCCGAAAATGATGCCGTCTTCACTGATGCCCAATCCCCAGGTGTTGTTATTAGTCGAGCGCAAGAATTCCAACTTGGACCCGTCCGGCTCGAAACGAAAGAACCCCATGCGAAATGAATAGGGATGCGGTTTGCCTTTGACGACGGGTTGCGAGTTGTTATAGCCCTGCATGGCCCAGATGTGATTGTCTAGCCCGTATTGAAAATTGCTGACGCCGCCGTGCGTGTCGCCCATGGCCCATCCGGAAAAAAGCACGTCGCGCTGGTCGGCGCGGTCATCGCCGTCCGTGTCCTTTAGGTAAAGCGTTTCCGTGCCGTTCTGCACGATCGCGCCGCCTCGCCAAAATGCGATCGCCGTGGGAATACTCAGTTTGTCGGCGAAGATCGTGAACTTGTCGGCCCGTCCGTCACCGTTGGTGTCTTCACAAATCTTGATGCGATCGCGTCCCTGGCCGGCAGGCTGTAATTGATTGGGATAATCGATTGTTTCCCCAATCCACAATCGGCCTCGGTGGTCCCACGCCATGCAGACCGGCTTCTTGATATCGGGATCGGCCGCGAACAATTCGACTTTGAACCCAACCGGTGTCGAAAAATGCTTGACGGATTCTTCGGCGGGAAGTGGTCGCTGCATTTTGGTCAGCGACTGGCCCAGCACGCCCCATTTCTTGCCTGCCGGATAATGAGGAATCTTTCCCGGGGCGTCGACATATTCAAACGGTTTGACGTCGCTACGTTTTGGCGTCATTTCTGGAATGGCGAAGTAGTTAGGATCGGCAAACCCGCCCGCCAAACTCGGATCGCCGCCAGCGGCCCAGCGGATTCCGCGTTCGACCAAATTGAGGAATCCTGGGTTGCTCCAAGTTCGTTGGTCGTGTCCCCAAGCCGTGTAGAACACTCGCCCCTTGCCGTGCGTGCGAATCCACGTCCAAGGTTCACGGCCATTCTCGTCGACCCGATAAGCGAGAACCGTGCGATCCTCGTCGTTGTGCCGATGGTGGACGTAGGTTTCATCCCAACTCTCGAAACCCGAAAAGTCCTTCATCAGCGGATGATCCGTCTTTTCGACTGTTGTCCGAAACACGCCGGTGCCATGCCGCTGAAATTGAGCCCCCACTAACTCGACATACTTGGCCGAATTGAGGAAACAATACGATGCACAGTGCAAAGGCACGAACCCCTTGCCACTGGCCACGTAGTCCAGCATTGCCTTTTCTTGCTCCGGCGAAATTCGCGTGATGTTTGCGTACACCACAAGGCAGTCATATTTTTGAAGAGTCTTGGGATTCAGATCCGTGACGCGGTCGGAATAGGTAAGTTCGATCCCCCGTTTCGTCATCACCGGCTTCAACTGAGCAAATCGATCCGCCGGACGATGATGTCCCACATCGCCCAGGAAAAGGACCTTGAGCGTCGGCGAATCGTCGGCGAAAGCCGCCCACGTTGGTAGTAGAGTTACTGAGAGACACAGTGCCAGGACTCGACGTTTCATCAACGAACTCCATGAACGATTAATTGCGGTGAATGACAAGAAAGTCGCTGATCGCTCGGCGATCATGGCCTTTTCGTTTTGCTCGCGGAGCGAACAACGACTCTTTCCGCCGGATCAGTATAAACCAAGGCCGCGCCAGGTCGTTAACGAAATTCGTCGTGGCATCTGGCGCAAGACTGGTTGACGACCCCCACGGCTTCTTTCGTCTTCTCGAAATCGCCGGCTTCCGCCAGGCGGCGAACTTTTCGAGCGGCAGTTCCGAGCCTTGTGGCATGAACAACATAGTCTTCATCATCGGCGTCGTCGCGCCCCTTCTGACGAATCGCGGTAGCGATCAGCAAGACGATAGCCGCTTCGCGCTGGATTTCGTCTTGGCTGAGCCGAAAATTCTCGGCGTCGCCGGTCCCTCTTTTCAGCGTGGTACTCCAAGCGATTTCCATCCGCTTCATCAAAGGTGGCCGATCGCCGACTTTCGACCAATCGGTTTTGCGATCCACCTTGCCGACCGCCATGACGCGTCCCCGAAGGACCAGGTCGCGCAGTTCGCGGCGCGTCTGTTTTGCTTCCTTTAAGCTCAACGGACTTCCGACCTTGCAAACCTTGGCCGTTCGCGAGAACATGTCTCGCAAATAGGGTGCCTGTTTTTTCCAAGGCAAGTCCCCGTCGTATTCGCCAATCACGGCGAACAGTAGTGCCAACTCGCTATAGATCACCCGGCAATGCCGGTAACCGCCTCCGTTAAATTCCGCGCGCGTGAGTTCGACGTTCTCCACCGCCAGCAGCAAACGCTTAACTTCGCCCTCAAGGAACCCTTGCGTCGCGATTTTTGACCAAGCGACGTTCATGTCGCCAGCCATGGGAGCGGCGACCGCGGCAACGAGTTGCAATTGCTGGTCGAGTTCGTCGCCCCGAAGAAACGCGGCAGGCAGCAGATAGCCGTTTTTCTTGGCGGCCGCCCGGGTGGTAATCAGCACCGCCTTTGCCGCGCCAGGCCGTTGCGGATCGTCGGCAACCGTCCACACGACTCTCTGCTGTTTGCTGGACGGGTCCGCGACAGGCGGTCTGAACGGGTTCATCTGCCGCGCGACGCTGGTTAATGCTTCGGACAACGGCCGGCCTTTCAACACCAATTCCTTGATCCGCTGATTCCGGGTGATGCCGTCGCGCTGCAAGGCATCGGTATCAAAGCGGATCGCGAAGTCGGCAGGTACGGAATCGTCCGTCGCCCGCGCGTATTCCGCCAACAAGCGAGCTATGTCAAAGGCCGATCTGGACTTACTTTCAAAATCCAACTTCAAGCGAAGCACTTTGAGCACTGCTTCCGACTCTTTGTCCGGCTCAGCAGATGCTGCTTCCTTTTCTTGGGACGTCACTTGCCCCTGAGTTGTGGGAAGCAAGAGCCACACGAGCATCAGCGCAATAAGTTGCCAGAATCTTCTCACCGTTCCGTCTCCTAGAGCAGAGAGTCCAAGAATGTTCCGTTGGGAACACGAATGATGGCCAGCGGGCCGGTTGTCCACGCGAGTCTCGCTGGATCATCCTCGTTCCACGGGCTTCATCATACTATTCTAGCCGGACTTTGCCTCAGACTATCTAGCGAGAATCCGTGGTCTTGCAGGCTCAGGATGTTCTGGCGAAATTCGCGCCAGAGTGCAGCGTGAAGGAAAGGAAATTTCTTCCTTTTGCCCCACTGACTCCGAGGTAGAATCTTTCGAGCAAAGATCAGACCAGTTCGCGGATCGGCTGCGTGCCGGACTCGACGAGATAGTGGGGTCGTCCTTGGGCGTCTCGCACGGTGGCCGTGTTCACGTTGATTCCCAAGTTGCGATACAGCGTGGCGAACACTTCGGCGAATGAAACGGGACGGCTCGCGGCCTCGCCGCCAAGCCGGTCGGTCGAGCCGATGACTTGGCCGTTGGCCATTCCGCCACCGGCCAGCAGGCCCATGGCAACTCTTGGCCAGTGATCTCGACCAACCTGTTTGCTGATCTTCGGCGTGCGGCCGAACTCGCCCCACACCAAAACCGAGACGTCTTTGTCCAATCCTCGGTTGTGGAGATCGTCGACAAGCGCCGTAATGGCTTGATCGAGAATTGGAAAATCTTCGCGTTCGCGATTGAAGATCGTGTTATACGAACCGCCGTGCCAATCCCACTTGCTGTAATTCACCGTGACGACTCGCGCCCCGGCTTCAACCAGACGCCGCGCCGTCAGGAAGCTTTGCGGTACGCGCGGTGCTCCGTTGCCGTCGATCCGTTTCACGTCGTCGCCGGTTCCATAGCGAGCTACCGTCTTGGGATCTTCCTTGGAAAGGTCCAGCGCGTCGGCAAGCTTGGACGAAGTCAAAATGCCCATCGCTTGTTCCGAAAAGGCGTCAAAGCCGTCCATCTTGCCGCTGGCGTCCGCCGCTCGACGAAATCGATCGACGCTCGACAAGAGACTCTTGCGATCCGCCAAACGATCGTAGGTAATGCCTTGCAAGGTCATATCCGATCGGCTCGGTCCCATCGGTCGAAACGATGAATTTGAAATTCCCAACATGCCGGGAGGCGGCTCGTTATACGGTCCGTGCGTGCACTCGTAACAAAGGCTGACGAAGGGCGGCGTCGCGCGGTGAACGGGTCCTTGCAACTTGTTGACGATGCTGCCCATGGGAGACCAGCCGCCTAGCGGAGCGGGGTCTCGCGGCTTGCGTCCGGTGTAACATTGAAAAGCGTCGTGCCCCGATTGGGCATCGACTAGCGAGCGGATGACCGTGAACTTATCCATCATCCGGGCCATCCGCGGAAAGTGTTCGCAAATTTCCACGCCGGGGACGTTGGTGTGAATGGGCAGATGAGGCCCGGCAATTTCGGCGGGAGCATTTGGCTTCAAGTCGAACATGTCTTGATGTGGCGGCCCACCGACCAAGTAAATCAAGATCACCGATTTATGCGACTTGCGAATCCCGGCTTGCGATTCCAACGCCAAGAGCTGAGGCAGTGTCAAACCGACCGCTCCCATACCACCGATCTTCAAAAAGTTCCGTCGCGAAACGCCATCGCAAAATTGACGATTCTGATCGCGAGGTCCCATGATGGTCAGCATATGAAAAACTCCTGGTTGGATTTTCGATGGAAACTGGCCCGCAAAACCACGGGATCGGGCCGCAACCTCTGGCACTAACGTATCAGAGGAGGCTGATGGTTGCAATATTTCCTGTGGTACCCGTAGTCCGTGCCGGATCGCCAATCCGAATAGACGCTCGTATTAAAGACCTAGTATTTTGTCAGGAATTAGTTTTCGGGTGGCTGGGGTCGAGCGAAGCGAGCCCCCAGAATTCGCGCTGGGCTCACGTTGTTCGACCCCAGCCACCCGAGCCGAAAACCAAGCTGCGATGGAATGCTAGGCTTAAGGACGATCGCCTAAAGACCTCGCTGGGCAACATTCTAAAAGTTCGATCGGCGCGGTAGAATCAAACCTCTCCAACCGACAAAAACCACCGTCTTCACGCCAACA
>JAJDEH010000367.1 GCA_029259935.1 Planctomycetota bacterium
GATCGCTTCAACCGAACGACTGCCAAGCCTCCACTTCTCCTACCCTTCCCACTTCCCCATGAGTATCCCACCCGGTCAGTGCGATGGCGCTCACGTGCCGCCTCTCGACGAAAATTCGCTAACACGCCGGGAGCTGCTGATCACGGTGCAAGCCAAAGCGGCGGTGCGCCTCATCCCCCGCGGCTGTAGATATCCACCAGAAACGCCGTCGCCTCACCCTCGCCGATGTTTTCAATCTTGTGAGGCACATCGGCGGGGTAGTGTGCGGAGTCGCCGTTTTCGAGTTCGCGGGATTCTTCGCCCGACGTTAGCCGCACCTTGCCCGATTCGATGGACAGCAGCTCGCGAGTGCCTTCAAAGTGCGGCGCGCTCTCCAGCGAACCGCCGGGCTTCAAGGTCAGTTCGTAAAATTCGACGTCCTTCTCTAGGTGCAATGGTGAGAGGGTTCGAATGCGGCAGTCTTTGTCGTCGCGGAACAGGGCCGAATCGTCGCCTTGCCGAATGACATCGATCTTGGGCGAGACATTCGGCGTGTCCACCAAGTCGCCCAGACTCAAACCAAAAGCCTGAGCGATCCGAAAGGCGACCCCCAAGGTGGGGTTCGCGGTCCCCCTCTCGATCTGGCTGATCATGGACCGGCTGACTCCGCTGAGCGACGCAAGCTGTTCGAGTGTCCAGCCCTTCTTGCTGCGCATCTCCTTTACCCGTTCGCACACATGCTGGCTGAGCGGCTCGAACGCGGGCTCGGACGACGATTCGCTGCGGTTTTTCGACATTTGTTCAAAATACTAGAATTTGTTCTTGTAAGCTGGAATTCCTGCCGTATAGTATAATGGAACTGATGTCCATAATAAGAGAAAAACTGTTGGGAATGAGACAATGACGGCTTTTCTTAATCGAACGATGCCCGCTCTAAAGAAGCTGAATGACGCTGCCGGTTTGACGTTGGTTGACGACGTGCCGGTGCCCAAAATTGGGCCTCGTGACGTCTTGGTAGCGGTCACGCATGCCGGAATCTGTGGCACCGACCGGCATATCTACGAATGGGATGCCTGGAGCAAGAGCCGCGTGCCGTTGGGAGTGACGACGGGCCACGAGTTTGTTGGCCGGGTGGTGGCGGTGGGCGACGCGGTTCGGCGGACGTCGGTGGGCGAGCGAGTCAGTGCCGAAGGGCATATTGGGTGCGGAATTTGTGAGCCTTGCCGCACGGGTAACGGCCACATCTGTGATCGGGTGGACATCATTGGCATTGATCGCGACGGCTGTTTCGCTCCGTTCGTCTCGGTGCCGGAGGAAAACATTTGGCCGGTGCATGTCGACATTCCCGACCACGTCGCCGCGGTTTTCGATCCGCTGGGAAACGCGATGCACACGGTGATGGCGGCGGGCGTCAGCGGGCGCAGTGTTCTGATTACCGGTGTTGGAATCATCGGGCTGATGGCGGTGACCGTCGCTCGCGCGGCGGGTGCCGGAAAGATCTTGGTCAGCGATGTCGATCCTCGTCGGCTGGACCTGGCCAAGGAACTCGGTGCCGACCATGCGTATCTCTCCTCGGATACCAATTGGCCCCTGCATGCTCGCGCCGCGACGGGCGGGGCGGGCCCCGAAGTGTTGCTGGAAATGAGCGGCCATCCAACCGCCATTCAACAAGGTTTCGCGGCACTGCGCAACGGCGGTACGGCGGCTTTGCTTGGCATTCCTTCTCAGCCGGTGCCGATCGATTTGCCGAACGACATCATCTTCAAGGGCGCGACCGTGTTGGGCATTAACGGGCGTCGCATGTTTGAAACATGGTACCAAGTCGAAAGCTTCGTGCTTTCCGGCCGCCTGGATCTGGAACCCATCATCACCCACGAAATCGATATGGAAGACTTCGAAGATGGATTTCGGATGATGCAGTCGGGCGAAGCGATCAAGGTCGTGATGAGAATTCCCCACGAAGGCAACCAGAAATGCCCAACCAAAGTTTCGACGAACGTTGCAGCCAGCTTCTCGGATCATTAGAAGCCTCGGGCCAGCGCAAGCCCTTCTACACGCTGCTTGGGCCGATGGCTCCGGTTGTCAAGATCGACGGCCTGGGTGACGTGCTGGTGTTGTGTTCGAACAACTATCTTGGGCTGGCCGATCATCCAGAGGTCATCGCGGCCGGCGTTCAGGGATTGCGCGAATATGGTGGTGGGACCGCGTCGGTGCGATTCATCTGCGGCACATTGCAATGCCACCGAGAATTGGAGGCCACCATTGCACGCTTCGTGGGCACGGAGTCGTCGTTGACTTATGTAAGCTGCTGGAACGCGAACGAAGCCGTCTTTCCCACGTTGGCCGGTCCGGAAGACGCCGTGCTGTCGGATGAATTGAACCACGCCAGCATCATCGATTCGATTCGACTGGTCGGCAAGACCGTGGAAAAGGCCGTTTATAAGCACAGCGATTTGGACGATCTCGAGACCAAGCTGAAGCAATTTGAGAACAAGGCGTGCCGCTGGGTGGTGACCGACGGGGTCTTCAGCATGGAAGGCGACGTGGCGAACTTGCCAGGTCTTTTGGATCTGTGCCGAAAATACGAAGCCATGTTGGTGTTGGACGATTCGCACGGCATTGGCGTCTTGGGAACCACGGGGCGAGGAGCGCCCGAGCATTTCGATTGCTTGGGGCAAATTGATGTCATTACCGGAACGCTGGGCAAGGCGTTGGGCGGCGCGGCGGGCGGATACGTCGCGGCTTCGAAGCGAGCGATTGACGTCTTGGAACAAAGAGCGCGGCCCAGCCTGTTTTCGAACGCCTTGCCAGCCACCGTCGCCTTCAGCGCGCGCAAAGCGATCGAGATCGTGGAGAATGAACCCGAACGGGTCGCTCGACTGCACAACAACGTCGCCACGATGCGAACCGGTTTGGCCGATTTAGGTTTTGAGTGTCCCGCGTCGCCGAGCGCCATCATTCCCATCATGATCGGCGACGAAGCCGAAGCCATTGCCAAGAGCAAGCGACTGCTGGAGCTGGGCATCATGGTGATCGGGTTTGGCTTTCCAGTAGTTCCCAAAGGCGAGGCGCGCCTGCGAGTGCAAGTCTCGGCGGCGCTCGAGCCATCGCATATTGAAAAGATCCTTGGCGCGTTTGCCAGCCTCTAGCAATAGCGCCTCAGCCGCCAGTCGCCGACTCCTGTAACTAGCTCGTCGTCGCCCTGGTCACCCCGGACGTTGTCTCTTCTCCCGTCGTCGACTGCACACCCGATTGCCGTGACAGAAAACGACGGACCTCTGATCCGAGGCACCACTTCATCTGGCTACTGAGACACCCGCCAGCGAGTGTTAAACAGCCAAATCATGGCAAGCAGCAACATCAGGTTCAAAGCAACGCTGAACGTCAGATAGGCCAGGAACATGAACCACTCTTGAGGCATGTATCCAAGAACCATATTTTCGCCTTGATAGGCGGCGGCAAAGCGGTCGGGGTCTTGCCCGTCGTCGACATGCAACGGGACGTTGAATGCGGCGGCAAAAGGGCTGCTGAAAGCGCTCGCTTTGACGTAAGCCGTCGTGGGATCATCGGGGAAGAATGTCGTCGCGAAATAGTTCGTGGCCAGCGGCACGCAATACAACACCAGAATGATCAAATAAGAAGCCATCAGGCTGATTGACGTCTTGCGAACCAGCACCGAACAAAACAGCGCCACCATGGCAGTCGTCAGACAGCTAACCGCCACGATAATCAGGTAAGCGATGATCGCAAGAAAGTTCGTCCAATAAGCCATGACCATCAGGCAAGCCAAGGCGACGGGCCACAGCAAGAACATCGTCAGCACGCTGGAAACGCGCAAACCGGCGATCAGCTTGCCCCACAAGATCTGCCAGGGAGTTATGGTTGTCGTCAACAGCAGGTCGAGCGTTTCGCGTTCCCGCTCGCTGGTCACACTGCCCGCGGAAAACACGGGACCCACCAGCATGTTAAACATGACGACATAGCCGATATACCACGGAGCCAACCGGGGAAAGATATACAGGCAGGCCGCCATCAGTGGAATTGCCAACAACATGCTGACTTGAATCACCAACCGCAGCATCAATGTGCCTTGGCTGAAAATCTCGCTGCGAATTTCTTTGTCGTAGACTGGATTCGCGCCGTCCTCCATCAACGTTTCCCGTTTGGGCGGGGCGAACAATTTATCGGGAAACTGATCGCGTTGTATCACCAGGCCGACGGCCTGCTGCGCTTCCTCGTCCAAGTCGACAACTTCTTTTCCTTCGCTGCCCACATCCGGTGGATGCAGCAGGCGGGCGCTGGTATTGAAGAACAGGGCGATGCAAATCGCCGCGCCGACGCCCGGCAACAATGTCACGGTAAGCACCAACCGAAACGTGCCGAAGTCGCCAAGCCAATACCACAGCAGTACACCCATCAGCGCCAATGGCAGGATCAACAAATAGGAAACCACCAAGGACGCCGCCGTCCGCTGGAAATAGCTGCTGCAGGCAACGCTGATCGTGCCAAAGGTGACGACGGAAATGAACAATCCAAAGTAGGCCGCCAGCACCTCCGACGGGTGGACTCCACCCAACGGCAGACAGAGCATGACGATCGGCAGCGACGCAAAAATCAGCGCTCCCAAATGGGCCAACGAGGCGAGCAACTTGCCCAACACAATGGCCGAAGGCCGGAGCGGACTGGCCAGCAACATTTCGTAGGTCTTGCGTTCTTTCTCGCCAGTGATTGTGCCAGCCGCGAAACTTGGTGCCATCAACGCGGCCAGGATGTACTGCCCCAAAAAGAACAAATCGACGAGATTTCGAGCCGCCCCCTGGCTGCTGTCGGTACTCAGATCCAGTTTGGCGTCTTGCGGCCAGGCGAAATAGATCACCGCGCCCAACACCGCTTGATACAACAACAACAGCACGAACGCCCGCGACATCCGCAGATTAACCAAGAGCTCGCGCTGAAGAACCGGGTTTTCGACCAAATACATGCCAGCATTCTAACGCAAACTGCTCGCGGCATGCGAGCAGTTGGGGTCCGGGTTGGGCGGATTTCTAGACAAGTGAGTTGATAACCTCAATCCGCGGACCGGCACTTCATTTTTCGTGGTTCGGGCGGTAGGATGCCGGAACAGATTGGCATTTCCCATTAGAAGGCACTCGTCGATGAGCTCCCACCAGCAAACCCCTTTTCAGCCACCCACCGGCCCACAACAGCCCGCCAAGTCATCCAAAAAGATGCTGTGGATAATTTTGGGGATAAGTGGGGGGATGATTCTATTGTGCTGTGGCGGATGTGGAATTGCTCTATGGTTTGGCACGGGCATGTTGTCCAACGAGGCGCGGAAGCATCTTGCCACTAATGACCAAGTCTTGGAAGAAATCGGCCCAATAGAGAGTGTCTCGCTCAATGCTGGCAAGATTTCTAGTGAGACTGAGAAGAATCCGGGCAGCAGCGTTCTCGTATTTGACGTGGTTGGAGCCGACGGTTCCGGCGAAGCCATTGCCACGATGCCGCAGCAGCAACAACAACCTGGCCAGATGTTTGAAAAGTTGGTCTTCAGAAACTCGTCGGGCGAAGAATTTGAGGTCCCAGTCAACTGACTCCCACAAATTCACGGCGGGTGGAGTCCTCGTTCCAGCCGGGTGGATTTCGCGCTAAACGCTCGCCGCGCGTCGATGTGCTAGCGTCAGCACGCTCGTTGCTGAGGTTGATCTGCGTTGATTTCACGCCTGTCCGATATACTGTTCGGAAGCGGGAACGATTTCTTTGCGCCCCGCGTACTGCTCATACGTGTCAAGTCTGATTTCATGAGGAGACCGAGTATGGCCGAGCAGCAGACCTTGCTGGATGACGGGGAAATCTCTTTTGTGGAAGCGGAAGTTTTGCCAGAGCCTGTTCGGCACTTACCCCCATCCGAGAAATTCATCTCCTCGAGTCCCCCGCCCGTTGCGCTCCCGGTCCCGTCACGGCCGCCCATCGTAACGCGACAAATCCTGGCGGTCGCCTTACTCGTGATGCTCTGCGACTTGACGATCTACCGTGGCCACGGATTTGCCGGTTGCGCGGTACTGTTTCTCGTGGCACCCCTGCTGCTGGCGCTAGGAGCGGCCCGCTTCCGATTGGATGGCAAACAAATCCTGATCGCCACGATGTTGGTCCTCTTGTCGGCGAAGTTGCTGTGGCTTGGTTCCTCGCTGCTGGTCTTCGCGGGCTTCGCGCTGCTCGTATCGCTGGCCATGGCTCTTTCGGGACACAGGCCGTACATCCTGGAACTGGCCGCGTTCGCCGGGCAATCGTTCGTGGCGGGAGCGTGGTTCGTGCAAGATTGTCGAGGGTCGGTGAACCGGTTTGGCGCGCCGCTGGCGAGGCTGCCGTGGTTGAGCGTGATTTTGCCCGCCGCGGCGTTGGTTGTCTTTGGCGGGATCTTTATCTTGGCGAATCCAGATTTGGTGAGCCAATTCTCGCAAAGCTGCCAACAAATGTTGAACAGCCTGGGCGATTGGCTCACGACATTTTCTCCATTGGAAATCATCTTTTGGATGTTCGCCGCCTGGATCAGCATGGGACTGTTGCGGCCGGTTCTCAAGCTGCCGTTGTTCGAGCAACCTTCAGTACCCGCCGAACGTGACCGCCCGCCGGCAGCGGCACCTTTGTACTCGGCGTTTCGCAATACGTTGATCGCGGTCATCGGGTTGTTTGCCGCATACTTGGCGTTTGAGTTCGCGACGCTTTGGTTTCGCCAGTTTCCCGAGGGCTTTTACTACGCCGGATACGCGCATGAGGGCGCGGCTTGGCTGACCGTGGCCTTGGCCCTGGCGACACTGGTCTTGTCGCTGGTGTTCCGCGGGCGCGTCCTGCGCGACGAGCGATTGCCCATGCTGAAGAAACTGGCGTGGATTTGGTCCTTTCAGAATTTCATCCTGGCGGCAGCCGTCTTCAATCGCATGTTCATCTACATCGATTTCAACGGCATGACAAGAATGCGAGTCGTGGGGCTGTTTGGAATCTTCACCGTGGTCTGCGGCTTCATGTTGGTGATTTGGAAGATCAAACAACAACGCAATTTTCTGTGGCTTGTCCGACAGCACTTATGGACGTTGGCCTTCGCCATCTACTTATTCGCGTTAACGCCCGTCGATACCTTGGTCCATCGTTACAACGTGCGCCGGATCATGGCCGGCGAACTGGCTCCGGTGGTGCAAATCACCGAGCATCCCGTTAGCACTGAAGGAATCTTGGTCCTAAGCCCGCTACTGGATTGCGAGAACGAGATCATTCGCGAGGGGATGCGGGCCATGTTGGCCGATCGCGAAATGATGGCAGCCGAAACACGGGCGTCGTGCCAGCTCAAGGGTTGGACCACGGTTCAGCTCGCCGACCAAAGGATGTCGCGCCAGTTTTCCCGAAACAACCATCTGTGGTCGGAGTATCAGGCCGACGACCAGAAACGCACCGAAACTTGGGAACGGTTTCGTGAGTATGCCTATCAGTGGTACTAAGGGATGGCATGCTCCGCTCAACTGAGAGATCATGAAACCCCTCATAAGTGCTATCTGCCATCATTGCTCAGCAGAACTTTTTCTCTTTCTGAGTGTTGAATGCTGCTGGGTAGAATTGGTGTTACGGCGACCGGTTCTCAATACTGGCAGTCGTCTTTTTTTGAAACAGGCGGCCAAGTCGTGACCATTAGTTGTGAATGATTCGCCCGCCCCTGGGCGTCGACATGATGATGGAGAAGGGCATGAATTCGGCATCGGAACAAAAGAACGCCTTGAAGACGCGCAAGGTCGACTATCGCGATGGACGTTGTGAAGTCGTCCAAATCCTCGACGAAGGACGGATGTCGACTTGGACGTCAAACGATCCGCTGGCATATGAAGCAAGTATCATGTGGCTCACGGATATTTCTCAGCTACCATTCGTGCGTGTGCTGCTGATTCACAACTGCGAAAATCGCGGCGGACGACTTGTGCCACGGGGTGGCGGACGGGTCGTTGGCTACGCCAAATTGACCGAAAATGCACCCGTGGATCCAGCCACCGGACGATTCGTGCGTCGGGTGTTCTACTTGCGTGAAGACGATTTGAAAAACGGCGATTTCGAAACCGCCAAGGGAGCCGTTGATCCCAACACGATCCTTCCCGGTCTCGCCGGCGAGCGACCCAAGGCCGACTCGAAATCCGTCAGGAAGAAGAAATTGGTCTTGCCGAACGAGGCGCGTGGCGGCGCTAGAAGATCGAGCGACAAGATGGAAGACGACGTCATGGGTTGGCTGGCGGATGCCGTGGCCCCGACGTTGTCTTCCGTGCGCAAGCCCGAATCGTCCGAAGCTCCGCAAAGCTTGATCGATACCGAAGTCTCCCACGATGTTCCCGACCATCAAGAAGGCAATCGGCCCGCGCGTCAGCAGGCCAAAGCGCGATTCGGGACGCTGAGTTCCATGGCGGGCAAAAGTTTTCCACTGCACAAGCCGCGGATCACCATTGGGCGCGACCGCGAATGCGATCTGGTGATTCGTCAATCCAACGTATCGGGCCTGCATTGCGAACTGACCAACGACCAAGGGTTCTGGTTTGTGGAAGATATGTGCAGCACCAACGGGGTGCGCATCAACGGCGTGCGCATTCCGCCGCAGCAAAAGAAACCCGTCGACCCGGGCGTCATGCTTTCCATCGGCAAGCACGACTTCGAAATTCAGTACGACCCGCTTTGAGCCGTACCGTCCCACGCGCGGGGCGCTGGTAAAGCAACGCGATGCTTCCAGCGGTGCATCATCTGGGAATCCGTCCAAAATCGCTTTGCCAAGCACTGGATGATATAGTGGGGTCTTTGCCTCCGCCCTCATCTTCCGCCGTCTTCGTCGCACGAAGGCGTGAAACGGAGGCGACGCCGTGAACGAAGCAGGCAAATTGGGACGAAGAACATGACGTCAAACAAAGACGCCGAGAACCGTAACACCAAAAACCAAAACGGCGGACAACCTGTCAACCGTCGAAACTTTCTCAAAGTTGCCGCCTGCTCGACCGTGGCGCTCAACTCCACGCTGAATTGGAACAACGCCGTGGCTGCCGCTAAGAAAAGCCCGCCCATTATCGACACACACATGCATGTCTGGGCCAACGATCCCCAGCGATATCCGTTTCCCCATCCCTACAAGAAGGACTTTGCCCACGCGGACGTGCCGCATGAAGCGACCGTCGAGATGCTGGTTGACGACATGGATCGCCATGGCTGTACTCATGCCGTGCTGGTCCAAGTGATCTACCACGGTTGGGACAACACGTACGTCGCGGATTGCGTCAAGCGATATCCCGATCGCTTCAAGGCTCACGGTTTGATCGACCCGGCCGATCCTGACGTCGCCAAGAAGATGGAATTCTGGATCAAGGAACATGGCCTACACGGAATGCGGTTCAGTCCGATCTACTACCAGGATGGAAACCACGGCGGTGACGGTTGGCTCGACGCGGAGGCAACGCATCGCGTATGGCGGACGGCGAAGAAACTAGGCGCGGTATTCAATTTCTTCATCGGAGCGAAACAGCTTGGCAAGCTGGCCAAAATGGTCAGGGCCCACCCCGACGTCAAGATAATCATTGATCACCTGAGCCAAATTGACCTTGGTGCCGACGATGCCGATACGGATCTTCGGTCGCTGTTGTCGATGGCCAATTATCCCAACGTGTGGGTCAAGGTCTCCGAATTGGCTTCCGTCTCAAAGTCCAGCAAATATCCGTTCGCGGACGCTTATCCAGATGTTAAACGGGTCTACGAAGCGTTCGGCCCCGATCGCCTGCTGTTCGGAACCGGCTATCCGGGAACCGCTCGCGCCGCCTACGACCGACCCACGCTGGACAAGGAAATCGACCTCATCAAGAACAAGATCCCCTTCTTCACCAAGTCCGATCAAGAAAAGATCTTGGGCCGCAATGCGATGGACTTGTGGGGTTTCAGTCGCTGATCGCTCCGCGATCATAGCGAAAGGCTACTCTTCGGACCCCGAAGCATAAGGCGTTTTGCCATCCAGGTAACGCCAATTCTTGACGAATGAAATAAGATCGGCCATCTGTTGATGCGTGATCTTCTTCTCCAAGCCGTCGGGCATCAACGACAAACCTGTCGAGCGAATTTCTTCGATGTCGCCGCGCGGAATGGTGACGGTTTTGCCTTCGGGTTGCTTGAGCGTTACCGAAGTGGCTGTCTCCGACGACAGGACTCCCGTCAGCACGCGTCCATCCGCCACCACGACGACGTAGGCCACGTAATTGTTGTCGATGGCGCGATTCGGTTGAATGACGTCCGTGAGGATTTGGACCGGCGTCTTGGTGCGTGAATCGGAAATATCGGGTGCGACGTTGACTCCCAGGTCGCCGATGCGGTGGCAGGTGGCGCAGTTCTGCTTGAACACTTCACGGCCGCGGACTGGTTCGGCTTTCATTTTCAATGACACTTGATACTCGGCCAGCATCTTCTTGCGGTCGCCTGGAATCGCGTCGGCGAGAATTGTTTGAGCCCGCTTCCGCAGGCCGGCGTTGCCATACTTCAGCAAGCGGTTGGTGTAAGTTTGACTCAGTTCGGCGGGCTTGATGTGACCAGCTTCCATTTCGTCCAGCAAGATGGCCACTCGCTGGGCATTGGCCATGGCTCCATCCAAGATCGCGCTGCGCAGCGCCGGCGAACCGCTCGGGAAGCGGGTAAGCAACGATTTCCATGGCTCGATGTCACCATGACGGGCCAGCGAGCGAACTGCCGCAATCTGAATCGCTTGCGAGGGATCTTCGGTCAGCGTGGCCAAGGCGGATTTGGCACCGCCGTGAAACGCCAGCATGGCGATCGCTTCGGTGCGGATGGCGGGCGAGTTTTCAGCGCTTAGCGCCGCGTTCCTTGCATCGGTAAATAACCCGTCGATTTGTTCGCGAACCGATTCGTCCTGGTCGGCCAGAATCGTCGTTAGTGGTCGGCGCGCCGTCCGGGCGAAGCTGACCAGGGCTAGTCGTCGAAGTTGTTGGTTTCCTTTCGACCGCGTTGCCGCGATGTGGCCGACGGCCGCGTTGTGCGACTCCTTGTCGGATCGCCGTCCAAGCTGCGTAAAGACCTCGGAGACGAAATCGAATTGAGCCCGCGAGGCTTGCCCGTCGGTCGGCTGCGAAAGAATCAAACCGGCCAGGGCATGGTCTTGCCTACCCACGCAAATGCGGGTCGCGTTTCTAATCCACACATCATCGATTCGACCCTTGACGCCGCCCCATACCGCGGCCAACTCGTCAGTTCCCTCTTTCCCGTCCAGCAGCGGTGCCAAGCTGAGCGCCGCCTGAAAATAGACTCGATCATCGGAATCGGAACACAATTGCAAGACTTGGCCGCGTAGAACGCCTTTCTTCTTGATGAACGGCTCGGCGAGGATGATCGCCTGCTCGCGAACGCGTGGGTCCTTATCGTCCAGTGCGCGGTGGATATCTTTTTCCGTCAACATATCGTGACGCTTCATGATCCACGCCGCGTGGGCACGCGCTGCCGGTGTCTTGCCGTGAACGGCCGCGTGGCGGACGTGCTCTTGGACGTCCTCGGCGGATCGCTCGACCAAAAGTCGGTGGGCCGTTTCGCGATGCCAGGCATTGTCGTGATCCAGTGCCGCGGCCAATTGCCGGCTTGATGCTTGTGATAAGCGAGGTCGATCACGCTTCGGCGCGCCCTTCGCCGCGATGATTCGATAAATGCGGCCACGGTCGTTTCCGTTCAGTTGGTCAGGACGCTGTTTCAGTTCCGTGGGCACAAACTGCGGGTGTTCGATGACCGCTCGATACATATCGACGACATAGAGCGCCCCGTCGGGTCCAACCTCCAAATTGACGGGGCTGTACCAGTCGTCGCGCGACGCAAGAAATTCGACGCCCTCGCGCCCGGCAGTGGATGCAAAGGTCGCTCCCTTGGATTGGATCACTTCGCGATGCACCAAGTGCCCGGTCGGGTCGCAAGTGAATCCGTTGCCGAAAAACTCTGGGGGCAGCGCGTCGCCGCGATAGATCTTAACTCCGCAGGCGGCCGTGAACTGATTGGCGTGCAGATTCGAAGTCGTCCACGAGCGGGCGATCGGAAACAATCGCGAATCAGCCCCGGACTTGGCCACATCGTGAAACACCGTCGACACAACCGCCGACGGGTTGCGCTTCAAATAGCGATCCTCCAACACGATATGCTTGAGCGGGTTGCGATTGCTGACCACGAAGCGGTTTCCCCAATCGTCGAACGTCAGGCCGAACTGGCCGACGCCGCTGATGGCTTCGAATTTTCGTGTTCGCGGGTCGAAACGAAAGTCCATTCCGCTGATCGACAACGGCTTGCTGTCCGGCTTGCCGGCGTCGACGACCGCGCCGCCGCGCAATCCATTGGCGATGTACAAGTGGTTATCCAACCCGAACCGTGGATGGTTGGCGCGCAACTGGGAATTCTGCTGCGCGAATCCGGTGTACCAAGTCTTCCTCAGGTCCGCGCGTCCGTCGCCCGTAGTATCTTTCATGTAAGCCACTTGGCCCGCCATCGTGACGAACACGCCGCCTTGCCAAGGCTGAACGCCGGTGGCAAACAGCAGATTGTCGGCGAAGACCGTGACGGTTTCGTAACGTCCGTCGCCATCGCGATCTTCAAGCACTTTGATGCGCGACTTCGGCATTTCTCCCTCTTTGGGTCCCAGCGGATAGTCGCGCATTTCCACAACCCACATCCGCCCATCCGCGTCGAAGCGCACCGCGACCGGGTCGACCACCTGAGGTTCGCTGGCGACCAGTTCGATTGCGAGTCCCGGAGCCAAAACAAAATGACGCAGTGAATCCTTGGCCGCGACGGGACTGTTTACCGGCTTGGCAGGTTCGGCCGCCACCAACATGGTGACAGACGAACTGAGCAGCCCAAGCAGGAAAGTGCAACGAGCAACGTAACATCGAGGATGTGCAAGCATGGGAAGGAACCGCGAAGGTGGGAATAGGAAAATCGCCGACTAACTTGCCAGCGTAGCAGCCAGTAGGCGAATTCTCAACTAAACGCCAAGCTTAATTGCGGAGTTGCCCGCCCCTAGCATCGACGATCAGGCGGCCGTTTTCCGCGCGGGTGGATCGCCATGGCCGTCAGCGGGAATGACCTTCGCAACCTTGTCACAGGCGACTGCTCCAGGCCGCACCGTGTCAATGACCGCATCGAAGGCAGCCAGCGATCGTTCGTCGTTGCAGGCCGTATCAAACGCTCGCAGAGCGTGATTCCTGAGAGTTTGCTGAAAGGTTGGGCTGCCCTGCAGTTGGAGCAGGAAGTCGCGCAGCCGCCCGACTTCGCCATGCCGCACGCTGACCCCGCAGGAAAACTGCTGAATGATCTGGTCCACATGGCTACCCTCGGGGCCGACGTAGACGATTGGCAGTCCCGCCGCCAAATTCGTATACAACTTGCTAGGACTCATTACGCCCAACATTGAATCGCGCAGGGTGATCAAGCTGCAATCGGCGCTGGCGAGCAGCGCGGGAAGCACCTCGCGCGGGACGTAAGAACGAAACTCGACGTTGCTCAACTGCCGCTGATTCGCCGCGTTCTCCATGGCTTGCATCCGCGACCCGCCCCCGCCGAAGATAAATCGAAATGGTTCGGCCGCGAGCGCGTCGGCCGTCTCCAAGACCGTGTCGAATTGATGCCCGGTTCCCAAGTTACCGGAGTACAGCACGACGAGTTCGCGGTCGGCCAAGCGAGTCCGATTCGTCGGCGCGCATTCGCGGACCGCCGTTGCGAAAGATCGGCTTTCCCAATTGGGAATCACCGAAGCCGGCAGAACGCCGTTGTTGGGGTTGTAGTGAGACCGCAACAGATCGCGCATTTCGGATTCGAGACAGACTACGTGGTCGACCCAGCGGAACAAAACGCGATTTTGCAATCTCAGCAGGCGGCTGACGATGCCTCCAGGCTTAATCGTTCCCGCGCGCTCCGCGACTTCCGGATAACAATCCATGCTCCAAAGAATGATCTTGGTTCGCCGATGCAGGATTTTGTGCAATACGGCAACCCAGGCGATGAAGGGGGGCGTCGTCATGGCGATGATCACATCTTGCCGCTTCAGCCGCAGCATGTTCACGGTGGCCAGCAACGTGAACAGGGCGAACGTCATACACCGCCGGATGAGGTTGACTTGTCCGATGGGCGGCGTCCAAGTTCGATAGATGCAAGGATTGTTCGCCCTCGCCCTGCCGTGGATCGACCGGCCTGAGGTTTGGCTATCGATGTAGGTCCCTTGGCTGGCGACCACCGTGACTTCATCGCCTTGCACGGCGCGATGTTCGGCAACCGCGGCGGCAAGCCTCGCCGTGGGACTTAGGTCCGGCAAATAGAACTGATTAATGATCGTCAGTCGCATACTGCGATAGGTCGCAAGCTTGGCCCTTAAGCCGTACTTGCCGCCGATGGGCAAAATGGTGGTCGGAAGATCGTCCGAATAGCGGGAATGTACTAGAGATAGCGATTTGTTGTCACACCGAATTCCGAGATGCGGATTACCGCAAAGCGAGACCCATGGCCCGGCGTTACGCCCACAAGCGGCGCGAATATAGCAGTTGAAATGAATTTGCTAGCAGGACATTCCAGTTATTCCATTCCTAAGCCCGAAGTGATGATCCTACAACGGTTTACTTCTAACGGTGCTTACATCCGCGATGAAAAACGCCGATACAAATTCGAACATGAGGTCGAACACCACCCACTTGGTGGACAACCGAACGTGGTGTCTTCACGACCCAATCGCCGAGCCACCCAGTCAACCTTGTCTTACTCCATTTCAGCGCCCGTAAATCGACGACGTTTAAGCCTCTCCAACGCCTCCCATGCACCAAATCGACGTAGTCTTGCTGCTGACCGCTTTGTTCGCGGTCGCCTGTTGTAGCTACTTGCTGACGTGGGTTGCGAAGTGGGTCGCCCCCAAATTGGGATTTCTTGACAGCCCGGATGGTACCCGCAAGCTGCACGTCACGGCGACTCCCTCACTAGGCGGCGCGGCGATCTTCGCAACTCTGCTGGCAGTGTTTTTGATTGCACGCCAGGTCTATCCCAATTTGCTGGGGTCGTTTCCCGAGTTGGAAAGCTTCTTGACCTGGTTGACGGTATCGGGCTGTGCCATTTGGCTTGTGGGTGTGGCGGACGACCGTTGGTCCATCCCGCCTCGGCGAAAGCTTTGTCTGCAAGTTCTTGCTTGCCTGCCTTTTGCTCTAGGATTGCCCGCTTCGTCATCGATTCATTTGTTTTCCTTCCACATCGAAATGGGAGCGGTGGCAGGAACGGCGTTCACTCTGCTGTGGCTGGTTGCCTGCGCCAATGCCGTCAACTTGATGGATGGCATGGACGGACTTGCTAGCACAATCGGCGTCGTGGCGCTGGCCACCTTTGCGTTCTTGGCCATGCTGGGCGGCCAGACGCACATGGCAGTAATTTCTTTGTTGGCCTGCGGCGCGGTGTTGGGATTTCTGATTCATAACTGGCCGCCGGCCAGAATTTTCTTGGGAGATTCCGGCAGCCTACTTATCGGATTCTTGATGGGGGCCATCGCGCTGGAGGCAAACTTCAAGAAGACAACCGGGTTTGCTCTGGCCGTGCCGCTACTGGTCTTGGGATTGCCGGTACTCGATACGTTCGTGGCCATCGCCCGGCGTAAGCTGCGGGGGAAGGGGTTCGCCGAGGCGGATCGCGAACACATTCACCACTGTCTGCAGCGGCGCGGTTGGACGGCCGTGCAAACCGTCGCGGCCATCGCCGGGATCTCGCTCTTCATGTCGGCCGGAGCCATTCTCTCGGCCTTTCTTGCCACCGACCTCATCGCGTTACTAACCTACGTGGTCATCGTGGCCGCGGTCGTTTCGTGTCGCCTTTTCGGTTACGACGAGGCGTTGCTCGCGGCGCGACACGTTCAAGCCGCCAGCCGATTTTTTATCGACTCGGCGCATGGTCTAAAGAGGCGAAACCTCATCGTCCGGATGCAGCATTCGGCCGACGAAGTGGGCCACGACGGTTGGGAAGCGATTTGCCGCCAACTGGCACCGGTCGGCACCGCTCAAATCGAACTGGCCTGCTATGCTCAACCAGGCGGCCAGCTGCTGTCTGAAGCCAATTGGGAAGGCCAGAAAGCCGTGGCCCATGGCAGCCAGTGGCAATATCAGCATTCCATGGTTCGCGACGACGGCAACTACATCGTGATTTCCGCCACTGGCGGCAGCCAGCAGCAAGCTCCGCGTCTGGACCATCTACATTACGCGTTCGAGATCCTAGGTCGCCAGTGGGTCGTGGCCGAGTCATCCGCCAAGCTCCCACTTTCTGGTAGCCGCGGAACCGACCAGCCAGGACACGACGATCAGCGGCGTGCCGCGTAAGAAGTTGCGATCTATCCGGCTGCTTTGAGACGGTTAGATCGTGCGTTGAAGTTTGCCGTTTCGTGATGAGCCGCCAGGCGGATGCAAACACCTCTTTTACTCCGTTATCACGCATTTATCGCGGAACGTCAAACATTGCCGAGCCCGTTTCGTCGAAGTCAAAGTAGCCAAGCTGCCCGATACACACGAACTTTGTACCTTGTTGATGATGGAACGACCAATTGCGATGATGATGCCCGAATATCCACAATGACGGCGCATGCAAGTCGAGACAGGATTGAAGCAACTTGTTGGTTTTGCTTGGCTTAGTGGTCACATTAATTGTCGCAACCAGAGGCACGATTTCGGACGGGCAATCATGCGAAATGACGATTTGCGGAACTATGGAGTCGTATTGGGCCAGCGCGGCATCCAATTGAGCATCGTTCAATTCTTCATCGGGCCACCAATTAACGCCTTCAGTACGGCAATCAATGTCAACGCTGTGAGCACCACGCGCGAAAAAGAACTTGAATGATCCACTTTGAAGCGGGATCGACTGTAACCCGAAGTCGCCAAGAAAGTGTGACGTCAGATTCGGCATATTGTCGTGATTGCCAGCAAGGATCCGATGCAATGCAGGATCAACATCTGACAGGCGGTTGTAGTCGAGCCCGAAGTCGCCGATTTGGACAGAATACGTTGAAGGTTCGATCAGGTTGAGATAGTTGCGGCCACGATCGCTGCGCGCCTGATAAGGTGAGCGCGGCAGCAAGTCACGCACGTTGCGTTCTTTGCGTTTAGGGCGAGCGGCGATTCGACCGTGGACATCGCCGATTATGCGGATATGTGGTCGCTCAGACACTTTCGGCGTCAGTCCATTTTTTGGGTGGTCTTGCTGCATAACGATTGGCGATCTGCCCTCCAACTCGGGCGCGTCTTCCCGCCAGCGCTCCCGATACAGCAGAAACACGGTCGTGAACTAACGCTGCTCGATTCTAGGGATCGCCTGGCGGGCGTCCGCGCGAACGTTGGACTCCGGGTCATGGAATAACTTCCTCAAGGCCGCGATGGCGGGACGAGCCGGCGGGCCGATTTTCCCGAGGGCCGAAGCCGCGCCAGCGCGCACACTATTGTCCCTGTCATTGAGCGCTTTGATGAGCGCGGGAACGACGGTGTTGGCATTCGCGCCGACCCGGCCGAGGGCGACGGTGGACCAATAGCGCGCGGTCACATCCCCATCCTGGAGAACCTCGACGACTGAGGGGACGGCCGCCGGGATAGACCCGAGGGCGTGGCTGACGTCGTAGCGGACTCCCGACTCGTCGTCAGGGAGCGCCTTGATGAGGGCGGGCACGACCGTTTCCGGCGCGGCTCCCACCTTACCGAGCGCCCGCGCGGCACCGCGGCGCAAGAGCTCATCGTCGGCATGAAGGGTTTCAAGCAGCGCGGGGATCGCCGCCCGGCCGATTTCGCCGAGGGCATTGCGGGCCTGTACGTGGACGGCACCGCGCTTGTCCGCCAGCACCTCTATCAGGGCGGGAACGGCCGACTTGGCGTCCGGCCCGATGCCGCCGAGAGCCCGCGCCGCACCTCGGCGGGCCTGCTTGTCTTCGTTCTTCAGAGTTTCGATCAGGGCGGGAACGGCGGCCGGACCAATGTTGCTAAGTGCGGCGCTAGTATCGTGCCGCGACAGACGGCTAATCAGAGCTGGCACGGCCGACTCGGCGTCGGGGCCGATTCCACCGAGGCCGTCAATGGCCGCTCGGCGGACATCCGACTCTTCGTCCTGAAGAGTTTCGATGAGCGCGGGAACGGCCGCCTTGGCTTGCGGGCCGATTGCACCGAGCGCGCGGGCCGCCGCCGCGCGGACATCCTCGTCCTTGTCCTTCAGCGTTTCGATCAGCGCGGGCACGGCCGATTTGGCTTCTGGACCGATCCTGCCGAGGGCATGGCAGGCACCTTCGCGTCCTCCCGAGTATCGGTCCTTAAGACTCTCGATGAGCGCGGGCACGGCCGATTTTGCCTCGGGTCCAATGGCGGCCAGCGCGCGAGCGGCTTTTTCGTGCAGATCCCCATATTTGTCTTGGAGCGTTTTGACGAGTTCGGGCACGGCCGCTTTCGCACCGGGGCCGATTCGATGCAGCGCTTTGACGGCGCCTCGGCGGACCGATGGGCTCTCGTCGCGCAGAGCCTCCCTCAGCGCGGGAACCGCCTCCGCACCGATTCTGCCGAGGCCGGCCGCGGCCCAAGTGTGAACCTCGCCGCTCTTGCCTTTGAACACTCCGATCAGCCGTGGGATTGCTTCGTCTGGCGTGGCAATTCGGCCGAGGGCATTAGCGGCCCCGTTGCGAACGCGCGAGGAATCGTCATCGAGCGCCGCGATGACGATGGGTATGGCCGATCTGGCATTGAGGCCTATTCCGCCCAGAGCCCGAATGGCAGTATCGCGGACCATGTCTTCCTTATCGCCTTCGACCACTGCAATCAGAGCGGTGACGGCCGACGGCGCACCAATCCGACCCAGAGTCGAAGCGGCTCCATTTCGAACGAACTGGTCTTCATCCTGGAGCGCCTCGATAAGCATGGGTACGGCCGGTAGAGCCGCTTGGGCATCGGGGACGATCTTACCAAGGTCCCAGGCGGCCGTCCTGCGGACTTTCACATCCTCGTCGCCCAGCATTCGCTTCCACGCGTTCAAACGCTTGTCGCCCACCAGCGGATCATTCTCGGCGGTCCCTTGCGCCAAGATTTGCGAAGCCGTCAGCCAGCACAAGCAGGCAATCGTGGCCCTGTTTCTCATGGGTCGTTCCTCCCATCATGATTTTGACTCTTCGAATTCGCCGTGAATTCCGTGAATAGCGCCCGGCAACTTCAATCAGGAAACGAAGATAGCGATTACCATCCTAAATGTGGCAACAGTAGGTCCACAAGAGTTTTTCCAGCCGTTTGGCTGTCAGCCAGTGGCAACATCAGCATTCCTGGTCCGCGACGACGGCCACGGGCTGCGAGCGTACGGCGATCAGCGGCATACCGCGTAACGATCAAGATTGCTTGGACCGGCTTCAGCCGACGGCCCCCGGGGCGTAATCACTGGCCTCGTACAGTTCCGGTTCGGGCACGACGACTTCTTCCGCCGGCAGGCTTTGCGGCAACGGAGCGAGTTCAAAATCGTAGGTCTGTTTTCGAAGCTCCATGAATTCCTTCACGCCGTCTCTGCGAACGCGCATCACTCCGCCCGACATGGGATGCATTCGTCGCCACGCGCAATAGCGAATGAACATCGACATGCCGAGACTGCCCAACGACTTGGTCACTTTCTTTTTGTGTCGCAAGCCACGGTCCTTGACATTCTGCAGTGCATGCGACCAGGAGTTGAAACGGCGATAGCAGTCGTACAACAACTCGGAAAGCCGCTCGCGCGAAAAGTGGGGATGACGCCAGGTAAGGCATGTCGTATCAAAGCGGTCCAGGTTCTTCTCGGTGATCAGCCCGTCCGCCAGGAATTCGTCGTATTGCTCGGTGCCGGGAATCGGACAGAGGACATAAAACGACGACCAAGTTGGCCCCAAAGCGCACAATGTTTCCAGGTGTTCGTCCACTTCTCGTTCGGTCTCGTTAGGAAATCCGATGATATTTGAAAAGTGCGAACCGATGTCATGTTCGCTACACAGCCGCACGATGTCGCGGTATGTATCGGGTCGATTCTGGCGTTTCTTGGCTTCGATCAACGTCTGCCGGTTAAACGATTCGACGCCGATGAAGATTTGGTAACAGCCGGCTTTGGACAGCAGGGCGACCAGCTTTTCCTGTCTTGCGATTTGTGTATCGCATTGGCAAAAGAAATCGAGTCCGAGCTTTTCCTCAATCATGGCTTCTAGTAGCGCCTCGCCATCGGCGTACTTGTTGAAGTTGTCCGACGTGAACATGATCAGCCGGACACCTGCCGCTTTGGCCGCCCGCAGGCTGGCCATGGTCGTCTCCACGCTCTGGCTACGCACGCGCCGCCCGGCGATCTTGATGACGGAACAAAAGTTACAGATGAACGGGCAACCGCGGGCCGGGTAGAGTCCCAAAAGCGGATTGACGTAGCGCCGCAAGTCTCGTCGCGTGGGCGGAATAATGACGGGGGCTTCCAATTCTTGTTGCCACCGCTGGTCGCGCCCGTAGACCGGTTGCAGCTCGCCGTCTTTCGCATCCTGCAGGATTTGGGGCCACACTAATTCGGCTTCGGACAAGGCAAAACTGATTCCCCGTCCTTGCATCTCGGACGTGTCGCAAGTCATCACATGCGGCCCGCCGATGACGGCCATGCACCCATTCTTATGCGCGTAGGCCGCCAGATCCAACGCCCGATGGAACTGATGACTCTGCACGCCAACCAACGCGACCAACGTGCGGCTGCCGGGCGAGTGTTCTAATAAGGAAAGATATTTCAGATCGGTGTGGACGTATTCATCGATCGCATGGACGTCCAGGTTGCTTCCCTCAAGCTCGGTCGGCGTCATGCTGCGAACATGAGGTACCGTACTATTGGGGATCAGGCCCCAACGAAATCGCTCGACGTCGCCCGCGGGGGTGTACTTGCTGGGCTTGACGACGACAACTCGCAATGGGCTACCCATATCCGTCTCCTTGGCTGAGGCGCTCGGGGTTCAATCCACGGGCGCTTCGTCAGATTTCCGTCTAGTTTGACAGCGAGTCCGCACTGAAAGTGCAACCATCTTCAACAATCGCCGACGAGGGGACGGCCAAAAACTGACCGCTAACGCGATAGTACGATAGCCACAACATACCACATTCACGAGAAGCAATGCGTCAACAAGCGCGATTGGTAAGGTTTTACAAAGAGATTACCTGCCGCCCATAAGGATCTACAACCGGGGTGATGCCACTGCTGGCATGGCCGGCTTGCCCAACCGTGCCAACGAGGGAGACGACCGATGCCAATCCAGCTCCATGACACCCGTCAATCACCGCGGGGCATTGGCGGTTTCGCGGTCGCCACCAGAACCGCGGCAACCAGTGGCATGATCAGGAAGGACAAGAGCGCGGCGTTGTACGACCCAAAATAATCGATGGCCAGGGCCAGTGGCAGAGGCCCCAGAGCCGCACAGAGAATCATGACCGAAATCGCGCAGCCGCGGATGGTCCCTTGGTTGGCTCGGCCATAGTAGGTCATCCAAACGACCATGCCGGTGCTGCGAATGACGCTTCCATGAAGGCCCATCACGGCTGCATAGAAGATCGCGAAAGCAGACAAGGGCAGAATCGAGACTGTCGCGACCGCCGTGGCCAAGAGTATCATCGCTGCGCACAGCAAATAGCGGCCCGGCAATCGATCGGTGAGCCAACCCGCTCCCAGGGCGGCGCAAGACGATATGACCGCCTGGATGGCAATCAGCCCCAAAGCCCACGTTGGCGAAACTCCGCGGCTGCCAAGCAACGACACTTGATGAAATATCAAACCGGTTCCCACCAAACCGCTCGTCGCCGGAACCGCCAACAGTTTCCAGAATGTCGGATCGCGCAATACATCAACCGCCGTCCACGGTTCCGATGTTGGAAAGTCTTCAGAAGGCTTCGGCGTTGCCGGTGGTGGCGGATCGCCATCGGGATGCAGGCCCAAATCTTCCGGCCGGTCGCGGATCAGCAGCAAGCCCGGACCAACCAAGACGATCCAAACCAGCCACGCCATGACGGCCCAGCCCGTTTCCCATCCGTAATTGGAAATCAAGAAGCCGTTGATCAGCGGGAAGGTCATCACTGACAAACTGCCGCCAAGTCCCGCGGCCGCGGTCGCAAACCCGCGACGCCGCTCAAACCATTCTCCGACCAGCCAGGTCGCGCACAGACACAGGGCGCCTTGGCCC